>VEPJ01000037.1 GCA_012026925.1 Gammaproteobacteria bacterium | reverse complement strand
CGTGGTGGAGCGGAAGGGGATCGAACCCTCGACCTTCGCATTGCGAACGCGACGCTCTCCCAGCTGAGCTACCGCCCCACGAGGGGCGCGCATTGTAGCACCGGGTCGGCGCCCCGCAACCCGCGCGTTCGCCGGCTGTATGATCGGCCGATGAGCATCACCGTCAGGACCGCTACGCCAGCGGATATCGACATCCTCGTGGCAGGCAACATCGCCATGGCGCTCGAGGCCGAGCACAAGCACCTCGACCCCGGGACCGTCCAGCGCGGCGTAAGGGCCGTGTTCGACGATCCGTCCCTTGGCCAGTATTTCGTGGCGGAGGTCGAGGCGAACGTCGTGGGCCAGGCCATGTTCACCTACGAGTGGAGCGACTGGCGCAACGGGACGTTCTGGTGGCTGCAGAGCGTCTACGTTGCCCCGGTCGCGCGCCGCATCGGCGTGTTCCGCGCCCTGTACCGCCACATCGAAGACCTGGCGAAGGCCGACCCGGCGGTCTGCGGACTGCGACTCTATGTGGACCGCGACAACGAAAGGGCCCAGAGAACCTACCGGAACTGCGGCATGGCGGATGCCGGGTACCTCGTGATGGAAGTGGACATGTCCGGCGCCGTCCGACGCGCCGAGGGAGAGTGACCATGCTCGCAAACGGCCAGAAGGCGCCGGACTTCGAACTTGCGGACCAGGCCGGCAAGCGGCACACGCTCAAGTCGCTGCTCAAGGACGGCCCGCTGATCCTCTATTTCTATCCGGCCGACTTCACGCCGGGTTGCACGAAGGAGGCCTGCAGTTTCCGCGACCTGCACCAGGACCTGCTGCGGGCGAAGCTGCGCGTGGTCGGGGTGAGCCCGCAGGACGTCGACTCGCACCGCCGCTTTGCCGAGAAGCACGGGCTCAACTTCCCGCTGCTGGCGGATCCGGACAAGAAAGTCGTAAAAGCCTACGAGATCGACGGCCCGCTCGGCTTCGGCGTTCGTCGGGGCACCTACCTCATCGGCAAGGACGGGACGATCCAGGACTCCGTCCTTGCGGACCTCCGGATCGGTGCCCACGAAGCCTTCGTGCGGCGGGCGATCGAGGCCGGAGCGAAGGCATAGTCTAATTAGAACAATAGGTTGCGCCGTAAAGCTCGACGAGCCATCACTGACTCGGCTGCTGCGCAGGCCGGCTACGGGGCCGTGCGCGGCGGCACCGTCGGCGGACCGTAGCTCAGCCTGAACACCCGCGTGGGTCCGGGACTCGGCACCACGACGAGGAAGATCGAGTCGTACTCGTCCTCGGCCAGGGCCACGCTGGTGGCGCTGAGTTCGCTCAGCACGCCCGGGATCGTGCTGGCGTATCCGACCACGGCGATGGTCTTGCCGCGGTGCTCCCGCTTGATCCGGCTCGCGAGACCCGCCCAGTCGCTGCTCGAGAGCAGGTTGATGGGCAGCTTGAACTGGTTGGCGATGGGCGCCGCCGTCTGCTGGGCGCGCCGGGTGTCGGCGGAGTACAGGTAATCGACCTTGCCGCCCGACAGGACCCCGGCCAGGTAGTCGCCCAGTCCTTTCACCCTCGCCTCGCCCGCTTTGCTCAGGTCCGGATCGCCCGAGGCCACTGGGTCGGTCTCGGCGTGGCGCACGAGGATCACGACCGTCGTCTGGGCCCAGGTGCCGATCCAGAAGATGCCCGCGCCCGCAGCCAGCACGACGAGTAACGGCACGAGGAGCGGCGCCAGGTGCGGTCGGCGGCGGATCCGGATCGGGGACGGGCCGGTCATGCGGCGATGATAGCCGTCAGTCGAGCGGCCGACGCAACCGCGCGAATTCAGGCGTGGACCGTTCCGTGAACCCGCTCGCGTCGGCAGTGCGCTCGATGAAGAGCGCCGGCAGCTTCAATTTTGTCGCGAGTGCCATGCCTTCGTCCGGTCCCAGGACCATCAGCGCCGTCGCATAGGCATCCGCATAGGCGGTCGACGGATGAACGACGCACACCGACGCGAGCCGATGCGTGACGGGCGCGCCCGTACGCGGGTCGATCGTGTGCGACAGCCGGCGCGTTCCCTCCAGGCGGAAGTCCCGATAGTCGCCCGATGTGGAGACGCCGACCCCGTCGACCTCGACCAGCGCGTACGGTTTGCGCTCGCCGCTCAGTGGCGCCTCGACCGCCACGCGCCACGGCCGACCCGACGGACTTCTGCCATGCGCGCGAATCTCACCGCCGAGTTCGATGAGGAAGTCCCTGACGCCGAACGCTTCGAAGCGCTCCGCGATCAGGTCCACGGCGTATCCAGGCGCAATTCCGTTGACGTCGAGCTGCAAGGTTGGAACCGCCTTGCGCAGCCATCGTCCGTCCGCCGCGAGGATCAGCTTGTCGAAGCCGACCTCCGCCCGCAATTGCGCGATCAGCCCAGGGTCCGGATCCGCCGGTGCGCTGGCGCCGGGCGCGTCCTCGCCGAAGCCCCAGGCACGGACGAGTGGCCCGACCGTGATGTCGAACGCGCCGGACGAGACGGTGCTGACGTCGTTCGCGATCTTCACGACGGCTGCGAAATCCTGCGAAACCGCTGTCGGCGTGGTCGCGCGGCTCGCGTTGAATGCGGAGATCTCGCTCGCGGGATCGTAGGTCGAGAGATGCTCGTTCACGTCGGCGAGCACCGAGTCGATTGCGGACTGCAGCGCAGCGCGGTCCACCGTGTCCGGGAGACGCGTCGCGGTGACGCTGTAGGTCGTCCCCATCGTGTGGCCGTTGAATTGCTGCGGCGAGGAGGGGCGCTGGCAGGCGGCCAGCGCGAGAGTGGCGACTAACAGTGGTGTCAGGCGCATGGTCGTGCACAAGGCGTCACCGGAGCACTCGTTTCGTGTCATCTGCCGCATGGCGTGGTTCGCGACGGCAAATTGTGACAGCCGGACTGCCTCCAGTTGTACTCCTTGCTTCGGAGCGCTGCCGGCGAGAGACATGCAACCGGACCCGGCGGGTGGCTGGCTGCCCTCTGTGGCGAGACCACCCGGGACGACGCGCGCCCCCGTCGGCGGATCAGTAGAGCGTCGGGCACATCGCCCCAGGGGAGAAGCACCATGTCGCATCATCGCCCGTCCTTTCAGCGTCATACCGTTCTCTGCTGCCTGGCCGCCCTGGTCGCCGCCGGCCTGATTGGCTCGACAGCCGAGGCCATCGAGCGCTACGTCGTACCCGACGAGAGCGCGGGAGGGCCGTTCTATGCCCGTCTCGAGCGGGGATTCGTCCACATGACGGACCAATGGGTTGCCGTCGCCTTCTATCGCGATCCCGGATGTGTGCGCGTCAATTTCAACATGCTCAATTTCTTCGACTTCGCCAACATCCCGGCGATCTTCGGCTGCACCTTGACCGTACACGGCCTTGAAATCTGGAAGAACGGCGTCGCGTCCGACACAGGTCCCATGCAGTCGAAGCTGTTCGGCAATGGTGCGGTTCCAGTCTGGTTCGTGTCGGTGCCCGACTTCAACGTCGCCGCAGCGGACAACAAGGTGACGATCCTGGAGTTGCAGTCACTGCCTTCGCTCAGAAAGGGGTATGCGACGTTCTTCGAGGAGACACTGCACCCCGCCGGCGCGGCAGTCCAGACGATGCTGCACATCTCATCGAGCGGCTGGCTCGAGGACGGCGCGGCGTTCCAGTACGAGGCGACCGAGGCGGGCGGCCAACTGACGAACGTACGGATCCGGTTCAGGTAAGGGCACGCGTTGGGAGTCCATGCCGACTTGTCGAACCGACGAGTCTCGTGGGTCTCGCCGCCACCCTCGAGTCAAGAAGCGAAAAGGCCCCTTGCGGGGCGTCACGAGTTTCTTGGCGGATACGGTGGGATTCACTCGGCACATCCCTGTGCCTCGCCCCAGCGGGGCGCCCTGCGCCGCAAGCGCGGCGCGGGCGTGCATATCGGCATCCCTGCCGATTTGTCGAACCCACTGGCCACGTGGGTTCTCATGCCCACCCTCAGGCCAGAAAACGAAAACGCCCCTGACGGGGCGTTTCTGTTTTCTGGCGGAGAGGGTGGGATTCGAACCCACGTACACCCGTTGAGATGTAACTGGAATTCCAGTCCAGCGCCTTCGACCACTCGGCCACCTCTCCGCTGGGGGCCGCAGAGACTACACGTTCGTCCGAGGCCGCGAAAGTCCGCCTGTCTCAGCCCGCAACGACACCCGCAGCCCGCATCGCCGACTCGACCGCCGCGTGGTTCGCCTCCGACAGCGGAACCAGGGGCAGCCTCAGCGTCGGCCCGACCAGCTTTATGCGATGCACGGCCCACTTGACCGGGATCGGGTTCGGTTCCACGAACAGTGTCCTGTGCAGTGCCGTGAGCGGCGCGTCGAGGGCCGCAGCCTCGTCGTGCGCGCCGCGCAGGCCGGCCATGCAGACCTCGTGCATGGCCCGCGCCGCGACGTTGGCGGTCACGGAAATCACGCCCTGGCTTCCGACTTTCATCAGCGCGGCTGCAGTCGCGTCGTCGCCGCTCAGCAGCACGAAGCCCTTTCGCGACAGCTTCAGCACTTCTGCGCCACGCGAGATATCGCCGGTCGCCTCCTTGACCGCGGCGATGCGCGGATGCCGGGACAGCCGCGCGATGGTCGCCGGAAGCATGTCGCAAGCTGTCCGTCCGGGCACGTTGTAGAGGACGAGCGGGATGCCGACCGCGTCGGCGATCGCCGTGAAGTGCTGGAAGAGACCTTCCTGCGTCGGCCGGTTGTAATACGGCGTGACGACCAGCAGGGCGTCGGCGCCGGCCGCCTCGCATGCTCGCGACAGGGCGATGCTCTTGGCCGTCCCTGCGGTTCCGCTGCCGGCGATGACCGGGATCCGGCCAGCGACCCGGGCTTTCGCTCGACGGACCAGTTCCTCGAGTTCGTTGCGCTCGAGGGTCGGAGATTCGCCCGTCGTTCCGCCGACCACGACGGCGTCGGAGCCCTCGGCGAGGTGGAAATCGATCAGGCGGTCCCAGGCCTCGAAATCGATCGCGCCGTCGCCACGCATGGGCGTGACCAGCGCCGGGATGCTGCCCTTGAACATTCGTGCCCCTCGACCCTCCGCTCCCGATGCTACTCAAGCGCCGGCGCGCGAGGCAAATAAACCCCGCGTGTACGCGGACGGCGCGCCCCGCTAAACTTCACGTCGCAACCCATGAAGCAGCTCATCGCGATTTCCGCAATCGGCAATGACCGAACCGGCCTCGTCTACGACCTGACCCGCGTCGTCGTCGATTGTGGCGGTAACGTC
This sequence comes from Gammaproteobacteria bacterium, assembly GCA_012026925.1. GTDB lineage: Bacteria > Pseudomonadota > Gammaproteobacteria > Steroidobacterales > Steroidobacteraceae > RPQJ01. The sequence continues at coordinate 21,802 of VEPJ01000037.1, read as the reverse complement.
CTCGAAAGCCGCATGACCGCGCTCGGCAACGAGTTCGCGATGCTCATGCTGGTGGCGGGGAACTGGCACACCCTGTCGAAGCTGGAGGCCGAACTCCAGAAGCTCGGGGAGACATCCGGGCTCACGATCACGACGCGCCGCACGGAGCCGCGGCCGCCGCGCGCCGACATGGTGTCCTACACCGTGGACGTCGTGTGCCTCGACCAGCCGGGGGTCCTTCATGCCCTGGCGGGCTTCTTCTCCTCGCGCGGCATCGACATCGGCGACATCTCGACCCGCACCTACAACGCGGCGCACACGGGCGCGCCGATGTTCTCCGTGTACATGGTGGTGCACGTGCCGACGCGCATCCACATAGCGGCACTGCGCGAGGAGTTCCTCGACCTCTGCGACCACCTGAACCTCGACGCGATCCTCGAACCCCTCAAGGCATGAGGCCACATGGCAGATAAGACCGCCGCACCCGGCAGGAAAGTCCCGGACTTCACGCTCCCTTCGACCGGGGGCAAGCCCTTCAAGCTCTCGTCGGCGGCGGGCAAGAACCTCGTCGTCTATTTCTACCCCAAGGACAGCACTTCGGGCTGCACCAAGGAGGGCATCGCCTTCCGCGACCTGCACGCGCAGTTCGTCAAGGCGAAGACGACGGTCGTGGGCGTGTCCCCGGACGGCCTCGCCTCGCACGACAAGTTCAAGGGCAAGTACGAGTTTCCGTTCGAGCTCCTGAGCGACGAGGACAAGAAGGTGTGCGCGCTCTTCGACGTGTGGAAAGAGAAGAGCATGTACGGCAGGAAATACATGGGCGTCGAGCGGAGCACTTTCCTGCTCGACGCGAAGGGTGTGCTGCGGCAGGAATGGCGGAAGGTGAAGGTGGACGGTCACGCCGAGGAAGTCCTCGCGGCCGCGCGCGCCTTGTAGGTCCGGGCGCGTCCCGTCGCGACCCGGCCGCACCCTGCCCCATACCCGGAGCCCCGCATTGCCAGCGAAGAAGAAGCCCGCGCAACGCCGCATCTTCCTGCTCGACACCAACGTACTGATGCACGACCCGACGTGCATCTTCCGCTTCGAGGAGCACGACATCTTCATCCCGATGATCGTGCTCGAGGAACTCGACGCCGGGAAGAAGGGCGTCTCGGAAGCCGCGCGCAACGTGCGGCAGGTGAGCCGCTTCCTCGACGAGCTGATGGCGAACTCGAGCAAGCAGCAGATCGACCGTGGCCTCGAGTTGCCCGTCGCCAAGGGCATGAACGGCGGCAAGAAGCCGCCGACGGGACGGCTCTTCTTCCAGACGAAGCAGCTGACCACGGGACTGCCGGACACGCTGCCGGGTCACGGCGCGGACAACGCGATCCTCGCGCACACGGTGGCGCTGCAGCGCGAGCACCCGCGGGCGCGCGTCACGCTCGTCTCGAAGGACATCAACCTGCGCATCAAGGCCGCGATCATCGGCGTGCACGCCGAGGACTACAACAGCGACAAGACGATCGAGGACGCGGATCTCCTGTTCACCGGCCATGAGGAACTGCCGGCGAATTTCTGGGAGCGTGCGGGGCGCAACCTCGAGTCGTGGCAGGAGCAGGGCCGCGCCTTCTACCGCGTCCGCGGCAAGCTCGTTGCGGACTGGGCCCCGAACCAGTTCGTGTACCAGACCGGCGAGCACGGCATCGAAGCCATCGTACGCCGCCTCGAGGGCGATTCCGCGGTGCTCGAGGTCGCGCGGGACTTCCGGCGCGAACGTCACGGCGTCTGGGGCATCAATGCGCGCAATCGCGAGCAGAACTTCGCGCTGAACCTGCTGCTCGACCCCGAGATCGACTTCGTCACCATCCTCGGGCCCGCCGGCACCGGCAAGACGCTGCTGACGCTCGCGGCGGGCCTCGCGCAGACGCTCGAGACCAACCGGTTCAACGAGATCATCATGACGCGCGTGACGATCCCGCTCGGCGAGGACATCGGTTTCCTGCCCGGCACGGAAGAGGAAAAGATGGAGCCGTGGATGGGCGCGCTCATGGACAACCTCGAGGTGCTCACGCAGAGCCAGGAGGGCGGCAGCTGGGGCCGCGCCGCGACCAACGACCTGCTGCGCAACCGGATCAAGATCCGCTCGCTCAACTTCATGCGGGGCCGGACGTTCCTCAACCGCTACATCATCCTGGACGAGGCGCAGAACCTGACCCCGAAGCAGATGAAGGCGATCGTCACGCGTGCCGGCCCGGGCACCAAGCTCGTCTGCCTCGGCAACATCGCGCAGATCGACACCCCGTACCTCTCCGAGACCACGTCAGGCCTCACATATGTCGTCAATCGCTTCCGCGGCTGGCCGCACTACGGCCACATCACCCTGATGCGCGGGGAGCGGTCGCGGCTGGCCGACGTGGCGTCGGAAACCCTCTGACCGGCCGGGTCCGGGACGCATGGAACCCCCGTGGCCGCAAGACGGTCCAACCAACGCATGAGCCCACTCTTCCGCGCCCGCCTCCCCGCCCTGCTGGCCGGAATCGGCCTCACGGCCTGGCTCGCCCTGCCCGGCCCGTTGTTCGCGCAGCAGGCGGCGCCCGAGATCAAGCCGGAGATCCAGGACCAGCTCCCGGAGATGGGAACGGCCGCCGGGGCGACGCTCAGCCTCGCGGACGAGTACAGCATCGGGCGCATGGTCATGCGCGGCCTGCGGGATTCCGGCCGGATCCTGGAGGACCCGGAGACCAACGAGTACCTGCAGAGCCTGGGACTGCGGTTGTCGAGCCTCGCGCAGAGCGGCAACCGCGATTTCACCTTCTTCCTGGTGAACGACCCCACCATCAACGCCTTCGCGCTGCCGGGCGGATTCATCGGCATCCATTCCGGACTCCTGCTCGAGACGCGCAACGAGAGCGAACTCGCGGGGGTGTACGCCCACGAAGTCTCGCACGTGACCCAGCGCCACATCGCGCGCAGCATCGAGGACCAGTCGCGGACCAGCCTGGTTTCCACCGCCGCGACGCTCGCCGCCATCCTCCTCTCCGCGGTGGCCGGCGTCGGCCCCGACGCCACGATGGGGGCGATTGCGACGGCGCAGGGGCTCGCGGCGCAATCCCAGCTCAATTTCACGCGCGAGAACGAGTACGAGGCCGACCGCGTCGGGATTGGGCTCATGGCCAATGCGGGCTTCGACCCGAACGGCATGGCCGACTTCTTCGGCGAAATGGGCCGGCGCACGCAGCTCAGCCCGGATTGGGTACCCGAGCTCCTGAAGAGCCACCCGGTCACGAGCGCCCGCATGGCCGAGGCGAAGGGCCGCGCGGCACAGTATCCGCCCGTGATCGCGCACGACTCGATGAGCTATGCCATCACCCGTGAGCGCGTGCGCGTGCTCACCACCCCGTCCGGCCGCGACCCGCGGGACTACTACGTCTCCGTCAACGACAACGAGGCCGACAGCTCCGTCGCGCAGATCTACGGCAAGGCACTGGCGCAGTTCATGGCGGGCGACACCGCGCACGCGATCCCGACGTTCGAGCACCTCGTGGCCGCCCACCCCGAAGTCATGCAGTTCCATACTGCGCTCGGCCAGGCGCAGCTGGCCGCGGGCGATAACAAGGCTGCGCTGAATACGCTCGAACGGGCGCGCGAGCTCGCACCGAGGAACGTTCCCGTCACGATTCGCTATGCCCAGGCGCTGCTGCAGGCGGGACGGCCGAAACGCGCACACGAAGTCCTGCTGGACCTGTTCAACAACGTGCCTCCTTCGCCCGAACAGATCCGTCTCACCGCGCTGGCGGCCAACCAGGCAGGTGACGTCGCGGACGCCTACTCCTACATGGCCGAGTACCACATCATGGATGGCGACCTGCCGCTCGCCATGAACCAGCTCGAACTGGCGCTTTCCGTACCCTCCATCACCGACGTCCAGCGGGCGCGCTATTCGGCGCGCCTGACGGAGCTGCGGGAAGCGATGCCGAAGCGCGGACCACAACCGCCAGCCCCGGGCGGCAGCCAGCCACCGAGGAGCTGAGGATCCCCTGTAGAATCGCGATCCCGCGACCGACGCGCGGGTCCTGGAGCCCCGATGAACCTGCCTGAGAAAGGCTCGCCGCGCCTGGTGGCGCTCGTTTGCATAGGCCTGCTGCTGGGCGGTTGCGCCACGACCGGCAAGCGGAACCCCGCCGATCCGTTCGAGCAAGTCAACCGCGACGCGTTCCGCATGAACGAGACGATCGACCGGGCCGCGCTGAGGCCTGTGGCGGTCGCCTATCACGAACACACGCCCTCGTGGTTCCAGACGGGCGTCGGCAACTTCTTCACCAACCTCGGCTATCCGTGGACGATCGTGAACCAGCTCCTGCAGGGCAAGCTCGTGGCCGCGGGACAGGACACGGCTCGATTCGTGATCAACACGACACTGGGCTGGGGCGGTCTCATCGACGTCGCTTCGGGCGCGCACCTGCCCGAGCACGAGGAAGACCTCGGCCAGACGCTCGGCCGATGGGGCGTGCCGGCGGGGCCGTTCCTGATGCTGCCGTTGCTGGGACCGTCCACGGCGCGCGACTTGCCATCGTCGGTCGGCCAGCGCCTGATCACCCCGCTCTACTGGTTCAATCTCGGCAACGCGAGGTGGGGCTCGCTGGCGCTGAGTGCCGTCGACACGCGTGCACGGCTGCTTGCGGTCGATCCTATGCTTGACCGCGCCTACGACAGGTATGGGTTCGTACGCGACGCGTACCTGCAGCGCCGGCGGTACCTCATCTACGACGGCAATCCGCCGGAAGAACCGGTGGACAAGGAAATGCAGCAGCTGATCGACGAGGCGAACCAGGAGGACCCGGTCTCCAAGTGACCGCGGCCCGCGGCGCACCCGTCATTCAGTTGGCCAGCAGCAGGCTCTCGATGTCGGAGATGCGCGCGATGGCCAGCATCTGCGCAGGCACGTTCTCGTAGCGCAGGGTCGTACCACGCCCCTCCGCCGCCGCCAGCCACTCGATCAGTACCGCCACGCCGGCGCTGTCGCCCGATTCTATGCCGGCCAGGTCGACGACCCAGGGCCCACCTTTCCCGATCAGGGCGCTGCCCGTCCGAAGCGCGTGTGCCGCCGTGGCGAACGTGAGTTCGCCGCTTGCGCCGAGGCGCCCCGGTCCCGCCTGCTCGATCGAGAATCCCGCCACGGTCACCCCGCCTTGGCAGGCGCCTTCGCCGCCGGTGCCTTGCCGCCGGCGGCATTCTCCGTCTCGAGCCTCTGGATCACCACGTCGAGGCCCTTCGCCTCGATCTCGCTGCCGAAGTCGGTGCGGAAGTTCTTCACGTAGGAGACGCCCTCGATGGTCACGTCCCAGGCCTTCCAGCCCTGCGGGGTGCCGCGCATGCTGTAGTTGACCGGCACCGGCGTGCCGTTGTCGCGCTTGACCTCGGTGCGCACGGTCGCCGTGCCGCTCGCCACGTCGCCCTTGAACGGCAGGATCGTGAGCCGGTCCGCCGTGAATTCGAGCAGCGCATTGCCGTACTGCCGCATCATCGACTCGATGAACGCCTCGATGAAGCGGTGCTGCTGCTCCGGCGTGGCCGTCCGCCAGTACTTGCCGAGCACGAGCCGCGCGGAGTAGTCCGTGTCGAAGTTCGGCAGCAGGTTCTTGTCCACGAGTGCCCGCAGCTTCGACGGGTCCTTGCGCAGCACTTCGCGGTTCTTGTCGATGTCCTGCAGCATCTGCTGCGACACCTTTTCGATCAGCTCCTGCGGGCCGGGTCCCGGGACCGCCTGTGCGTCGGCGACGCGTGCGACACCTGCAAGGGCGAGAAAGGCGCAGAAGGACAGGAAGAACGAACGCATTCGGGATCTCACTCCTTGGGTGCGGGTGCGGGTTCTGCGGTGGCGGACGCGCCGGCGGACGAGTTCTTGTCCGCCGCGGCCTTGTCGGCCTGGCTGAACAGGTACTTGCTGATCAGGTTCTCGAGCACGATGGCGTCCTGGACGAACTGGAACTGGTCGCCGTCCTTGAAGTACTCCTCGGACCCTCCGGGCGAGACGCCGATGTATTGCCCGCCCAGCAGGCCCGCGGTGAAGATGCTCGCGTCGCTGTCGTTCGGGATCTCGTTGTAGCGCTTGTCGATGCGCATGGTGACGATCGCCTTGAGGAGCTTCATGTCGTAGCTGATGTCCTCGACGCGGCCGATCGTCACCCCCGCCATCTTGACGGGCGCCCCGACCTTGAGGCCGCCGATGTTCTCGTACTGCGCCTTCAGCCGGAACGACGTCTCGGTGAGCGAGAACTCGCGGTTCGAGATCTGGGTGACCAGGAACACGATGGCCACGAGGCCGAGCAGCACGAACAAGCCGGTGGAAACGTCGATGGCGCGGGATTGCCGCATGATTGCCTCGGGTCAGAGAAGGATGGCCGTCACGATGTAGTCGAGTACCAGCGTCGACACGGCCGAGATGACGACGGTCCGGGTAGTCGCGCGGCCGACGCCTTCGGCCGTCGGGTCCGCATTGTATCCTTCGTACACGGCGATCAGGCTGCACGCCACGCCGAAGACGAAGCCCTTGATGAGCCCCTCGCGCACGTCCTCGATCTCGACCGAACTGCGCATCTCGGACCAGAACTGGCCCTGGTCGATGCCGAAGTACTGCACGCCGATGAGCTGCACGCCGTAGATGCTGATCGCGACGAAGATCGCGACCAGCAGGGGCATCGAGATGACGCCGCCCAGGAAGCGCGGCAGGACGACCCGGCGCATCGGGTCCACCGCCATGATCTCCATCGCGGAGAGCTGGTCCGTGGCACGCATGAGCCCGATCTCGGAGGCCAGCGCCGTACCCGCGCGGCCGGCGAAGAGCAGAGCCGTCACGACCGGGCCGAGTTCCTTCAGGAGCGTGAGCGCCGCGCCGATGCCGAGCGACTCCTCCGAGCCGATCCGCGCCAGGAGGTCGTGGCCCTGCAGGCCCATCACCATGCCGACGAAGAGCCCGCTCGTCATGATGATGGCGAGCGAGAGCGCGCCGGCGTTGTAAACCTGGTCCACGATCAGCCGCGGGCGCAGGAACCCGCTCGGCGAGATCACGAGGACGCGTGCGAAGAAGCGCGACATCGCGCCCGCGTTCGCGAGGAAGTCCCGCATTCCCGCCACGAGTTCGCGCAACAGCGCCATCACGCGCCCTCGTGCTGCGCGAGCAGCTGTTCGCGGTAGTCGGGTGCCGGGTAGTGGAACGGCACCGGCCCGTCCGCGAGTCCCTCGATGAACTGGTGCACGAGCGGCGACGGGTGATCGCGCAGCTCGGTCGGCGAACCGCTCGCCATCACGCGTCCTTCGGAGAGGATGTAGCTCACGTCGGCGATGTGCGAAATCTCCTGGACGTCGTGCGTGACGACGATGCTCGAGATGCCGAGCGCGTCGTTCAGCGAGCGGATCAGGCGCATGACCACGCCCATCGAGATCGGGTCGAGCCCCGCGAAGGGCTCGTCGTAGATGAGGATGTCGGGGTCCATGACGATCGAGCGGGCGAGCGCCACGCGCCGCGCCATGCCGCCCGAGAGCTGCTGCGGCAGCAGGTGCGCCGCGCCCCGCAGCCCTACGGCGTGCAGCTTGGTCAGGACCAGCGTGCGCACGAGCCTTTCCGGCAGGCGCGCATGCTCGCGGAGCGGGAACGCGACGTTCTCGAACACGTCGATGTCCGTGAACAGTGCGCCGTTCTGGAACAGCATCCCCATGCGGCGCCGGAGCGCATACAGGTCGCGCATGGGCAGCTTCGCCACGTCCAGGCCGTCCACGATGACCGAGCCGGCGTCCGCCCGGATCTGCCCGGTGATGAGCCTGAGGAGCGTGGTCTTGCCCGTCCCGCTCGGGCCCATGATCGCCGTGACCTCGCCCCGCCGGATCTCGATGTCGAGCCCGTCGAACACGACCTTGTCGTCCACCGCGTAGTGGACGCCGTGGAGGGCGGCAATATTCCGGGTATCCGCGCCCGACCCTGGGCCGGCCGCGGGGCTTGCTTGGTTCATCACGGTCAGGTCACGACAGGCGCGCTAGGCCGCCTCGGGTTCGATGGGATGCAACGTCTACTCCGGCTGACGCGCCCGACGGGTACGGGCAGCGCAGCTTTCGACCGCGGAAAGTCTAACAGGTTCATGGCACTAACCCGGCGATGCGGCTCCGCTTGGCGCTTCAGATCGAATAGGACTAAAATTGTACCAATTCTGGAAGCACCGCGATGTTGCGAATCAGCAAGCTGACGGACTACGGCACGGTCATCCTCGCCTGCCTCGCCTCCCCGCCCGAGCGGCGGCACACCGCGGCCGAGGTGGCGGTGCGGACGGGCCTTGCGGCTCCCACGGTCAGCAAGCTCCTCAAGAACTTCCACCGCGCGGGCCTGGTCACCTCGGTGCGGGGAGCGCACGGCGGGTACCGGCTCGCACGCCCGGCTGCGCAGATCAGCGCATCCTCGATCATCGACGCCATCGAGGGGCCCGTGGCGATCACCGAGTGCAGCGGCGACCACAGCGCCTGCGACATCGCGACTTCCTGCAGCACCGGCGGCGCGTGGCAGCGCATCAACTCCGCCATTCGCAACTCGCTCGACGAGATCTCGCTTGCCCAGCTCTCCGGGCAGGAGGCGGTGGCCGTCTGGCGCCCGAATCTTTCCGGTTCCGTCCGCGGCCAGTCCCCGCAGCAGGCGGGGACGGGCCCCACACCACAACGACGGACGCCTGCCAGGACCTGAGCCATGTCCACGACCCCCCAGGATCTCGACGCGATCGTCGGCCAGAAGTACCGGCACGGGTTCGTCACGGAGATCGAAGCCGACACGGTGCCCCCCGGCCTCGACGAGGACGTGATCCGTCTCATCTCCCGCAAGAAGGCCGAGCCGCAGTTCATGCTCGACTGGCGCCTGCGAGCCTTCCGTCACTGGCTCGGCATGCGGCCGCCGGACTGGGCACACCTGCGCATCGCGCCGATCGACTACCAGGCCATCTCGTATTACTCCGCGCCCAAGGCGAAGACCGACGGGCCGAAGAGCCTCGACGAGGTGGACCCGAAGCTCCTGCAGACCTACGAGAAGCTCGGCGTGCCGCTGCACGAGCGGGCGCGCCTCGCGGGCGTGGCCGTGGACGCGGTCTTCGACAGCGTTTCCGTCGCCACCACGTTCAAGGAGAAGCTCGCCAAGGCCGGCGTGGTCTTCTGCTCGTTCTCCGATGCCGTGCAGAACCACCCCGCGCTCGTCGAGCAGTACCTCGGCAGCGTCGTGCCTTACACGGACAACTTCTTCGCGACGCTGAACTCGGCGGTGTTCTCGGACGGCTCGTTCGTGTACGTGCCGAAGGGCGTGCGCTGCCCGATGGAGCTCTCGACCTACTTCCGCATCAATGCGGCGAAGACCGGGCAGTTCGAGCGCACGCTGATCGTCGCCGACGAGGGCAGCCACGTGAGCTACCTCGAGGGCTGCACGGCGCCGATGCGCGACGAGAACCAGCTCCACGCGGCGGTAGTCGAGCTCGTGGCCCTCGCCGACGCGAACATCAAGTACTCCACGGTGCAGAACTGGTACCCGGGTGACGAGGAAGGACGTGGCGGCATCTACAACTTCGTCACGAAGCGCGGCGAGTGCCGCGGGGCCAACTCCCGCATCAGCTGGACGCAGGTCGAGACCGGCTCCGCGATCACCTGGAAGTACCCGAGCTGCGTGCTCACCGGCGAGAACTCGGTCGGCGAGTTCTACTCGGTGGCGCTCGCCAACCACTACCAGCAGGCCGACACCGGCACCAAGATGATCCACATCGGGCGCAACACGCGCAGCACGATCGTCTCGAAGGGCATTTCGGCCGGCAAGGGCCAGAACACCTACCGTGGGCTGGTGAAGATCCTCCCTTCCGCGGAGGGCGCGCGGAACTACACGCAATGCGACTCGCTGCTCATGGGCGATCGCTGCGGTGCGCACACCTTCCCGTACATGGAAATCCGGAACCCCACCGCCGTGGTCGAGCACGAGGCGACCACGTCGAAGATCGCCGACGACCAGCTCTTCTACTGCCGCAGCCGCGGCGTGTCGGAAGAGGACGCGGTGAACATGATCGTGAACGGCTTCTGCAAGGCAGTGTTCAGGGAACTGCCCATGGAGTTCGCGGTCGAGGCACAGAACCTGCTGTCGGTGAGCCTCGAAGGCGCCGTCGGCTGAAGAACGAGCGAGATACCCGCATGTTGAGCATCCGCAACCTGCACGCGCGCATCGGCAACCGGACCATCCTCAAGGGCATCGACCTCGAGGTCCGGCCCGGCGAGGTGCACGCGATCATGGGACCGAACGGCTCCGGCAAGAGCACGCTCGCGAGCGTGCTGGCCGGGCGTGCGGGCTACGAGGTCACCCAGGGCACGGTCGAGTATCTGGGGCAGGACCTGCTCGCGATGGAACCCGAGGAGCGCGCCCGCGCGGGAGTCTTCCTCGCGTTCCAGTACCCCGTCGAGATCCCGGGCGTGAACAACGCCTACCTGCTCAAGGCGGCGCTCAACGCCGTGCGCAAGCAGCGCGGCGAGCCGGAGCTCGACGCTTTCGAGTTCCTCGCGCTGGTGCGCGACAAGATGAAGCTCATGCAGATGGACGAGAGCTTCCTCAACCGGGGCGTCAACGAAGGATTCTCGGGCGGCGAAAAGAAGCGCAACGAGATCCTGCAGATGGCGGTGCTCGAGCCGAAGCTCGCGCTGCTCGACGAGACGGATTCCGGACTCGACATCGACGCCCTGCGCGTGGTCGCGAACGGCGTCAACAGCCTGCGTGGCCCGGAGCGCGCGATCGTCATGGTCACGCACTACCAGCGCCTGCTCGACTACATCGAGCCCGACGTGGTGCACGTCCTGTCCGACGGCCGGATCCTGAAGAGCGGGGACAAGAGCCTCGCGCTCGAACTCGAGAAGCGGGGCTACGACTGGGTGCGCCAGGAGGCCCGCGTCGCATGAACGCCGCCGTCGCGAACGACGCACTGGCGCCCTACGGCGCGGCCTTCGAGGCCGTCCGGGCCACCGTCGGCGAGACCGCGGCGGCGCGCGAGCAGGCGTTTGCGCGCTTTGCCGAACTCGGGTTCCCGGCGCCGCGGGACGAGGCCTGGAAGTACACCAGCCTGCGTCGACTCGAGGCGCGACGGTTCGCATTCGCGGGCGCCGGCGGCGCAGGACCGGTCGACACACCGGCGGTCGATGCGCTCTCCAGTCACCGCGTGACTGTCGTCAACGGTCGCGTCACCGACGCCGCGCTCGTGCGCTCAGCGCCACTCGACGGCATCCGTGTGCGAACGCTTTCGCAGGCACTCGAGGAGGGCGAACCGCAGGGCGCGCTCCTGCGCGTGCCGACCGGCGGCGGGACCGAGCGGTTCGCAGCGTTGAACGCGGCACTCTCGAATGACGCGGTGGTCATCGACGTCGCGGCGTCCGCCAGCGTCGCCGAACCCCTGCATGTCGTCATCGCCGCGGCGGGCGCCGAACCGACGATGATCCACCCCCGCCTGCTGATCCGCGCCGGCGCCGGGAGTTCGGCCCGCATCGTGCTGCACCACGTGGGCACGGACAGCGCGGAACACTTCGTCAATTCGTACGTGGACGTCGAAGCGGCCGCCGACGCTCAATTGCACCTTTACCGGCTGCAGTCACAGGGCGCGCGGGCGTTCCTGATCGAGCGGATCGACGCGACCGTGGGCCAGCGGGCAGCGATTGTCGTCCACGACGCGCAACTCGGGGCATCGCTCTCGCGCCTGGACCTGAACGCGCGGCTTGCCGCGCCGGGTGCGGCCGCGGAACTGACGGGCCTTTTCCTGGCGGACGACTCGCGCCACCTCGACGCGCACGTCCGGGTGGATCATCTCGCGGCCGGCACGCGCAGCCTGGTCGATTACCGGGGCATCGCCGCCGGGCGCGGCCGCGGCGTCTTCAACGGCAAGGCGGTCGTCCACGTGGACGCCCAGCAGTCCCAGGCGAGGCAGACGAGCCGCAACCTGCTGCTCACGCCGGGCGCGGAGATCGACACCAAGCCGGAACTCGAGATCTACGCCGACGACGTGCAGTGCAGCCACGGCGCCACGACGGGGCAGCTCGACCCGGCCGCCCTCTTCTACCTGCGCTCGCGCGGCCTCGACGAGCGGCAGGCGCGCAGCGCGCTCACGCGGGCCTTCGCCGGTGCCGTGCTGTCGCGGATGGATCTCGCCTCGTACTCGGGCGCAGTGCATTCGATCCTGGACGCAAGGCTCGAGCGCCTGCTGGAGACGACCGCATGAGCACCGCGACGGCCGTCCCGGTCGCGCCTGCCGGGGCCCTCGACGTGCAGGCGATCCGCCGCGATTTCCCCGTGCTCGCGCAGCGCGTGCACGGCAAGCCGCTCTGCTACCTCGACAACGCGGCGTCGAGCCAGCGCCCGCAGTGCGTCATCGATGCCGTATCGGACTACTACGAGACCAGCCACGCCAACGTCCACCGCGGCGTGCACGCGCTCAGCCAGAAGGCGACCGACCTGTTCGAGGGGGCGCGCGAGAAGGTCCGCAGGTTCATCGGCGCGCGCTCCACCCGCGAAATCATCTTCGTCCGCGGCACGACCGAGGCCGTCAATCTCGTGGCGCAGAGCTATGCGCGTCCGCGATTGCAGGGCGGCGACGAGATCCTCGTCTCGCGGCTCGAGCACCACGCCAACATCGTTCCCTGGCAGATGGTCTGCCAGCAGACCGGCGCGTCCCTGAAGGTCGTCCCGATGACGCGTTCCGGGGAGCTCGACTTCGACGCGTTCCGCTCCCTGCTGACCGACCGCACCCGCCTCCTCGCCCTGACTCACGTCTCGAACGCGCTCGGGACGATCGTCCCGGTCGAGCGGTTCATCGCGGAAGCGAAGCGGCGCGGCGTCCCGGTCCTGCTCGATGGTGCGCAGGCGGCGCCGCACCTCAGGGTGGACGTGCGGGCGCTCGACTGCGATTTCTACGGCTTCTCCGGGCACAAGATGTGCGGGCCGACCGGCATCGGCGTGCTCTACGGCCGCGAGTCGTTGCTCGCCGCCATGCCGCCGTGGCAGGGTGGCGGCGACATGATCCTCGAGGTGACCTTCGAGCGGACGACCTACAACGACCTGCCGTACAAGTTCGAAGCCGGCACGCCCCACATCGCCGGCGCGATCGGGCTCGGGGCGGCCATCGATTACCTCGAGACACTGGGTCTCGATCGCATCGCGGCCGCCGAGCACGATCTTCTGGAGTACGCGACCGCGCGGCTGGCCGGGATTCCCGGCCTCGAGATCGTCGGCACGGCGCCCCACAAGGCTGCCGTCGTGTCCTTCACGTTGCGCGGCGTGCACCCGCACGACATCGGCACGATCCTCGACACCGAGGGCGTCGCCATCCGCACCGGTCACCACTGCGCGATGCCGGTCATGGACTTCTATGGCGTGCCGGCCACGGCACGCGCCTCCTTCGCCTTCTACAACACGCGTGACGAGGTCGATCGACTGGTCTCGGCACTGCACGTCGCGCAGGAGATGCTCGGCTGATGGACCTGAACGACCTCTATCGCGACGTCATCGTCGACCACAACCGCAATCCGCGGAATTTCCGGCCGATGCCGGACGCGGACCGGCACGCCGAGGGGTTCAACCCCTTGTGCGGCGACCGCCTGACCCTGTTCGTCAAGCTCGACGGCGACAGGATCAGCGACGTGTCGTTCCAGGGCAGCGGCTGCGCGATTTCGGTCGCCTCCGCGTCCCTGCTGACCGAGAGCGTCAAGGGCCGGACGGTCCCCGAGGCGGAGCGCCTTTTCGCGACGATGCACGCCCTGCTGACACAGGACGACGCGCCGGTCGACGTGCCGTCGCTCGGCAAGCTCGGCGCCCTCTCGGGCGTGCGCGAGTTCCCGGCGCGCGTCAAGTGCGCCAGCCTCTGCTGGCACACGCTCGACGCGGCGCTGCACCGGCAGTCCGAACCCGTGAAGACCGAGTGAACCCGAAGCGGAGCCCATCGTGTATCGAGCAGACAACGAACCGGTGACCCTGACGCGCGACGTGGACGCGATCATCGTGCCCGCGGGCGTCAACGTGAAGCTGCGCACCGGCCAGCAGGGTTTCATCACGCAGGCGCTCGGCGGCAGCTTCACGGTCTATGTCGAGGGCAACCTGTTCCGCATCGCCGGCAAGGACGCCGACGCGCTCGGCAAGGAAGCGGGCGACGTGCCGCAGCTGCCGCCGAACGCGAGCGACGAGGACGTACGCGATCTCGCGTGGCAGCAGATGAAGACCTGCTACGACCCCGAGATCCCGATCAACGTGGTGGATCTCGGCCTCGTCTATTCCTGCGACGTCAAGTCCGAGCCGGACGGTCGCGTGGTTTCGGTCACGATGACGCTGACGGCACCGGGCTGCGGCATGGGCGACGTGCTCGTGCAGGACGTACGCGACAAGGTCGAGATCATCCCGACGGTGAAGCGCGCCGACGTCGAGCTCGTGTTCGACCCGCCGTGGGACCAGTCGATGATGTCCGAGGCCGCGCGGCTGCAGACGGGGATGATGTGAGCTGGGTCCGCGTCGCGCCCGCCGCCTCGATTCCCCCCGGCGACTACGCCACGGCGGAAGTGGACGGCGCGTTCGTCGCGGTGTTCAACGTGGACGGTGAGTTCCTCGCGATCGAGGACGTCTGCACCCACGACGGCGGTGGCCTCGCCGGCGGCCAGCTCGAAGGCGGGCAGGTCATCTGTCCGCGCCACGGTGCACGCTTCTGCCTGCGCACGGGCGCTGCACTCTCGCCTCCCGCCTACGAGCCCGTGCGGCACTACGAGACCCGCGTCGTGGACGGCGTGGTCGAAGTGCAGGGCGAATGAAGCGGCTCACGCTCGTTCGGCACGCAAAGTCCGACTGGTCGCTGCCCGGCCAGCAGGACTGGGACCGCGCCCTCAACAAGCGCGGCCAGCGCGATGCGCCCGAGATGGCGCGCCGGTTGCGCGCGCGCAAGCTCAAGCCCGACCTGGTCCTGACGAGTCCCGCGGTGCGCGCGCTCGCGACGGCGACCATCATGGCACGCGAACTCAAGGTCCCGGCGAGCCACGTTCGCCACGACGAGCGCCTCTATCTGGCGGGCCCTGCCGACCTGCTCGCGGTGGTGCGGGAACTCGGCGGCGACTCGAGGCACCTCATGGTCTTCGGCCACAACCCCGGAATCACCGATTTCGCGAATCGACTGTCCGCCGGCGACCGCATCGACAACATGCCGACCTGTGCGGTGTTCACGGCGCAGTTCGACATCGAGGACTGGAGTGAACTCGGCTGGCACGGCGGCCAGGACGCCGAGTTCGACTACCCGAAGAACCTCGCCTAGCCGCGGCCGAAGACCGGGATCGCGGCGCCGGTGACGGCCTGCGCCGCATCCGATGCCAGGAACACGCCCACCTCCGCGATCGCGGTCGGCGCGACCCACCGCGAGAAGTCGGCCTCCGGCATGTCGGCACGGTTGCGCGGCGTATCGATGGTTCCGGGCAGGATCGCGTTCACCGTGATGCCGCGATCCTTGAGTTCCTCGGCGAGGCTCTCGGTGAGCCGCTGCACGCCTGCCTTGGATGCGGTGTAGGCACCCATGCCGGCACCCGCGCGTGCAGCGGCCGCGCCCGCGCCGATGTTGACGATGCGGCCGCGGCCGCGCTCGATCAGCATCGGCAATGCCACCTTGCAGCTCACGACGGCCGTACGCAGGTTCATGCGGTAGAGCTGGTCCCACGTCTCGACGGTCCCATCGAGCAGCGTCTGCCACTGGAATCCACCCGCCACGTTGACCAGCACGTCGATGCCGCCGAACCGCATGGCCGCGGCCAGCATGGCCTTGCGCGTGGACTCCACGTCGCCCAGGTCCACGCCGCCGAGAAGGAGGTGCCCCGGCCCGAAGTCGGCCTGCAGCGACGGCGGCACGTTCTGCGCCAGGTCGAGCAGCGCGACGTGGGCGCCTCGGCCCGCAAAGGCCCGCGCGATGGCCGACCCCAGGATACCGAAGGCACCCGTCACCACGACGTTCCGCCCGGTCATGTCCACGCTCAGCACTCCGGCACGTTCACCGCCAGCCCGCCCTGGCTCGTTTCCTTGTATATCACGCTCATGTCCCGCCCGGTCTGGCGCATCGTAGTGATCACCTGGTCCAGCGAGACCTTGTGCGTCCCGTCGCCGCGCATCGCGAGCCGCGCCGCGTTGATCGCCTTCACCGCGCCCATCGCATTGCGCTCGATGCACGGGATCTGCACCAGGCCGGCGATTGGGTCGCAGGTGAGGCCGAGGTTGTGCTCCATGCCGATCTCGGCGGCGTTCTCGACCTGCTCGTTGGTCCCGTTCAGCGCCGCGACCAGGCCGGCGGCGGCCATCGAGCAGGCGACCCCGACCTCGCCCTGGCACCCCAGTTCGGCGCCCGAGATCGAGGCGTTGCGCTTGTAGAGCATGCCGATGGCGCCGGCCACGAGCAGGAAGCGGATTACGCCCTCGTCGCTCGCGCCCGGCTCGAAGCGCCGGTAGTAGGCGATGACGGCCGGCACGATGCCCGCCGCTCCGTTGGTCGGCGCCGTCACCACCCGGCCCCCGGCCGCGTTCTCCTCGTTCACCGCGAGCGCAAAGGCATTCACCCAGTCCATCGCGTCGAGCGGCCGCGGCTCGCAGGACTCGACGAGCACACGGTGGAGCCGCGCCGCCCTGCGCCTCACCTTCAGCACGCCGGGCAGGAGCCCGGTGCCGCGGAAGCCGCGCTCGATGCAATCGTTCATGACGGACCAGATCCCGAGCAGCGCACGGCCCGTCTCGGCGTCGCTGCGGAGGGTACGCTCGTTCTCCAGCACGAGTTCGTGCAGGTCGAGGCCCCCGTCACGCGCGGCGTCGAGCAACTCGCGCGCCGACGCGAACGGGTGCGGCATCGTGACGCGTTGCCCTTCTTCCTGCGGTCGGCCGAAATGCGCGGCGCGGACGATGAATCCACCGCCGGTCGAATAGAACTCCTCGCGATGCAGCGTGCCACCCGACGCATCCAGCGCGGTAAACCGCAGTCCGTTCGGGTGGAGCGGCAGCACCTGCTCGCGGTGGAAGAGCAGGTCCATCGGCTCGTCGAAGGCGATCTCCCGCCGGCCACCGAGCCGCAGCCGGCCGCTGTCGCGGATGCGCGCGAGCGCCGGCTCCATCGCCGCCGGGTCGAGCGAGTCGGGGCGATTTCCCTCGAGCCCGAGCAGGATGGCCCGATCGGTGCAGTGACCGCGGCCCGTCAGCGCCAGCGACCCGTACACCTGCGCGGCGATCTTCGCGGTGCGATCCAGCAGACCCTTCTCGACGAGGTCGTCCGCGAACGTGGCGGCCGCGTTCATCGGCCCCATCGTGTGCGAACTCGAGGGACCGACGCCGACCTTGAAGATGTCGAGGACGCTTAGGCTCATCCGACCTGCCCTGCTTCGCTCCATCGCCCGCAGCGACTCATTGCCGCCCACGGCGGTGGGGTGGTCGTCAGCGTACGCTCTTGCGCGAAACGATGCAGGTGGCGCGGGCCGCCGGCCATCGGCCTGGTGGCCGGCAGGCCACGACCTCACTTGGTCTCGTAGAGCAGCCCGATCGTGGTCAGCGTGTCGGTCTTCTCGATCCCGGGCGGGACGTCGGTGTTGTGACGCACCTGGTAGCCCACCCGCAGGCCGAGGGCGCCGGACATCATCACCTCGAGGCCGAGGTCGTTCTGCAGGTAGGTGTTGTCGGAGCCGGTCTCGACCAGGAAGCGGTCGACGATCTTCGTATTCGACGTGAGCTTCTGCTCGAATCGGATGTCGCCGCGGAAGATCACGCCGTCCTCCGTATTGCCGGTGTCCTGCTGCTTCGCGAACCGGTAGCCGGGGCCGCCTTGCACCCAGAACTTGGTGGCGTCCGTGTCGAAGAACTTGTAGCCGAGACCGGTCGCCAGCGAGCCCTGGTAGTCGTAGGCGCTGAAGCGGTCGTCCTCGTAGCGCGCCGCGCCGAACCAGTACGCCTTGGGTGTGAAGTCGTAGTTCGACTGGCCGCGGATTTCCCAGCGCTGCGCGGTCGTGGTGTCGCCGTCGTTGCCGTAATTGCCGGCAAACGCGAGCTCGTGCTTCCACTTGTCGTAGACGTTCGTCACCAGCAGGGCCGCGTTCAACGACTCGTTCTGGCTGTTGCCCGTCGCGAAGGACCCGCCGAGTTCACCCTTTCCCGACCACCCGGCGTGGGCGGTCCCCGCCACCGCGAGCAGTCCGAGCGCGATCACCGTGCCCCGTCCGGGTTGTTTCATTGCGTCGACTCCTCTTGCGTTGCAGCGGGCCGCTTGCGCCGGTAGATGTCGCGACTTGCAGTTGTCGTTCCAGCCTCCGCAAAATTGCACCCGGACCCGGGACCGGATGCAATATGAGCGAATCCGCCTTCAAGTACGTAGCAACCACCGCGAACTTCGCCACGACCGTCGTCGAGGCGTCACGCGATCGCCCCGTCCTCGTGGATTTCTGGGCCCCATGGTGCGGGCCCTGCCGCACGCTGATGCCCATGCTGGACCGGATCGCCGACGACTATGGCGGCCGGTTCGCGCTTGCCAAGGTCAACACCGACGAAGAGCAGCAGGTCGCGGCGCACTTCCAGATCCGCAGCATCCCGACGGTCATGCTGTTCCACCAGGGGCAGGTCGTGGAGCAGTTCGTCGGCGTCCAGCCGGAGCAGGCGATCCGCACCCTGATCGACAGGCACCTCGGATCGGCGACCGGCGCTGATCCCGAGAGCCCCGCGGGTCTTGCCGCCCAGGCCGAGGCGGAGATCACGGCCCGGGATGCCGCGGCTGCCGGGGCCACGCTCGAACGGCTGGCCGCCCGGGATCCGGAGCATCGCGCCCTCGGGTCACTGCGTGCGCGGCTGGCCTTCGTCGAGGCCGCGACCGCCCGTCCGGATGTCGCATCGCTGCGAGCCGCACTCGAGAGGGACCCCGCCGATTCCGCGGCGCGCCATGCGCTTGCAGCGCACCACGCCCTGGCCGGCGACTACGCGACGGCCCTGTCGGAATGGCTCGAGCTGATGCGCCGCGACCGGAAGTTCGAGGACGACCTCGCGCGCCGCAGCCTGCTCTCGGCCTTCGACGTCCTGGGCGAGGACCACGAGTTCACCAAGAGCTACCGCCGTCGCATGGCAAGCCTGTTGCATTGAGATTGCGGCTTGGACGGTCTTGCCCGTCCCGGATGACCGAAGTATAAGAAGCCGCGAGAAGAGCCAGCCGAGTTCCCGTGGGTCTTGCGATGGCCGAGAAGCCTGAGTCCGACGAGTTCGACGAAGAAGACGCCGACGACGCATCCGGCGACGAGGAATCGCTGGACGGCGATCGGCTCATGCAGGACCTCGACAAGCGCAAGCGGGGCGCGCCGCGCGGCGCCGAGCCGGCCTGGCGCAAGCTCGAGCGCCTGCTCGAGCAGAAACGCACCTCGGAACTGCTGAGCGACTTCGACGACTACGACATCGGCGACGGCCGCCGGCCGAAGAAGGGCTAGCGTCCGGCCCTGCGCCTAGTGGAAATCGCGCGGGCTGGTCGCGAGGCGCCCGAGCCAGTGCGTGAGATCCACGATCCGGCTCACGATCACGTGCATCACCTCTCCTTCCAGCTGCAGTTCGCCCGCCACGCCCATCAGGCGTGAACCGACGAGCGCCCGACGCTGCCGCTCGGCGACGTTCCGCCACACGATCAGGTTCACGTAACCGGTCTCGTCCTCGAGGGTCACGAACGTCACGCCCTGGGCGCTGCCCGGCCGCTGCCGCGTGATCACCAGGCCGGCCGTGCGCACCGTCGTGCCGTGCTGCATCTCCCGCAGTCGCGCAGCGGTCAGGATGCCGCGCGCGTCGAGGCGCTCGCGCAGCAGCGCGAGCGGGTGGCGTCGCAGCGTGAGGCCCGTGTGCGCGTAATCGGCGACGATGTCTTCGTCCTCGCGCGGCGCGCGCAGCAGCGGGATGCCCTCCGCGATGCGCGGCTCGGGGATGAGGGGCAGCGGCGCCTCGACGCCGGCCACGTTCCATGCCGCGCGATGGCGGTGCCCCGTGAAGCCCTCGAGGGCGCCCGCAGCGGCGAGGAGCCCCAACTCCCGTCGCTCGAGCCGCGCCCGCTCGGCGAGTTCCTGCGCGCTCGTGAACATCCCCTCGCCTCGTGCCGTCACGAGGCGAAGCGCAGCCTGCTCGGGGAACCCCTTGACGAGCCGCAGGCCGAGGCGCAGCGCGGCCGCCCCATCCCCGCGGTGCTCGAGCGTGCAGTCCCAGTCGCTCGCGCGCACGTCCACGGGCCGCACTTCGACGCCATGCCGCCGCGCGTCCTGCACGAGCTGCGAGGGCGCGTAGAACCCCATCGGCTGGCTGTTGATGAGCGCCGCCGTGAAGGCCGCCGGTTCGTGCCGCTTGAGCCACGCCGAGACGTACACGAGCAGCGCGAAGCTCGCCGCGTGCGATTCCGGGAAGCCGTACTCGCCGAAGCCGAGGATCTGCCGGAAGATCTGCTTCGCGAACTCCTCCGTGTAGCCACGCTCCCGCATGCCGCGGATCAACCGTTCCTCGAAGTGGCCGAGGCCGCCCTTGCGCTTCCACGCCGCCATCGCGCGCCGCAGCTGGTCCGCCTCGCCCGGCGTGAAACCCGCGGCCACGACCGCGAGCTGCATCACCTGCTCCTGGAAGATCGGCACGCCGAGCGTGCGCCGGAGCACGCCCTCGACCTGGGGACTCGGGTAACTCACGGGCTCGATCCCGCCCCGTCGTCGCAGGTAGGGGTGGACCATGTCCCCCTGGATCGGGCCGGGCCGGATGATGGCGACCTCGATGACGAGGTCGTAGTACGACGCCGGCTTCATGCGCGGCAGCATCGCCATCTGCGCGCGCGACTCGATCTGGAACACGCCCGTCGTGTCGCCGTGGCCGATCATCTCGTAGACCGCCGGATCCTCGGCCGGCACGCTCGCGAGCGTCCAGCGCCGGCCCCGGAAGCCCTCGACGAGCGCGAAAGCCCGGCGGATCGCGGCGAGCATGCCGAGGCCGAGCAGGTCCACCTTGAGGAGACCGAGCGCGTCGAGGTCGTCCTTGTCCCACTGGATGACGGTGCGGTCCTCCATCGCGGCGTTCTCGACCGGCACCAGTTCCTCGAGGAGATCGCGCGCGATGACGAACCCCCCCACGTGCTGCGAGAGGTGCCTGGGGAAGCCGAGCAGCGCGCGGGCCAGCGCGATGACTCGCGACAGCACCGGGCTCTCGGGGTCGAGGCCGGCCTCCCGCACGCGCCCGGCGTCGATGTGCGAGCCGTCCCACCACTGCATCGAGCGGGCGAGCGCGTTCACCTGCAGCGGGTCGAGGCCGAGCGCCTTCGCCACGTCGCGGAGCGCGCTGCGCGGTCGGTAGCAGATCACGGTGGCCGTGAGCGCCGCGCGGTGGCGGCCGTACTTCGCGTAGACGTACTGGATCACCTCCTCGCGCCGCTCGTGCTCGAAGTCCACGTCGATGTCGGGCGGCTCGTTGCGCTCGCGCGAGATGAAGCGCTCGAAGAGCAGCGACATGCGCGCGGGGTCCACCTCGGTGATGCCGAGGCAGAAGCACACGGCGGAATTCGCCGCGGACCCTCGCCCCTGGCAGAGGATGCCGCGGGAGCGTGCGAAGCTCACGATGTCGTGGACGGTGAGGAAGTACGCCTCGTAACCGAGCTCCGCGATCAGCGCGAGTTCGTGCTCGATCAGCACCGCGACCTGCGGCGGCACCCCCTGCGGCCAGCGCCGGTCGCGGCCTTCCTCCGTCAGCTTCCGCAGCCAGCTCGAAGCCGACTCGCCCCCGGGCACGATCTCGCGCGGGTACTCGTAGCGCAGCTCGTCGAGCGAG
>VEPJ01000123.1 GCA_012026925.1 Gammaproteobacteria bacterium | reverse complement strand
CTTGCAGATCGAGCACGCGGATCTGAGCCTCCTCGGGAATCGCGAAGAAAACCAGGATCGAGTCGCCATCGCGATCGGCGATGGATCGGCGTTCCTTGCCGTCGTGGATGGCATGGGTGGACATGCAGATGGTGCGCGTGCGGCCGAGGTCGCCATCCGCGCAATGGTCGGCGAGTTCTGGGAGGCGAGCCGGCCGCTGTTCGATCCCGAGGGCTTCCTGCACCTCACGATCGGTCGCGCACACGAGGCCGTCGTCGAGCTCGGGCGCGGCCTGCCGCAGGAGATCCGGCCTCGCGCGACCTGCGCCGCCTGCATCCTGCAGGGCACGAGCGCGTACTGGGCCCACGTGGGCGACAGCCGCGTCTACCTGCTGCGACACGGGCACGTCGTCGCGCGCACCCGCGACCACAGCCACGTCGAGCTCCTGCTCAGGGCGGGCCGCATCACGGAGCGGCAGGCCCAGGACCACCCGATGCGCAATTACGTGGAGTGCTGCATCGGCGGCGACCCGGTGCTGCCGGAGATGACCTTGAGCGGGCGCAACGCGCTGCAGCCCGGCGACGTCGTCGTGCTCTGCTCGGACGGCCTGTGGGCCGGCGCGACGGACGAACATATCGCGTCGCTCAGCCTCGCGCAGGACCGCGGCCTGAGGGACGCACTCGCCAGCCTCGGCGACCGCGCGCTCGCCGCGACGGCCCCCTTCGCGGACAACACGACTGCCGCGGCCGTGCGCTGGCTCGGCCCCTGAACCGGAGATCCTGAATTGAGACCGAGTGGCCGCGCGCCCGACGAGTTGCGCCCGATTCGCATCACCCGTGGCTTCACGCGCCACGCCGAGGGTTCAGTGCTCGTCGAGTTCGGCGACACTCGCGTCCTCGTCACCGCGACCGTCGAGGACGGCGTGCCGTCGTTCCTGCGCGGCAGGGGCGAGGGCTGGGTCACGGCCGAGTACGGCATGCTGCCGCGCGCGACGCACACGCGCTCGGCGCGCGAAGCCGCGAAGGGCAGGCAGAGCGGCCGGACGCTCGAGATCCAGCGACTGATCGGCCGGTCCCTGCGCGCAGTCATGGACATGCGCGCGCTCGGGGAGCGAACCGTGACGCTCGACTGCGACGTGCTGCAGGCGGACGGCGGCACGCGCACCGCCTCGATCACGGGCGCATACGTCGCCCTGGTCGATGCCATGGACAGGCTCGTGAGGCGCCGGGTCATCGGCTCGAGCCCGTTGCACGGCCAGGTGGCGGCGGTCTCGGTCGGGATCTGCGGCGGCGTGCCGGTCGTGGACCTCGACTACGCCGAGGACTCCGACGCCGAGACGGACATGAACGTCGTGATGAACACGGGCGGCGCATTCATCGAGATCCAGGGAACGGCCGAGGGACACGCCTTCCGCCGGGATGAACTCGACGAGCTGCTGAACCTCGCTGCAGCCGCGTGCCAGCGGCTGTTCGCAGCGCAACTCGAGGCGCTGCAGTCACCGCTCCCCGCCGCGGCGGGATCGAAACGGTGACGGCGCGAGGGCACGCGTTCCCGGCGCGGGTGGTCCTTGCGACCGGCAACCCCGGGAAGCTCCGGGAGATGCGCGCGATCCTCGCCCCCTGGCACGTCGAGGTGCTGCCGATCTCCGACTTCACGCAGGAGGCACCGGCGGAGACCGGCCTCAGCTTCGTCGAGAACGCGATCCTGAAGGCGCGGTTCGCCGCGGAAATCTCCGGCCTTCCTGCGATCGCGGACGATTCGGGCCTCGAGGTCGACGCGTTGCACGGCGCGCCCGGCGTCTATTCGGCGCGATACGCGGGTGCGTCCGCGGACGACGCGGCCAACAATGCGAAGCTGCTTCACGAACTCGCCGGCGTGCCCGCGGAGCGACGGACGGCGCGTTACCGTTGCGCCATGGCGTACCTGCGCTGGCCCGTCGATCCCGCGCCGATCGTGTGCCAGGCGACCTGGGAGGGCAGCATCGTCGAGGTGCCGCGCGGCAGCGGCGGGTTCGGGTACGACCCGCTGTTCAGGGTCGAGGGTTCGGATCGCACTGCGGCCGAGTTCGCGCCCGACGACAAGAACCGCGTGAGTCACCGCGGCCAGGCCCTGCGTGCGCTGGTCGCGGCGCTGGCCGGAGGCCCGGGCGAGCGCTGAACATGCCGCACGCGCTGCCGTTGGCGCTGTACGTGCACCTGCCGTGGTGCGTGCGCAAGTGTCCCTACTGCGACTTCAACTCGCACGCGGTGCCGTCGGCCGGCATCCCCGAGCGCGCCTACCTCGAAGCCCTGCTGGACGATCTCGAGCTTGCGACCGCGGGACTGGACGGGCGGGAAATCGTGTCCGTCTTCTTCGGAGGCGGGACGCCGAGCCTGTTCTCCGCGCGCACGATTGCGGCGGTGCTGGATCGGGCCCGCGACACGCTGCCGGTCGCGGGCGACGTCGAGGTGACGCTCGAAGCCAATCCCGGCACGGTCGAGCACGGAGCGTTCGCGGCGTATCGCGACGCCGGGGTCAACCGAGTGTCCCTCGGCGCGCAGAGCTTCAGCGACCGGCAGCTTGCAGCGCTCGGACGCATACACGCCGGGAGCGAAGTCGAGGCGGCCGTCGCGGAGCTGCGCAACGCAGGTTTCGACAACTTCAATCTCGACCTGATGTACGGGCTGCCGGGCCAGGTCCTGGCGGAATCGATAGAGGATGTCGAGCGGGCGATCGCGCTCGGCCCGAGCCACATCTCGCACTACCAGCTGACGCTCGAGCCCGGGACCGCGTTCGAGCGGCGGCCTCCCGTGCTGCCCGACGACGACGCGATCTTCGCAATGCAGGATGCCTGCCAGGCGCGCCTCGACGCGTCGGGATACGCCCAGTACGAGGTGTCGGCCTACGCACGGCCGGGCAGGCGCTGCCGCCACAACCTCAACTACTGGCATTTCGGCGACTACATCGGCGTCGGCGCAGGAGCGCACGGCAAGATCACGGATGCGGCGACGGGCCGCGTCACGCGAACGGCGCGCGTGCGGCAGCCGGGGCGCTACATGACGGCCGGCAGGCGCGAAGACCGGCTCGCAGAGACCAGCGTCGTCGCAGGGCGCGATCTCGCATTCGAGTTCTTCCTGAACGCGCTGCGGCTGGTGGAGGGATTCGACGCCTCGCTCTTCGAGGAGCGCACCGGCCGGACGTGGGACTCGGTGTCGCGCGAGGTCGGCGCGGCTCGCGAGCGGGGTCTCCTCGAACGAACGACGGCCGGACGATGGGCCCCGACCAGGCAGGGGCGCTTGTTCCTCAATGACTTGCAGGCAATTTTCCTCGCGGGGTCGGGCCTGCGGCACGAGTGATGCACTGTTTCGGGACCTCTCCCGGCGGCTGCGGCGTCCAGTTATGCACACCGTCCTGGCAGGAGCCTAGTTACGGCACGTTACGGCCTGTAGTCGAAGTGACATGTTAGACAGAACGTGTAACTAATTGATTATAAAGACAGAAATACTATGGTCAAAATTTGACCAAAGCGAGAATCGCTGGGTCCCGCGCCGGAAGCGTCCAGCGGCCGTGCCAGCCATCCACAAAGTTATCCACAGCTTTTGTGGATAACCGGTCCCGGATGCCGCGGCTTTCCCGCAACAAGCTTGTCACGGTCCGCACGCGCTCCTATACTTCGCGCCCTTTTTCCGATTGTCTGCCCACAGGACCGCGGCCATGAAGAGCGGAATCCATCCCGAGTACAAGAAGATCACCGTTACCTGCAGCTGCGGGAACACTTTCGAAACGCGTTCGACGCTGGGCGAAGACCTGCAGATCGAAGTGTGCTCGAACTGCCACCCGTTCTACACGGGCAAGCAGAAGATCGTGGACACCGGCGGCCGCGTCGATCGCTTCCGCAAGAAGTACGCGAAGGGCTGATCCCGGTTCCGAGCGATGCGTCGCGACGGGGCGCCACGGGCGCCCCGTTTCGTTTGCGCGGACGGAACTTTCTGCCCGGCCGTCTGCCCTCTAGACTCGAGTACCACCGTCCTCGAGGCCGCCGAATGCCGATGCCCCGTGCCCGACTGGCTGCCGCTGTCGCGTTGCTCGCGACCCTGGCCGGTGGCTGCGCGACGAACCCAGTCACGGGCAGGACCGATGTCGTCACGATGTCGGAGGCGCAGGAAATCTCGATCGGGCAGCAGGAGCACGCCAAGGTCCTGCAGCAGTACGGCCGCTACGACGACGAGGCGCTGCAGGCGTACGTCAACGAGATCGGGCAGCGGATCGCGGCGGTGAGCCACCGCCCGAACCTCCAGTACACGTTCACGGGCCTCGACAGCGAAACGGTCAATGCGTTCGCGCTGCCGGGCGGCTACGTCTACATCACGCGCGGGATCATGGCGTACCTGAACTCGGAGGCCGAACTGGTCGCCGTGCTCGGCCACGAGGTGGGTCACGTCACCGCGCGGCACGCGGTGCGGCAGGCGACCGGCGCAACGGCAACCGGGATCGGTGCCACGCTGATCGGCATCCTGACCGGCAGCGGTGACCTCGCGGCCGTGGCCAACTACGCCGGCTCGGCGCTCGTGAGCGGTTACGGCCGCGACATGGAACTCGAGGCAGACGACATCGGCGCCCAGTACCTCGGCCGGCTGGGCTACGACCCCGACGCCATGATCGACGTGGTGCGCCTGCTCAAGAACCAGGAAATGTTCGAGATCCAGCAGGCGCGGCAGGAAGGACGCGCACCCCGCGTCTATCACGGCGTCTTCGCGACCCATCCGGACAACGACACCCGGCTGAAGGAAGTCGTGGCCGCTGCGCACAAGGCGGGCACGACGGCCGACACCCGGCCCGACGGACGGCAGGTGTATCTCGAGCACATCAGTGGACTGCCATTCGGCCCGAGCCGCGCGCAGGGCGTCGTGCGCGGCAGTCGCTTCTACCACGCCGACATGGCATTCACCGTGGCCTTTCCGACGGGCTGGACCGTCCAGAACCTGCCGGACAAGGTCGTCGGGTTCACGCCACAGAAGGACGCGTTCCTCGAACTCTCGGCGATGCCCGTCCCGCCGAACACCGACCCGCGGGCATTCCTGACCCGCAACCTGGCCGGCACGCCCCTCACGGACGCCGAGCCGCTGCAGGTCAACGGGCTGCCCGGGTACACGGCCGTTGCCCGCGAGGTCGCCCTCCCGTGGGGCAACCGGGGTCCGGCCCGCTTCGCGGTCGTGTATTACAACAACCTGGCCTACGTCTTCCGCGGCGCCACTCGCCTCAACGGCGCCATGTCCGGCACGGATCCCTTCTTCCTCTCCAGTATCAAGACCTTCCGCCGGCTGCGGGACAACGAGTTCGCGCTCGCCGAGCCCGACCGGATCGAGCTGCTCAAGGCGACGCCCCAGACCCGGATCGAGCAGCTGGCCAAGGATTCACCCATCCGGAAGTACCCCGCCGAGCAGCTGCGCCTGCTGAACGACCTGTACCCGGACAAGGAACCGACCCCCGGACAAACCGTGAAGGTGGTGGATTAGTACGGAGTTGATTGAGCCCGCGGCTCATGCAACGCTGCGTCGCCGCCCCGGGTCGGCCGCGGGCGCGTGGAAACAGGTAGCGCACACATGAGCTCAAAGAAATACGAACTGGTCAGCCTCGACTCGGGAAAGAAGTCCACCCTGCAGGCGCTCGGCGGCTCGGTCGGACCTGACTGCCTGAACATCGCCCCCCTTTACAAGGACCACGGGCTCTTCACCTTCGACCCGGGGTTCATGTCCACCGCGTCCTGCGAGAGCAGGATCACCTACATCGACGGCGATGCGGGCGTGCTGCT
>VEPJ01000125.1 GCA_012026925.1 Gammaproteobacteria bacterium | reverse complement strand
GTCTCCTTGCCGAGGTAGTGGTCGATGCGGAACGTCTGCTGCTCGGTGAAGGTGGCCGCCAGCACCTCGTTGATCGCCCGCGCGCTCGGCAGGTCGTGACCGATCGGCTTCTCGACCACGACACGCGAGCGCTCGCCGTTGAGGCCCGCGGCCTTCAGCTGTTCGCAGGCCGCACTGAACAGCGAGGGCTGGATCGCGAGATAGAAGACGCGAATCGAATCGGCGCGGTCCGCGAGCGCCCGTGCGAGCGCCTGCCACGTCCCGCCCGCCTGCACGTCGAGGCGCCGGTAGGACACCTGCGCCAGGAATGCGTCGATGGCGCCGGGGGCCGCGGTGTGCTCCGCGGCGTGGCGCGCGCGCGCGTCGCGCGTCTGCCCCCGGTAGGCGTCGTCGGAGAGTTCGTCGCGGCCGCCGCCGATGATGCGCGCCCCGGCCGGCAACTGGCCGTCGCAGTAACGGTGAAACAGGGCCGGCAGCAGCTTGCGGCGCGCGAGATCGCCGGTGCCACCGACGATCACCAGGTCGAAATTCGCCACCGGCTTGGTCTGAACGCTCATGGAAGACCTTGGCACAGCTGGGATAATACCGGTATCATACCGGTATTATCACGCCGCGCGAAACACTTTCTGGGGGTGCTGCGCCGATGGACGACAAGGCCTGGCAGCGCGCGCTGAAGCGCCATCTCGCGGCCACTGCCACGCAGGCGCCACGCTACCGCCGCCTGCAGGAGGCGTTGAGCCGGCTGCTCGGCAAGGAAGGCTCCGGCACCACCGTGCTGCCGGGCGAGCGCGCGCTGGCAGCCATGACCGGGTATTCGCGCGTCACGGTCCGGAAGGCGCTCGCGGGACTCGCGGCCGAGGGACTGGTGCGTGCCCGGGCGGGTTCCGGCACCTACGTCGGCGAGCGCATCGTGCGCTCGTTGTCGGGCCTCACGGGCTTCACCGAAGACCTGCGAGCGCGCGGGCTCGACCCGCGCGTCGTGTTCCTGGAGCGCGGCACCGGCGCGGCAACGCCCGACGAAGCCATGGCGTTGGCAGTCGCCCCGCGCACTCCCGTACTCAGGTTCCGCCGGCTCCGCTTCGGCGGCGACCGTCCGCTCGCGCTCGAGGACACGGTCGTGCCACAGGCGATCCTCGGCCTTCCAGAGGCCGTCGAGGAATCGCTGTACGAGGCGCTGAAGAAGATCGGGCGCCGCCCGAGCCGCGCGCTGCAGCGGATCCGCGCGGTTGCGGTCGACGCCGAATCGGCGCAGCTGCTCGACCTCGTCCCTGGCGCAGCCTGCCTCGAGATCGAACGTCGCGCGTTCCTGCCGGACGGCCGCGCGGTGGAGTTCACCCGCTCGCTCTACCGGGGCGATGCCTACGACTTCGCGGCCGAGCTCGAGGCCGCGACGGCCTGAGCCGCGCCGCCGTTCATCCGGCAATAGTGATCGATGAACCGCTGGTGCTCCGGCAGCTGGTCCACCAGCCGCGCAGCTGCATCGTGGATGCCGGTCAGGAAGCGCTCCAGCTCCGCGTCGTCCATCATGTTGACGATCGGGTGGTACTGCTCGGGCAGCAGCCCCTGCCCCAGCATCACCTGGATCCACGAGTTCTCGCCGAACAGCTCGGTCGGCACCTTGAACACGCGCCCCGTCTGCCGGAACAGCTCGATGCGGTGCGTCAGCGAGTCCGGGATCTGCATCGAACGGCACTGGCGCCAGAACGGCGAGTCGGCGCGTTCGGTGACGTGGTAGTGCAGGATGATGAAGTCGCGGACGTTCTCGATCTCGAAACTCATCTGCCGGTTGAACTCGTCCACGTCCGGCTGGCGGATGCCGTCGTAGGGGAACATCTGCATCAGCCGGATCGTGCTGCGCTGGATCAGGTGGATGCTGGTCGATTCCAGCGGCTCGATGAAGCCCGATGACAGGCCCACCGCGACACAGTTCTTGTACCAGTGCCGGCGCCGCGACCCGGCGGCGAAACGGAGCACGCGCGGCTCGGTGAGCGGCTTGCCCTCGATGTTGCCGAGCAACTTGTCGATGGCCTGCTGGTCGGTCCAGTGCTCGCGGCTGAACACGATGCCGTTGCCGACCCGGTGCTGCAGCGGGATGCGCCACTGCCAGCCGGCCTCGTGGGCGATCGAGCGCGTGTAGGGGATCGGCGGACCCACCGACTCCGTCTGCACAGCGACCGCGCTGTTGCAGGGCAACCAGTGCGTCCAGTCCTCGTAGCCGGCCTTGAGCGTCTGCTCGATCAGCAGGCCGCGGAAGCCGGTGCAGTCGATGAACAGGTCGCCTTCGATGCGCAGCCCGGAGTCGAGCTCGAGCGCGGTGATGAAGCCGCTCTCCGGATCCTGCTGGACCTGCCGGATCTGTCCCTCGAGCCGGCGGGCACCATGCGCCTCGGCGATCTTGCGCAGGAACTGCGCGTACAGCGAAGCGTCGATGTGGTAGGCGTAGTTGAGCCCCATGTTCGGCAGCACCGCGAAGCGGTTGCGCTTGGCCGCCACCCACTCCTTGCAGTACTCGCCGAACTCCCGGCTGATGCCCCGCTTGAGGCCCTTCAACCAGAAGTGCTGGAAGCCGGCGGCCCAGCAGTCCTTGCCCGTCCACCCGAACGAGTGGATGTAATCCTTCCCCACGTCGCGCCAGTTCTCGAACTGGATGCCGAGCTTGAACGTGCCCTGCACCGCGGCGAGGAATTCCTGCTCCTTGATCTTGAGCAGCTCGTGGAAGGTCAGCAGCGTCGGGATGGTGGCCTCGCCGACCCCGACGGTGCCGATCGCGTCGGACTCGACCAGGGTGATGTCGAGCGTCTTGCCCAGCAGCTTCGACAGCGACGCCGCGACCATCCATCCCGCGGTGCCACCGCCGGCGATGACGATCTTGTGGATCTTCCTGTTCTGCACAGCCTCTCTCCCGAATGTCCTGCCGGCGTCCTAGCGGTTCAGCCGGTTCAGCAGCTCCGCACGCAAGCGGCGGGCCGCCGTGTCGTCGAGCGGCGCCAGGCAACCGCGGCCCGGCTCCGGAATGTGCGCGTACACGGATTCGTCCGCGTCGAACACGTAGTGGTTGAACAGCGTGCGCCACGCCTCGCGCTGCCGTGGCGGCAGGTCGCGCAACGAGAGGATGGCATGCATCAATGCGGTGGTCGGTGCGCCCATCGCCGGTGGCGAGGTGCACCACCAGTAGTTCACCATCAGGTTGAACGAGGACAGCGACTCGACGTGGTGCCACCACATGCTCGGCACGAACAGTGCGTCGCCCGGCTCCATCTCCGCCACCTGTGCCGCCGCGAGGGCCTCGGCGAACTGCGGGTAGCGCCCGAGGTCGGGATTCGAGACGTCGACCACGCTGATCGCCTGCCCCGACGGCGTTCGATCGAGGGGACCGACGTACAGGTTGCCGACCTGGTCCGGCGGGAACAGCGTGAACCGGCGCCGGCCCGCGACCACGCAGGCGATGTTATCCGGGAAATCGAAGTGCGCGGACACACGCGTGCGGCTGCCCAGCCAGAAGCTGGCCAGCGCATCGGGGAACGGCAGCTTGATGTCGTTCTGCGCGCGGAACCCGGGCAACCAGCGATCGACGGGCGTCGATCCCACGTAGATCGTTGACCCCGACCCGCTGCGTTCCTCCTCGTCGAGCTTCTGCAGCACCTGCCCCAGGTGCGCCTTGCCGCTCTTGAAGTTGAACCCCGTGAAATCCTCGTTGTAGAAGAAGCGGCCTGCAATGCCCGCGTCGCCGACGTAGACGGTCACCGGTTGCTCGATCCAGAAACCCGACAGGTAGCTCGCCGCGGCGGCCAGCGACTGCCGGCAGGCGGCCACCGCCGGCCAGCCCGCCACGAGGCCCTTCAGCAGCAGCGGCACCTCCGATTCGAAGACCCGCGCGGGGATCGCGCCGGGGCTGCAGCCCTCGAGGACGTCGACGGGCGCAGGGACCGGGAGTTCCGTCATGCCGCTCCCTTCAGCCGTGCGTTCTTGAGGTCGATGAGCGTTCGCACGTTCACGGTCGAGGCCAGCATCATGAACAGCGGCATCAGGAAGCCGTTCCTGCTCAGCTTGCCGAGCGCTTCGTCCGACAGTGATTGCACCTTGTCCTCGTCGATGGCGTAGAAGCCGAGGAGCTGGTTGCGGCTGCCGTCGGCGAGCGCGATGTCGAACGTCACCGACTCGATCAGCCCGTATTCCTGCAGCGCCCCGACGAATTTCTTGTTGTGGTCAGCACCGTGGTAGAGCGTCTCGAGGAGGTTCGCCATTTCTTCGAGGAACGGAGTGCGTCCGCCGAGTGGCTCGAACAGCGGCATGCCACGCTCCTTGCTCACCCGCGGGCTGTCCATGTCGAGCGACAGCATCCGGCGCCGCTCGCCGCCCTGGGCGTTCTCGCCTTCGAACGCGATCAGGAACGGCTGACGGCGGATCATCGCGGGCACATAGCGCGCATGCCAGCCCTCCTCGTCGAGGAACAGGTTCTCCCCCGACTGGAAGCCGAACAGCGCGACCGGATACAGCTCGCCGCGCTCGTCGCGATGCAGCAGGATCGGGTAGAACGCCTGGACACTGCGGAACTCGAACGGGAACGTCATGGCGTGCATGACGTTGTCGCCGAGTGCCGCGGAACGCTCCGTGACGACCCGGACGTCCTTGTGGTCGACGTTGTTCAGAAGTGCAAATTTGCTCAAGTCGGCACCTGCTCGGTCAGGCGACGCCGCGCATCGGCGTCAGGGAATCGAGAAGCTCGCGGTTGGGCAACAGCAGCGTGCGCATCTGCCGGGCCTTCTCGGCGTTCGCCTGCAGCGCCCGCGCGACGCGCTCGCGCTCACGGCCGAGCGCCGCACCACGGGCCACGCGCAGCGCGGGCCGGAAGCCCATGCCGTAGAGAACGTACTGGTAGCTCGCCGAAGGAAACAGCTCGTCCACCCGCGGGGCATCATCGTGCCAGGGAGCCTGCTGCTGCCAGAGCAGCAGCTTGTCCCGCAGCGACGCCGGACAGGACGCAGGGTCGCGGCACGCGCGCCAGTAGTCGCTGTCGTCGCGCTGGCTCAGGACGTAATGCAGCTTGAGGAACTCGATGACGCGCTCCCAGTGGTAGGCCATCTTCTCGTTGAAGCGCCTCGCCACCACCGTCATCGTTTCGCGGTTCACCGGCAGCTGGCGGCTGATGAGGGTCGCCGCCTGCTCGATCAGCGCCAGCGCCGAGGCCTCGAGCGGCTCGATGAAGCCGCCGGACAGGCCGACGGCCACGCAGTTGCCGACCCAGAACTGCCGGCGGTGGCCTGGCTCGAACGGGATCCGGCGGAAACTGAGTCGATCGAGGGCGGTCCGCGGCGAGACCCGGCTGATGTAGTCGCGCAGCGTTGCAGTCGCCTGCTCCTCGCTGGCATGCGCACTGGAGTAGACGTGGCCTACCCCGCGCCGGGTCTGCAGGCCGATGTCCCAGATCCAGCCGGAGGACACGGCCGTGGCGCAAGTCACCGAAGGCAGGGGCTGGTGCGCGTCCGCGTACGGCACCTGCACCGCGATCGCCGTATCGTTGAACCACACGTCCTTGACCGGCACGAAGCCGGCTTCCGGATAGCGGCCGATGAGCAGCGCGCGCTGGCCCGTGCAGTCCACGAACAGGTCGCCCGCCAGCCGTTCGCCCGTGTCGAGCACGATGGCGGCGATGTCGCCGTCGGCCCGCGCCTCCACCTGCTGCAGGTTCCCCGACACGTAGCGCACGCCCAGCCACCCAACCGCGTGTGCGTGCAGCAGCTTCGCGAACCTGCCCGCGTCGAAGTGATAACCATAGTTGCCGTTGAA
>VEPJ01000086.1 GCA_012026925.1 Gammaproteobacteria bacterium | reverse complement strand
GCGCGCCAGGCCGGCGAGCCGCAGCAGTTCGACGCGACGCTCGAGGAGATCATCAGCCTCGGCGCCGGCAACCACGCGGAGATCGCCTACGCGGCCATCGTCGGTGGGTATTACGACGATCCGGTGATCCTCGAGTGCGTACGCGCGATGCTGTCCATCGACAGCGACCTGCGCGACATGGCCGGCGCGTTCCTGACCGCAGGCGTGGAGCCTTCGCGCGAACAGTTGCGTGCGATCGCAGGTGCACTGCGCAACGTCGTGCTGCGTCACGCGCGCTACAAGTGCAGCGAGTGCGGACTCGACAGCTCGACGTTCCTCTGGCACTGCCCGGGCTGCCACTCGTGGGAGTCCCTGCGCGGCGTCGCGGCGCTCGAGTTCCTGCCGCGCGCGGCCTTGCCGCGCTCGCCGGGCCCCTGAACCAAAACATCGCGAACACCGCAGATATCGACGGCGCGAGCCGCGTGCCACGTCGCTAACTTGGGCTTCACCGCGACCGATCGGCCGCGGCTGCAAATGCCACCAAGGAGGCGCGCACATGAACTACAAGGCAACCCGGGCGCTGGTGCAGGGACTCATCGTGAGCCTGATGCCGGCTGCCGCGGCGTGGGCAGGCCCGGTCAACGTCAACACCGCGGACGCCACGACCATCGCGAAGGAGCTCGACGGCATCGGCCCGGCCAAGGCACAGGCCATCGTCGAGTACCGGCAGAAGAACGGTCCGTTCAAGACGCCCGAGGACCTGCTCAAGGTCGAGGGCATCGGCGACAAGGTGCTCGACCAGAACAAGGGCAACATCCGCGTGGACCGCGGCGGAGCCGCGCCGGCCGCGAGCAGCGCGAAGCCCGCCGCCAAGGCGGCGCAGAAGCAGGGCGGCGGCTGACCACCCATGCCGGGGACCGGGCCGCTTGGGCCCGGTGCCTCGTAGGACGCCATCCCGTTCGTGGAGCCTGTCCGCTGCGATCCAGTATCATGCCCGCCTGGATTGCGGCAGTTGGGAAGGATCGCGAATGGCGAAGATCAGGACGGCAGTGTTTCCCGTGGCAGGGCGCGGTACGCGCTTCCTGCCGGCCACCAAGGCCAGCCCCAAGGAGATGCTGCCGATCGTCGACAAGCCGCTGATCCAGTATGCAGCCGAAGAAGCACTGGCCGCCGGCGCCGAGAAGCTCGTTTTCATCACCGGCTCCGCCAAGCGCGCGATCGAGGATCACTTCGACTCGAACCAGGAACTCGAGCAGGAACTCGAGGCGCAGGGCAAGCGCGACCTGCTCGACGCCGTGCGTGGCATCGTGCCGTCCTATGCCAGCTGCATCTACATCCGCCAGCCCGCACCGCTCGGCCTCGGTCACGCGGTGCTGTGCTCGCGCCCTGCGGTCGGCAACGAGCCCTTCTTCATCCACCTCGCCGACGACCTCATCGACGCCGAGGAAGCCTGCCTCGCGCAGATGGCCCGTGCATTCGAATCCCGCAATGCCAGCATCCTCGGTGTCGAGACCGTCGCGGCCGACCAGACCGACAAGTACGGCATCGTCGCCGCCGAGCCGGTCGAGGGCCGCCTCTCGCTCGTGAAGCGCATCGTCGAGAAGCCGAAGCCGCAGGACGCCCCGTCGAACCTCGCAGTCGTCGGCCGCTACCTGCTGACGCCGGCCGTCTACGACAAGCTCGCGACCATCGGCCGCGGCGCCGGCGGCGAAATCCAGCTCACCGACGGCATCGCGGCGCTGATGAACGACGAGGCCGTGTACGCCTACGCGTTCGAAGGCCGCCGTTACGACTGCGGCTCGAAGCTCGGCTACCTCGAAGCCACGGTCGAGTTCGGCCTGAAACACGCCAACCTCGGCGACCAGTTTGCCGACTATCTCGCCCGGCTCGTGGCCACGCGCCTGCGCGGCTGAGCCGGCCACCAGGGGAGACGACATGTCCAGGAACCTAGACCTGCAGGCGCGCCGTGACGCCGCGTTTGCGCGCGGCCTCGGCAACCAGCTGCCTGTGTACGTCGAGCGCGCCCGCAATGCGGAGATGTGGGACGTCGAAGGGCGCCGCTACATCGACTTTGCCGCGGGCATCGCCGTGCTCAACACCGGCCACCTGCACCCGAAGGTGCAGGCCGCCGTCGCGAAACAGCTCGATGCGTTCAGCCACACGTGCCTCATGGTCACGCCGTACGGCATCGCGGTGGAACTCGCCGAGAAACTCAACCGCCTCGCGCCGGGTCCGACGCCGAAGAAGGCCATCTTCGTGACGACCGGCGCCGAAGCCGTCGAGAATACGATCAAGATCGCGCGCGCCCACACCGGTCGCGCCGGCGTGATTGCCTTCGGTGGCGGATTCCACGGCCGCGCCTACATGGCCATGGCGCTGACCGGCAAGGTCGCGCCGTACAAGGCCGGCTTCGGGCCGTTCCCGGCCGAGGTGTACCACGCGCCGTTCCCGATCGCGTACCACGGCGTGAGCGTGCAGCAGAGCCTCGATGCGCTCGAGCACATCTTCAAGTACGACGTGGAGCCGGCGCGCGTGGCGGCGATCATCGTCGAGCCGGTGATGGGCGAGGGCGGCTTCTACATCGCGCCGCCGGAGTTCCTGCAGGCGCTGCGCAAGCTCTGCGATGCGCACGGCATCGTGCTCGTCATCGACGAGATCCAGACCGGCTTCGCGCGCACCGGCCGCATGTTCGCGGTCGAGTACGCCGGCATCGAGCCGGACCTCATGACCATGGCCAAGAGCCTCGCGGGCGGCTTCCCGCTGGCGGCGGTCGTCGGCAAGGCCCACATCATGGATGCGCCGGCACCGGGCGGCCTCGGCGGCACGTATGCCGGCTCGCCGGTTTCGATCGCCGCGGCGCTGGCCGTGCTCGAGGTGATCGAGGAAGAACAGCTCTGCGCGCGCGCCGAAAAGATGGGCGCGTTGTTCGTCGACACGCTGCGCAATGCACAGAAGTCCCTGCCGGCCATCGGCGAGGTGCGCAACCTCGGCTCGATGGTGGCGATGGAACTCGTGAAGAATGGCGATCCGCACCAGCCCGATCCGGACCTGACCAAAGCGCTGGTCAAGCAGGCGGCGGCGAAAGGCGTCGTGCTGCTCTCCTGCGGCGTCTACGGCAACGTCATCCGTTTCCTCGCGCCGCTGACCGCCTCGGACGAGATCGTCAGGGAAGGCCTCGGCCAAGTGATCGATGCGCTGACCGAACTGACTCAGCCCGTCGCGGCGGCTGGCGTCGCCAGGGTGGCGAGCACGGCTTGAGGGCCCGGAAATGACAAAGGGGCTTGCCCTTGCGGACAAGCCCCTCTGGAATTGTGGCTCCGACACGTGGATTCGAACCACGGACCCGCTGATTAACAGTCAGCTGCTCTACCGCTGAGCTATGTCGGAACGGGAGGGCGCGGAATTCTCCGGATTTGGGACGCCCGGGTCAAGAAAATAGGTGCCATTCACCGAATTATCCGCCGCTCAGGGCCTGGCCCATGCGGTCCAGGGCCTTCTCGAGCGTCTGCATGCTCACGGCGAACGAGAAGCGGATGTGCCCGGGGGCCCCGAAGCCGGTGCCCGGGACGCCGGCGACCAAGGCCTTGTCGAGCAGGAATTCCGCGAACTCGTGGTCGTCCGCGAGGCCGAGGTTCTTGATGGCCCCCGAAACGTCGCACCAGGCGTAGAACGTCCCGGCGGCCGGCAGCACGCGGAAGCCCGGGAGGGCGTTCAGGCCGGCATTGAAGAAGTCGTGCCGGGCCTTGAAGTGCTTGTTCATCTCGGCCACGCAGGCCTGGTCGCCGTTCAGCGCCACGATCGCCGCCTTCTGTGCGATCGACGACGGGTTCGACGTGCTCTGGCTCTGGATCGTGGACATCGCGTCGACGATGGTCGCCGGGCCGCCGCAATAGCCGATGCGCCAGCCGGTCATCGCGTAGCTCTTCGATACGCCGTTGATCGTGATGGTGCGGCCGTAGAGGTCGGGGCAGGCGGTGAGGAAGCTCGCGAACGGCTCCTGCGCCCAGTAGATGTGCTCGTACATGTCGTCGGTGGCGATGAGCACATCGGGGTGCCGGCGCAGCACGGCACCGAGCGCGTGCAGCTCGGCGCCGGTGTAGGCGGCGCCGGTCGGGTTCGACGGGCTGTTGAGCATGAACAGGCGCGTCTTCGGCGTGATCGCCGCCTCGAGCTGCGCCGGGGTGATCTTGTAACCCTGCTCGGGGCCCGCGTAGGGCGTGACCGGGGTGCCCTCGGCCAGCAGCGCGATGTCGGGGTACGACACCCAGTACGGCGCCGGGATGATGACCTCGTCACCCGGGTCGATCACCGCCATGAACAGGTTGTAGATCGTCTGCTTGGCGCCGGTCGAGACGAGGATCTGCGGGCGTGTGTATTCGATCCTGTTGTCGCGCTTGAACTTCGCGATGATGGCGTCCTTGAGTTCCGGGATGCCTTCGACCGCGGTGTAGCGCGTGAAGCCGCTGGTGATGGCTTTCATGCCCGCTTCGGCGATGTGCGCCGGCGTGTCGAAGTCGGGTTCGCCGACACCCAGACCAATGATGTCCTTGCCTTCGGCCTTGAGCTTGGCGACACGGCCGGTGAGGGCGACGGTGGGAGACGGCTTGACGCGGCTGACGCGCGCGGCGATTTCAACGGGCACTTTTGTCGTTCCGGGAGCGATGGGGACGGGGCATTTTAGGCTAATCTGGTCGACCTCCCCAACTTTGATTGGACGGCTCCGGGCGGGAATTTCATGACCGACGCTCCGCGACATTTCCAGCTCGAGGCCGGCTATGCGCCGGCGGGCGACCAGCCGCAGGCGATCGCCAAGCTGATCGACGGGCTCGAGAATGGGCTGGCGCACCAGACGCTGCTCGGCGTCACGGGCTCGGGCAAGACCTTCACGATCGCCAACGTGATCCGGCACGTGCAGCGGCCGACGCTGGTCATGGCGCACAACAAGACGCTCGCGGCGCAGCTCTACGGCGAGTTCAAGGAGTTCTTCCCGCACAACGCGGTCGAGTATTTCGTCAGCTACTACGACTATTACCAGCCCGAGGCGTACGTGCCGTCCTCGGACACCTTCATCGAGAAGGACGCCTCGGTGAACGAGCACATCGAGCAGATGCGGCTCTCCGCCACCAAGGCCCTGCTCGAGCGGCCGGACTGCATCATCGTCGCCACGGTGTCGGCCATCTACGGCCTGGGCGACCCCAACGCCTACCTGAGCATGGTGCTGCACCTCGTGCGCGGCGACCGGCTCGACCAGCGCAAGCTGCTGCGGCGTCTCGCCGACATGCAGTACACGCGCAACGAGCTCGACCTGGCCCAGGGCACGTACCGCGTGCGCGGCGACGTCATCGACATCTTTCCGGCGGAGTCGGAGCGCGAGGCGGTCCGGGTGGAACTCTTCGACGACGAGATCGAGGCCCTGAGTTACTTCGATCCACTCACGGGCGAAGTGCTGCGCAAGGTCCCGCGCCTCACGGTCTATCCGTCGTCGCACTACGTCACGCCGCGCGAGCGGGTCGACAGTGCGATCGAGGGCATCCGCGAGGAGCTGCGCGAGCGCCTGAAGGAACTGCGCGCGAATGACAAGCTGCTCGAGGCGCAGCGCCTGGAGCAGCGCACGACCTTCGACCTCGAGATGATGATGGAGGTCGGCTACTGCTCGGGCATCGAAAACTACTCGCGCTACCTGTCGGGGCGCCAGGCCGGCGAGCCGCCGCCGTGCCTGTTCGACTACCTGCCCGAGAACTCGCTGCTCGTCGTCGACGAAAGCCACGTGACCGTGCCGCAGATCGGCGGCATGTACCGCGGCGACCGCTCGCGCAAGGAAACGCTGGTCG
>VEPJ01000208.1 GCA_012026925.1 Gammaproteobacteria bacterium | reverse complement strand
ACTCCGAGCGGCTCGCCGGGTCCGGCTGTATTCCGTACAGCGGGTCGTCCGGCGGTATCGGGATCGCCAGGTGGGACAGCGAGAAGATGCCCGGCGGATACGTGAGCCCGATGTCCCGCTGGGTTGCCTGCAGTTCGCCGGGCGCGATCGATCTCTCGACGGCGGCGGCGGTGTCGTCGCCGGCATTGACGACGGCCGTGAAGCGGTAGGCCTGTGGCGTCGTCGGCGTCAGTTGCTGTAGCGCCATGTACGACGACGGCCGCAGCAACGGCCCGAACTTGACGGTCCGGTTGACGTCGAACAGCACGATCTCGCTGCCGTTGTCGGGCAGGAAGGCGTACAGCGCCGCGAGGATCGCCGGCGTGCTGACCGTGAAGTCGATCACCGACTGGAACGTGAGCACCGGCGGCATCGTCCCGAGCCGTCCCGCGTTCGCAAGGCGCTGGATCTGCGCCTGCAGGGCATCCGTCAAACGGTAGGACTGCCGCGCACCGTTGACGGGAAACGAGTTGTACTTGAACGGGTTGAACTCCGGCAGGTTGCTGAGCCACGCCGCCTTCGCAAACGGGGGCAGCAGCGCGGGCAGACCGGCCAGCCCGGCGAACCGGGCGAAGCGCGTGATGCCGATCATCGGCGTGAGAAGCACCAGTCGATCGGCGCGTGGCAGCCCTGGATCCTCGATCGCGTCGAGCGAGTACTTCACCGCCAGCGCGCCGCCGTTCGAGAATCCGACCAGGTGCAGGGGCGCCGGCGCGGGCACCCGTCGCCGCGCCGCGCGCACGGCGAGGCGCGTTGCCGCCGCCCAGTCCTCCCAGCGCACGTCGGTCAGCCCGGCGGGGACCGTGCCGTGGCCGGGCAAGCGGATGCCGATCGCGACGAAGCCGTGCTCCGCGTAGCGCCGCGCGATGTGGCGCAGGCTGTAGGGCGAATCCGTGAGCCCGTGCAGCAGCACGACCACGCCCCTCGGCGTCGACGACGGCTCGATCACGTACGAGCGGTTCCAGTCGTGGTCGAACTTCGGCGGAAAGACCGGGCTCCCCTCGAAGTAGCGGTTGTACGGCACGCGCGCACCCGGCTCGAGCTTCTGCGTCACGTTCGCCCGCACGCTGTCGAAGATCGCCTGCTCCTGGGCCAGGTATTTCGGCCAGTCGGCGGCGTCGAGCTCGTCGGCCCGCATTTCGACCGGCACGAACGTGTGCCATGGCTGCAGCGGCGGCCCCTGCAGCGAGCGGTAGGAACGGATCGCGAGTCCCGCGGCACCAACCAGCAGGACAACGACCAGCAGGCGACCGAGCGTCTTCTTCATGCGCGTATTCATGGGCTCTCGACTTGGGTCAGGGCCTGGACGACCGACGGCAGGCGTTCGGCGTAGTCGGTCGGAAATGTCCAGAATGCCAGCTTGATCTCGGTGCTGTTCGGGCTGAGGCCGCGCGCCGGCGGCGGGGCATGGAAGCGCAGCTTGAGCAGGATGTCGCTGCTGACCCACGGGTGGTCGTACCAGAACGAGTGCGAACTCGCGGGCAGGCCGGGCAGGTCCTCCGGCTTGATGGCGAGCACGTCCAACTCCTCGCGTCCCGTCGCCGCCACGAGCCAGTTGGCTTCCTCCGGACCGAGATCCGCCATGTTGGGGCGCCCG
This sequence comes from Gammaproteobacteria bacterium, assembly GCA_012026925.1. Classification (GTDB taxonomy): domain Bacteria; phylum Pseudomonadota; class Gammaproteobacteria; order Steroidobacterales; family Steroidobacteraceae; genus RPQJ01. The sequence goes on along the minus strand of VEPJ01000208.1, from coordinate 4,174 downwards.
GCCCTCGACACCCGGTGGATCCATTGCGCGAACGACAGCGCGCGATCACCCATGTTCACCGAAACGGTGACACGCCGTACGTGGTCCTCGTAACGCGGCAGGTTGTCCACGAACAGCGGGAAGTCGATGTCCGGCGCAGCATAGTAGATCTCGCCCAGGCGCAACTGGCCCGGACCAGTTCCCGCCTGATCGCCGGCGGCGCGGGCGAGTCCCGGGCTCGCGATCATCGCGCCGGCGCTGTAAGCCAGCACGTTCAGGTGCGCGGCACGGGTGTGGGTCGACAGCAGTTCCAGCAGGCGGGCGAACGATGGCACGGTGCGGCGCGCGGTGGCCACGTCGCGGCCGTAGCGCAGCATCGTCCCGGCCGACGGCCAGGAGAACACCACGACGACCGTGTCGCGACCCAGGAAGTGCTGGAACTGCGCCGCCTGTGCCGCCGCGCGATCGAAATCCGTGTTCGCACCGTGGACATAGACGAGGACGTCGCGGTTGCCGATGCGCTGCAGGAGTGCATCCACCTGGGCGAAGAAGGCCTCGGCGTCAGGCCGGGGAGCCTCCGCGTCGTCGTTCAGGACGGCCATCTCGCGAGTGGCCTTGAGCGTGATCGTCGGACGCCGGCCCTCCGCGACGCTCGTGGACATGGCCTGCAGCGCTTCCCACGACAGTGTCCCGTCGCCGACCTGCAGCGTGGCCACCCCGACGCGAAGCTGGTTGCTGCGGATGCGCGTGTAGTGGCGCGCATTCTGCGGCCCGGTCGGCATCCGGTTGGTGGCGTACAGCACCTCGATCGTGGTGTCGGCCGGGGACTCCGCCCCAGCCTGGAAAAGAGCCGGGTCGCCGTTCGTGAACAAGGTCGGCGTCGGCATCAGCCGCACCGTCGAACTGCAGCCGCCGAGCAGCCACATCGCGGCCAGGACGCAGGCAACGCGCCGCATCACGAGCGCCTCGCGATGGCCCGGTATGCGAGCGCGCCGAGCACGACCGCCACGACCAGCACGAGGATGAGCTGCACCAGTCGCCAGTACACGCGATCCACCACCGCCGACATGCGATCGGCGGCGCGATCCGACAACTGAGTGAGCGCCGGTGCCTTGTCGTCGGCCTGGCCGAGCAGGCCCTGGAGCTGCTGCGCCGTTTCGCCGCGCTGTCGCAGCGCCTCGGTGTACTCCGTGACGTCGAACGGGCGCGACGCGGTGCCCGCCGACGATGCAGGGCGCTCGAAGCGGGCCATCAGCGTATCCAGTGCCGCGATGGTTTCCCGCACCGAATCGGAGGTGACGCCACCGGCCTCCAGCGTCGAGCGCAGCTGGACGACCAGGGCCTGCAGCTGGCCCTGGCGCTCGTCCAGGATCCCGGTGAGCTGCTCGATCGTCGCGGCGCGCTCCCTGGCCAGCAGATCGGGCAGGTTCGAGGCGAGGACGCTCGTCGTCTGGGCGGCGCTGCCGATGCGCCCGACGCTGTCCAACAGGCGCACGGACTCCGGAGCCACCGCCATCTCGAAAGCGAGACGCTGCGCCTCCATGCTGACGAGCATCGGCGCGCGCTGACCGTAGTAGACCGCGCGCTCGGCCAGCTGGCGCGACTGGGCAAGCTCACGCACCGCGGGGTCGAGATTGCTCAGCGGATCGATGCCGAGGAAAGAGAAGATGCTGGAGGACGAGGTGGCACCGGGGCGAGTCTCGCTCGTGGCGAACGCGAAGTCCTCGAGGTGAATGAACGGTACGGCGCGACCCAGCGGATTTCCCCGGTGCCAGGCCTCGATGCTGGAGCGGAGTTCCGTGATCTGCGCCTCGGTCAGCAGCACTTTCGAGTAGTCCCAGATGCGCTTCTCCAGCGCCCGGTGCTCGGCGAGCAGGCCATCGGCACGCGCGCCGAAGCGCTCGCCCACCCAGCGATCCTCGATCACCATCCGGCTGAGGGTGGTGAACACCAGCATATCGATGGCGTTCAGCTCCGGGTTGGGACCCGAGGCGATCGTGAATGCCGCGGTGGCCTGCGACACCAGCCAGGACTGCGCTTCCAGTCGATCAGCGGGATCGACATTGGCCTGTTGAAACGCCCCGACCTGCACGTTGACCCGGGCCGTGTACTCGTCGGCGAAGCGCATGACCGCGAGCTGCGTCGCCAGCAGCGAGGCCGCGCGTTCTTCGGCGCCCCGGTCGCGAAACATGCGATTGGTCACCGCGCATCCAGGCAGCAGCATGCCGATCACCGCCAGCATGAGCAGCAGTCGCGACAGGGGGGCTGGGTTGCGCATCGGGATGTCGTAGCGTCTCGGCGCCCGGTCCGGGCAGGGCATTGTACAGGCTGGAATTAAGCCGGTACCGTCGCCGGGCGGCGTGATGAATGCAGCGTCGGGTGCCGGATGCCAGCCACCCGGCGAGCCCGCATTTCCGCATCATTTCGACGGTGACAGCCCGTCGAGGATCGCCCTCAGCCTGCGCGCCCAGGCCTGCACGGCGGCGCGCCAGTCATCATTCGTAACCACTGTATTCGGCAGCTCCAGCGTGCCGAATCTCCCCCGCTCCTGGTCGACGAGCCGGGCAAGCGACTGGCCGGTCGCAGCGTCCGAGACGTCCATCAGCAACGTCATCGACCCCGCGTAGGGGTCCTTGTCCATGCTGTGCTCGGCGGGCGTATTCATGTAGACGCTCATGAGAGCCGTGCTCACGCGCACGGTGCCCTCGGCCGGGCGATCCACGACGCGGTAGCCGCCGGCCTTGAGTTCCTCGACGAAGATGCTGCGGAACTCTGACCCCACAGAGCGCTCGAGGTACTTGATCTCGTCCGCCGACACCAAGTGCGTGCCGATGATCACGCCCGTCGTGATGTCCCGGGTTGGAAACCAGTTCTTGTCCGTCGTGATGACCAGCGGATCGAGCAGCACGGTCCGGTAGACCCTGGACACGGCGCCTGGCCGCACATACAGGTTGCCAGCCTTGCCGGTCTCCCGGAGCTCGAGGCTGCCCCATGTAGCCGGCGGCGGCTGCATCGTACTCGTGCAGCTGGCGAATAGGACCGCGAGACAAGCCGTCGAAGCAATCCGGCCGACAGCGCTCATGACGATGCTCCTCGCGTGGGGTCGACGTGACTCTGCGCCGGGCCACTGCACCTGTCCAGACGTCGAATTCATTCCGCGCAATGAGCGCGACTCCGGGGGGAACGGCCCCGAATGCGAGGTCCGCCCGATCCGTCGGTTAACATTGGCCGGTCGCCTCAATCCTCGAACTGCGTCTCGTCGATGCCGGAGCCGGAAGCAGCCATGAATCACGTCACGACCCGCGATACCACACAGCGCAACCGACTCCTGCCGCTCGCATTGGCCGTCGTCGGCGCGTGCCTCACCGCCGGCTGCGCCTCGGACGGAAGCACCAGCTCCGCGTGGGCCACCGGAGCGCCACGCGACAAGACGTACTCGAAGGTGCTGATCGTCGGCGTCAGCGCCAGCGAAGACAGCCGCTGCATGTTCGAGAACTTCATGGTGTCCCAGCTCGCGAGCCCGTCCACCCAGGCGATCGCGAGCTGCAGACAGGCCACGCCAGTCACGCCGCCGACCCGCGAGTCGGTGGCGAAGATGGTGGCCGACACGGGCGCCGACGCGGTGCTCGCCACGCGACTGGTGGCTGCCCGGGCATCGACCCAGAACGACGGCAGCCGCGACGACCGCGGTGGATACTTCTTCAAGAGCGAGGGCGTGACGGACGTCGTCGGGCCCTGGGGCTTCTACGATCTGCCGGCCGTCTACGGCCAGTACGAGAACTTCCCCGCGCTCAACCTGCTCGAGGGCCAGGTCACGGTGAGCAGCAATTTCTACTCCACGCAGGCCGCGATGCTCGTGTGCACGCTGACCACGACCGTGAAGAACCTCGCTACTTCGGACAACGCCGCCGCGGCTGTCGCCAACGCCATCGCGGCCAGGCTGCAGGGCGACGGGCTGGTGAAGTAGGCCCTAACGGTCGCGTCCCGCAAGGCCCGGTGCGAGGTGATCGGCGAGATGCGTTTGGGGGAGATCACATTCGCCCTGCTCGCGCTGCTCGCGGCGCCCGTCCCTGCGCAGGACGCCAACATCGCCCACCCCGTTCCCGAGCTCGAGCGCAAGCTCGCCGACGATCCGATCACGATCGTGCGCGCCGTTGCCAGCCGCCCGGGCGTCCGCGAAGCACGCACGCTCAAG
>VEPJ01000193.1 GCA_012026925.1 Gammaproteobacteria bacterium | reverse complement strand
GTATGTCAGCACGAGGAAGTACGCCGGGGACTGCGAGCCGCCGGCGACGATGGTCGCCGCCTCGACCATGTACAGGAACCCGGTGCCCATGAGCAGCAGCCCGAACGCGAACTTGAGCGGCGCAGCCGGGTTCAGGTTGCGTTTCGCCAGGGCGATCCACAAAGCCGAGAACACGGGCGCGAACAGGATGACGAACGCCGGCTGCACGGACTGGAACCAGCCGGCCGGGATCTCGAAGCCTCCGACGAGCCGGTCCGTGTAACGCTTGGCGAACAGGTTCATCGACGAGCCGGCCTGCTCGAATCCGGACCAGAAGAGTGCGCATGCGACGAACATGACGAGTACCACGACCATCCGGCGACGCTCGAGCGGCTCGAGGCCGGCCCCGGCGAACAGGTAGAGGAAGTAGCCGGCGGCCATGGTGACGAGCACGTAGGCGGCCCCCTTCGCCAGCGGCGCTGGATTCATCGACAGGAGCCCGCTCATGAGCAGCAACGCGACGGCCAGAAGGACCGCCACCGCGACGCCGAGGATCCGCCAGTCGCGACCGAGCCCGGTACCACCGTCGGCGCGGTGCGGCGCGGCACCGGCACCGCCCAGCAGGCCGCGGGACAGCCAGAACTGCAGCAGCCCGAGCGGCATGCCGACCGCCGCGGCGAGGAACCCGATGCGCCACCCGTAGTGCTGCGCGAGCCACCCGGCGATCAGCGGCCCGATGAACGCGCCGAGGTTGATGCCCATGTAGAAGATCGTGAAGCCCGCGTCGCGCCGCCCGCCGCCCTCCGGATACAGGTCGGCCACGAGCGTCGAGATGTTGGGCTTGAGCAGGCCGACGCCGAGGATGATCACCACGAGGCCGCCGAAGAAGCGCGGCGGGGGACCGGGGATCGCCAGCATCAGGTTGCCGAGGGTCATCAGCGTGCCGCCGGCCAGCACGGCGCGCTGCGCGCCGATGAGGCGATCCGCGATCCAGCCGCCGGGCAGCGCCGCCATGAAGACGGCCGCTGTGTAGAGACCGTAGACCGCCGTCGCCGTCTTGTCGTCGAAGCCGTATCCGCCGGTTGCGACCGCATCCACCAGGAACAGCACGAGCAGCGCGCGCATGCCGTAGAAGGTGAAGCGCTCCCACATCTCCGTGAAGAAGAGCGTGGCGAGGGCGCGCGGATGCCCGAAAAACCCGGCGCCGGCGCTACTCACTGGACTGGGCGGCCTCGTGCTGCGCCTTGTCCTCGGCGCGCTGGCGGATGAGGTACTGGGCAAACACGATGCCGACCTCGTACAACGCGTACATGGGCACGGCCATGAAGCACTGCGAAACCGCGTCGGGCGGCGTGAGGATCGCGGCGATCACGAAGATGCCGATGAGGACGTAGCCACGCTGGCGCTTCAGCGCCTCGACCTTCACGAGACCCGTGGCCGCGAGCAGCACGACGGCGACCGGCACCTCGAACGCCACGCCGAACGCGAAGAACAGCAGCAGCACGAAGTCGAGGTAGCTCGACATGTCCGTCATCATCTTCACGCCCACGGGCGTCGTGGAAGCGAGGAACGTGAACATGAGCGGGAACACGACGAAGTACGCGAATGCGACGCCGACGTAGAAGAGGATCACGCTCGACATGAACAGCGGCAGTGCGAATCGACGCTCGTGGCGGTAGAGGCCCGGTGCGACGAAGGCCCAGGCCTGGTAGAGGATGTACGGCATCGCGACGAACACGGCCGCGATCAGCGAGAGCTTCAATGGCGCCATGAACGGCGCGGCGACGTTCGTCGCGATGAGGGACGTGCCCTCCGGCAGCTTGTCGATCAGCGGCTGCGCGACGAGCGTGAACAGCTGGTTCGAATAGAACGCCAGCGGCAGGAACGCGATGATCACCGCGATCGTGGCGCGCAGGAGCCGCTCGCGCAACTCGAGGAGGTGCGAGATCAGCGTGCCTTCGGCGAGCTTCTCCGGCTCACCTGGGCTCTGGCTCATGGATCCTGTCCGGCGGCGTGGCGGGGACCGGTTCGGCCGTCACGGCAGGCGCCGTCTCGGCGGAGGCCGCGGGCGTCGCAGCCGCAGCCGTAGCCGTAGCCGTAGCTGCCTCAGTTGGCGCCGGCTCGGCCGCCGGGGGTGGCTGCACGGCGGGAAACGGGGGCGGCGTGGTGGTCGGGGCGCTGGAGGTGCCGTGGGGCTGCTCCTTCAGCGGGTCGAAATTCACTTCCTGCTCGAGCTGCGTGCGCAGCTGCCGCGCCATCGCCCGGGCCCGTCCCGCCCAGCGGCCGAGGTCGGCCGCGAGCTTCGGCAGGCGATTCGGGCCGAGCACGAGCAACGCGATCGCGAAGATCAGCAGGATCTCGCTGAAGCCGACCTCGAACATCGCCGCGTCAGGCGTTCGGCTTGCTGTCGGTCTTGGCGGCGCCGGCGCGCTCGTGGAAGTCGGCGTCCTTCTCCTTGGCCGAGAGGTCGCTCAACTGCTTCGTCTGCTCGTCTTCCCCCTCGTTGACCGCCTTCTTGAAGTTCTTCACCGCGGCGCCGAGGTCGGAGCCGACGTTCCGGAGCTTCTTGGCGCCAAAGACGACCATGGCGATCAGGAGGATGATGAGCAGTTCGCGAAAGCCGATTCCCATTGCAGGTCTCCGGGACGGTCTAGGAAGGGTGGCAATGATACGCGAATCGGACCTCAGCCCCCGTCCGCGGGGCCCGAGGCCTTCAGCAGGAATGTGACCGGTCCGTCGTTGGTCAGGTTCACTTTCATGTGTGCGCCGAACCGGCCCGTCGCCACCCGCTCGGGCAGCCGGGCGCGGGCCTGGCCTACGGCGTAGTCGAAGAGCGCGCGGCCGTGCGTCGGTGGGGCGGCGCCAGTGAAACTTGGGCGCATGCCCTTCTGCGTATCCGCCGCGAGCGTGAACTGTGGGACGAGCAGCAGGCTGCCCCCGGTGTCGACGAGGCTCAGGTTCATCCGTCCCTGCGCGTCCTCGAAGACCCGGTAACCGAGCAGCCGCTCGACCAGGCGGTCGGCCTGTGCCTCGGTGTCGTTGGGCTCGACGGCAAGCAGGACGAGCAGCCCCGGACCAATCTGTCCGACGATGGCGCCATCGACCTCGACGCTGGCCCGGGTGACTCGTTGCAGCAGCCCGATCATGGGATCACTTCAGAGGCTTAAGTGCGGCACTTCAATTGCCAAACTGACACAGGCAAGTCGAATCATGACAGCGTTCGGCGGATTATTCGGAGCTAATTGGGCTCTGAATCCCACTATTGCCGAAAATCCGCAATTTCTGGCATTCATATAACGGAATTCCAGGAAGGAAGATTGAAGTGGGTGACAAGACCAATTTGAGACCGCAAAATAATTCTGAATCGCCGTCTCCAGTGAGTCGTCGGGCAAATAGATCTATCGAAGTGGATTATTTCGGCGAAAGGGCCTTGGCCTTGTCCGCGGCTTCCTGTGCCTGGATGTTCTTGCCTCGGGCCCGGTAGGAATCCGAGATCAGCTGCCAGGCCAAGGCCTGGCTCCGGTCATCACCGACCGACATCGACAGCGCCTTTCGACCCATGTTTTCCGCCTGGGGATAGTTGCGCTGGTCCATGCGCAGCCGGCCCATTTCAATCCACAGCAGCGGGTTGTTTGGCTCGATACGCAGCGCACGCTCCAGCGAGACCGTCGCGCCGGGCAGGTCGCCTTTCGCCCGCTGGGCCTGTGCCTGCGAGACCAGCGCCTTGCTGGCCGGGCTCAGGGTCGCGGCCGGTGCCTTCGGACGCTCCTTCGGCAGCGGCGCCGGCGGCGGCGCCACGATCGTCGGTTCAGGCGCCGCGGGCGCCTCGGCCGGTTCCGCGGGGACGGTCAGCACCGGCCCCGCGCCGGCGCCCCCCTTGGCCGCCTGGGAAGTCGCCGTCCTCGACGACGTGGTCTCGGTCCCACCCTTCTTGAACGGCTCGATCGCGCAACCCGCGAGCGTGACGGTCAGGGCCAGGAGTATCGGAAGTTGGCGCATGGCGGGCGATTGTCCGGCCCGCAGCCGCGGCAGATCAAGGCGGGGTCGTCGGTTGTGGCTCCGCGGGTGCCGTCGGCTGCATCGACGCGTCCGCAGGAACGTCGGCTCCCGGGGCGCAGTCGTCGCTCGGCACGAGCGGCGTGCCGATCCGGAACGGCAGGCTCACGGCCGCGCCGTCGCAATAGGGCGAGGTCTCCCGACCCGAGTAGTAGTCGATCCAGCGGTTCTCCAGCGATTCCGGCATCAGTGGCTCGAACGATGTCGTCGTGATGGACGACATGAGCCTCGACCACGCGGCGAGCGCGCCCGTCGTGCCGGTGAGACCGGTCTGGGAGTTGTCGTCGTGCCCCATCCACACGACGATGAGGTGCGACCCCGAGAAGCCGGCGAACCAGCTGTCGCGGTAGTCGTTCGACGTGCCGGGCTTGCCGGCGACCACGAGGCCCGGTGGCAGCGTCTTGCGCGCGGGCCGACCCGTGCCGCGCTCCATGACCTCGATGAGCATGCGGTCGAGCATGTACACCGCATCGGCCGGCGCCGCCTCGGCCACCTCGAGCTGCGGCGCCTTGAGCTGCTTGCCGCTCTCCGAGACGACCGCGCGCACCGCGCGCAGCGGCGAGCGGAACCCGCCGTTCGCGAGCGTGTTGTAGATCTGCGCGACCTCGAACGGGCTCAGGTTCGTCGCTCCGAGCAGCATGGACGGATACTCCGCCGGCTTCTCGTCGAGCCCGAGCTGCACGAACGTCTTCGCGACCCGCGCGAGGCCGACTTCGAGCCCCAGGTTCACCGTCGGCAGGTTGAGCGACTGCGTCAGCGCGCGGATCGCCGGCATGTCGCCGCGGATCTCCTTGTCGAAGTTCGCGGGCTTCCACGTGTCGCCGTTCGGCAGCTTGATCTCGACCGGCTGGTCGTGAACGATCGTCGCGGGCGTGTACTTCCCGGTCTCGAACGCGGACAGGTACACGAGGGGTTTCGCCAGCGAGCCGATCGGTCGCTTCGCGTCGAGCGCGCGGTTGAAACCGTCGAACGAGGCGTGCCGTCCGCCCACGATCGCCGCCACTTCGCCGGTCTGCGGCGTGGTCACGATCACGACGCCCTCGAGGCCGTGGGAGACCTTGCGCGGCGCGGCGTCCTGGCGGTCGAGTTCCGAGTCGAGGGCGTCCTCGGCCTTCTCCTGCAGCAGCGGGTCGAGCGTGCTGAACACGGTCAGGCCGGCTTCCGTGAGGTCCTCTTCCTTGTAATCGGTCCGCAGCTGTCGTCGGACGAGGTCGAGGAACGCGGGGAAGAACACGGCGCCCTTGCTGCCGGCCGCGGCGACTCCGAGCGGCTTCGCTGCCGCGCGTTCGGCCTCCTCGGCGCTGATCACGTCCCGCTCCGCGAGGACCTTGAGCACGAGGTTGCGGCGCGCCAGCGCGCGGTCGGGGTGACGCCGCGGGTCGTAGTAGGAAGGGCCGCGAACGATCGCGACCATCAGCGCGATGTCGGACAGGCCGAGTTCCGCGAGCGGCTTGCCGAAATAGAACTGGCTCGCGAGGCCGAAACCGTGGATCGCCCGCTGGCCGTCCTGGCCGAGGTAGATCTCGTTGATGTAGGCGTTCATGATGTCCGCCTTCCCGAACCGGGCGTCGAGAATGACGGCCATGATCGCTTCCTCGATCTTGCGCCCCAGCGTACGGCGGCTGTCGAGGAAGTAGCTCTTCACCAGCTGCTGCGTGAGCGTGCTGCCGCCCTGCTCGACCTGGCCCGCCCGCACGTTGATGAACATCGCGCGCAGGATGGCGAGCGGGTCCACGCCGTGGTGCGTGTCGAACTTGCGGTCCTCCACCGCCTTGAGCGCCGCCGGCAGCAGTGGCGGCACCTGGTCGGGCGAGACGACGATGCGGTCCTCGCCGTGGATCGGGAAGATGCTGCCGAT
>VEPJ01000018.1 GCA_012026925.1 Gammaproteobacteria bacterium | reverse complement strand
ACTAATCACTAATCACTAGTCACCTTCCTTCCTACTAGCCACTAACCACTAGCCACTAGCCACTATTCACGCATTGCCGCCGGAGAACGACCGGCGCAGTCTGGTCGTGGGTTCCCATACAGGAGGGAAGCCATGAGCCGGATACGCATCGTCGTCGCGGACCAGGCAGAAGCCGTCTTCTACGACGCCGCCTCGCTGACCGCGCCGCCGACCGAAGTGGCGCGCATCGCCGACGCCGCGGCCCACCTGCACGACCGGGAGTTCTCGAGCGACCGGCCGGGCCGTGGCCACGCCAAGGGCAGGGGCACCCGCCACGCGTTCGGCGGCGAGAACGACCCGCGTCAGCAGGAAGCCGTGCGGTTTGCGCGGCGCATCGCCCGCCGCCTCGACGAGGCGCGCCGCAAGGACGAGTACGAGGACCTGATCCTGGTCGCGGGACCGCCGTTCCTCGGCTTGGTGCGCCAGGAGCTGTCGGGCCCGACCCGGGCCCGGGTGCGGCATGAAATCCGCAAGGACCTCGTCCACAGCCCGGCTGCCAGCCTGCGCGGCCTGCTGCCGGCGATCAGCGAAGCGTAGCGGTCAGAGCAGCGCTGCGACGGCCGCGGCGCTCGCGCGCTTCATCGGCTTGCCGTCGACCGGGCTGCAGGGGGCCTGGCGGATGCCGTCGAGCGGGAAGACCACGGCGTCCACGGTCTGCCGGCCCGCGACGAACCGGAACGCCGGATAGGTCACCGTGCGGTCCCGCTCGAACCGCATGCGCCGCTCGAGAGCCTCGTGGGGCACGCCCCGCTCCTCGAGCCGGAGCGACACGGCCTCGGGCGACTCCGAGAAGAGGTGCAGGTGGATGTCCGAGTGGGCGGACGCGGTCCCCGTGAGCACGGGGCCGACCAGCCGCGGCTCGAAGTCCGCCATCAGCCGCATGGCTTGCAGCGCGGAGCGCCGCAACTCGGCGATTTCCGTCTCGTGTCGCCCGGCGGAGAACAGCCGCTGCCTGGCGAAGAGCGCCGCCTCGATCTCGGTATTGCGCGGCAGGATGGAGGCGTCCATGACGCCGAGGCGCTCGGCTGCCTTGCGCTTGGCGAGCAGGAAATCGTCGATGCCCTGCTCGGCCATCACGCGCGCTGCCTCGTCGGCGACGGCCTGCCGCAGCATTTCCGCGCGCGGGTTCGGTTTCTGTCGGCTCATCGTTGCGCGCCCATTCAGAACAGCGAGTCGTCCGTCGTGGCGGGATCCACGGTCTCCGCGTCGACGCTTTCGTCACCGCTGTCGACCGTGCCCGGTTGCGGAGCATATTGCTCGATGAACGATTCGAACAATGCCCCCGGCGCGCCCGCGCGCGTCGGCGCGCCGGTCTCGCGCGACACCCACATGCGCACCACCCCGGGAGGCTCGGGCTGACGGTGTTCGGGCCGGTCGCGCAGCGCCTGCTCCATGTAGTAGATCCACATGGGCAACGCGGTCTTGCCGCCTTCTTCCTGGTCGCCGAGCGGGCGCTCCTGGTCGAAGCCCTGCCAGACCGCGGCCGCCTGGTCGGCGTTGAAGCCCACGATCCAGGTGTCGCGGCGAGCGCTCGTCGTGCCGGTCTTGCCCGCGAGGTCGCGGCGGCCGAGCGACAGCGCGCGCGTCGCGGTGCCGCGCTGGATCACGTCCGACATCAACACCGTCATCACGAAAGCGTTGGCGGGCGTGATCGCCTGCGGCGCGCGCAGCTCAGGCGGGACCGGCGCGGTCGCGGACGGGTCCGGCGCCGAATCCGCGGCCACGTCGCACAGGCTGCAGGCACGCAGGGGCTGGGTCCGGAAGATTTCGCGTCCGGCCAGGTCGCGCACCGAGTCGATGAAGTACGGCGTCACGAGCGCGCCGCCGTTGGCGAAGCCCGCGAAGCCTCGCGCCATTTCCAGCGGGGTCACCTGCCCCGTGCCGAGCGCCAGCGTCAGGTTGGCCGGCAGCGCGGCCGGGCTGAAGCCGAACCCGGCGATGTAGCGCGTCACGAAGCCGATGCCCGCGCCGCGCAGCAGGCGGATCGAGACGAGGTTGCGCGAGCGCACCAGGCCCTCACGGACAGGCGTCGGACCATAGAACTTGCGCGTGATGTTCTGCGGGCGCCACTCCTCCCCGCCGTCCGCACCGCCACCGCCCGGCAGCACGATCGGCGCGTCGTTGACCAGCGTGGCCGGCGTGAACCCGCGCTCGAGGGCTGCCGAGTACAGGAACGGCTTGAAGGCAGAGCCGGGTTGCCGCTGGGCCTGCGTGACGCGGCTGTACTTGCTCGCGCCTAAATCGAAGCCGCCGACGAGCGAATCGTTGGCGCCGTCGGCGGGGGCGAGCGCGACGAGCGCGCCGGCCACGGCCGGGACCTGGGCCAGCCGGAACCGGTTCTCCGGCAGCGGTTCGAGATACACCATGTGCCCCACGGCCAGGACGTCGTGGGCCGACTTCGGCGCCGGGCCCATCGAGTCCTTGAGCGGGTCGAGGGAGGGGCGTGCCCAGGCCATGGCGTCCCAGTCGAGCGTGAAGGACATGCCATTGCGGCGCATCACCTCGGCGCTGCGGTCGGCCACGCCCGTGACGACCGCGGTCACCAGGCTGCCCCGATTGGGATGGCGGCGGAACGCCTGGGTCAACGCCGCCTCGTCACGCAAGGCCGCGGGGTCCAGTCTCTCCGCCGGGCCGCGGTAGCCGTGCCGCCGGTCGTACTCCAGTACCGCGCGCCACGTTGCCAGGTTCGCCGCTTGCTGCAGCCGGCTGTCGACGGTCGTATAGACCGTGTAACCCGCGGTCAGCGCCTCCGGCCCATATCGACGCACCATTTCGGCGCGCGCCATCTCGGCCACATATGAAGCGTCGAGTTCGACGATCGGGCCGTGCATGCGGCTCGAGATCGGCACGCTTTCTGCTGCGTCCCGCTGGGCCTGGTCGATCTTGCCGATTTCAACCATCCGTCGCAGCACGTAGCTGCGCCGCTCGCGGGCACGTTCGACGCTCGCCACCGGGTTGTCGTGCGACGGCGCGCGCGGCAGGCCCGCCAGCAGCGCCGCTTCGGCCAGGCTCAGGTCGCGCACGTGCTTGTCGAAGTAGACCTCGGCCGCCGCGCCGCCGCCGTCGGCCCGCTGTCCGAGGAAGATGCGGTTCAGGTAAAGGGTCAGGATCTCCCGCTTGCTGAACGAGCGCTCCAGCCGCAGTGCGAGGAACACCTCCTTGAGCTTGCGCCGCAGCGTCCTTTCCGACGTAAGCACGGTATTGCGGGCGAGTTGCATCGTGATCGTGCCGCCGCCCTGCAGGCGCGCGCCGGGAGTCACGTTCGCCGCGAGCGCCCGCACCAGTCCCTGCCAGTCCACGCCCGGATGCTCGAAGAACCGGTCGTCCTCGGCGGCCAGGAACGCATCGACGACGACCGGGGGAAACTCCTCCCACTGCAGCGGAATGCGCCGCTGCTCGCCGATCTGCGCCATCAGCTTGCCGTCGCGCGAGTACACGCGCAGCGGCACCTGCGTCTTGATGGTCCGCAGCGCATCGGCCTCGGGGATCTCGGGTGCCAGGTACTGATAGGCCCCGGCAAAGCCCAGCAGCACCAGGAGCGCCAGGGACAGTAAGGCCGCAACCACGGCGCCCGTGACTTTCGTCAACACGTTGCTGCTCTTTGCCAAATGTGCGACCTGTTCCTTGCTGCCATCTGCCCCCCTGTGCATAGTAGCCGCGGACTGGGGGGCAAACCCGTCGCAAGGCGGGGCACGGGCCGGCGGCCTAAGGACAAAAACCTATGACGGCCGGGCCGGATGCGTCGCCCAGGTGCTACAGGCCACGTTTTCTGCCATAGGGGGGACGCGAGCGACATCGATGACGGTTTCTGCTAGCCCACTCACAATTTTATTGGCCGCGACCCTGATATATAGTGGCGCGGGGGCTCTGAAACTGCCACACAATCGCGGCGCAACCTTTTGAACGATAAGGATCAACCGTGCTGTTCCAGCGCAGGTTTCGACCGGTCATAGGACTCGACATCACGACGTCGTCGATCAAGCTGATCGAGCTGACGAAGAGTGGCGACACCTATCGTGTGGAATCGTACGCGGCCGAGCCGTCGCCGCCGAATGCGATCAACGAGAAGGCGATCGTCGACGCGCAGGCCGTCGGTGAGGCCGTGCGCCGCGCCGTGAAGCGCGCCGGCGCGCGCAGCAAGGAATGCGCCGTGGCGATCAGCGGCGACGCCGCGATCACCAAGATCATCCAGATGCCGCGCAACCTGCGCGAGGCCGAGCTCGAGTCGCAGGTCGAGATGCAGGCCGACCAGTACATCCCGTTCCCGATGGAAGAGGTGAGCTTCGACTTCGAGGTGATCGGGCCGTCCGAGAAGGACCCCGAGATGCTCGACGTGCTGCTCGTCGCCACGCGCTCGGAGAACGTCGAGCAGCGCCAGGCGGCGGTGCAGGCCGCCGGGCTCACGGCCCGGATCGTCGACGTCGAGGCTTTCGCGCTCGAAAACGCGTGCCGGCTGCTCACGCACCAGATGCCGGACGGCGGCATGGAGCGCAACATCGCGGTCATCGACTTCGGCGCGAGCAGCACGACGTTCTCGGTGCTGCGCGACCTCAAGGTCTCCTATACCCGCGACTTCTCCTTCGGCGGCCAGCAGCTGACCGAGGAAGTCATGCGCACGTACGGCCTGAGCATGGAAGAGGCCGGGCGCGCCAAGAAGGAAGGCGGGCTGCCGGCCAACTACCAGGCCGAGGTGCTCGACCCGTTCATCGACGACATGTGCCAGCAGGTGAGCCGCTCGCTGCAGTTCTACCTGGCCGCGGGCGCGGGACGCGAGGCGCCCGAGCAGATCCTGATCTGCGGCGGCTGCGCCAACATTCCCGGCGTCGCCGACGTGATCGCCAGCCGCGTGGGCATCCCTGCCGAGCGCGGCGACCCGCTCGGGCAGATGAAGATCTCGACGCGCGCCCTGGCGCAGGGTGTGAAGAAGGACGCCACCGCGCTGCTGACGGCGTGCGGCCTGGCGCTCAGGAGCTTCGACTGATATGCCAAGAATCAACCTGCTGCCGTGGCGCGAGGCAGAGCGCAAGCGCAAGCGCCAGGAGTTCTACCTCTCGCTCGGCGCCGCGGTCGCGACTGCCGCGCTCGTGACGCTGCTCGGGCAATGGCAGATGAGTTCGGCCATCAAGCAGCAGCAGGCGCGCAACGACTACCTGACCGGCGAGATCGCGATCCTCGACAAGCAGATCGAGGAGATCAACGGCCTCGACGCGCAGAAGCAGCGGCTGCTCGCGCGCATGGAGATCATCGAGACGCTGCAGCGCAGCCGTCCCGAGATCGTGCACATCTTCGACGAGATCGTCCGCGTCCTGCCCGAGGGCGTGTACCTGACGTACCTGCGCCAGTCGGGCAACCGGTTCGAGCTGCGTGGCATCGCCCAGTCGAGCACGCGCGTGTCCTCGTTCATGCGCAACATCGACGCGTCGGAGTGGCTCGCCGAGCCGACGCTGCAGATCGTGCAGACGAACAGCAAGGGCACCGGTTCTGAATTCACGCTCTTCGCCAACCAGCGCAGCCATGCCGCGCCGGGAGACGAGGCGGCACAGGTGGCTGCCAAATGAAGAAGCTGCAGGAACTGCTCGAACAGCTTCGCAACCTCGACCCCAATGACCCGGGCCGCTGGCCGCTCGGGGTCCGGGTCGGCACCGTCGTGCTGCTGTTCATGATCGCCGCCTCGGCGAGCTATTACTTCTTCGTCTGGAAGCCGGACCGCCCGTTGCTGCTCGAGGCCCGCGCCAAGGAAGGCGAGCTCAAGCTCTCGCTCGAGACCAAGGCCAAGCGCGCCGCGAACCTCGAGGCGTACCGGTCGCAGCTCGCCGAGATGGAGAAGTCCTTCGGCGCGATGCTGCGGCAGCTCCCCAACA
>VEPJ01000167.1:18485-27664 GCA_012026925.1 Gammaproteobacteria bacterium | reverse complement strand
CGTCCGCAGCGGTGATGCTCTCGGCGAGCGAGCAGCCGCCCTTCTCCGTCGGCAGCAGCACCGTCTTGGCAGGGTTCAGGATCTTCGCCGTCTCGGCCATGAAACGGACGCCGCAGAACACGATCACCGAACGGTCGGTCTCGGCGGCGCGCCGGCTGAGCTCCAGCGAGTCGCCCTGGAAATCCGGCACGGAGTGGAACAGCGCGGGCTCCATGTAGTTGTGGCCGAGGATCACCGCGTCCCGCTCCTTCTTGAGGCGCAGCACGTCGGCCGCCACTTCCGCCTTCAGCAGGATCTCTGCGTCGGGCAGCACGTCGCCCAGCTTGGCCTTCAGGTCGCGATAGATCTCTTGGGCGTTCATTCGGACGTCCGGGATACGGGTTCGCCAGTCCGCGATTCTATGCCATGCTGCGCGACTTCGCGTCCCGGAGGCCCCATGACCGCCGCATCCCCCCGCTACGACGTGGTCGTATTCGGCGCCACGAGTTTCGTCGGCCAGATTCTCGCCCGCTACCTGCTCGAGGAATTCGGCCTGCGCGGCCGGCTGCACTGGGCCGCCGCCGGTCGCTCGAAATCCAAGCTCGAGGAACTGCGCCGGTCGCTCGGCCCGAAGGCCGCGAAGCTGCCGATCCTCGTCGCCGATGCCGCCGACGAGGCCGCACTGCGGGAAATGTGCACGCAGGCCCGGGTCGTCGTTTCCACCGTGGGCCCCTATGCGTTGTACGGCGAACTCCTCGTCAAGGCGTGTGCGGAAACCGGGACCGATTACTGCGACCTGACCGGCGAACCCCAGTGGATCCGCCGGATGCTCCAGGCGTACGAGGCCACGGCGCGCAGGTCCGGCGCGCGCATCCTGCACTGCTGCGGCTTCGACTCGGTCCCCTCGGACCTCGGCGTGCATTTCCTGCAGCGCGAAGCGAAGCAGCGGTTCGGCGAGCCCTGCAGCCGCGTGAAGATGCGCGTGAAGGCGATGAGCGGCGGGTTCTCGGGCGGGACGGCGGCCAGCGCCCTGAACGCCTTCAAGGAGGCCGCGGCCGACCCGCAACTGCGCAAGGAACTCGCCAACCCGTATTCACTGTGCCCCAGGGGCGAGGGCTCGAAAGTCCGGCAACCGAACGTGAAGTCTGCCGAATACGACGCCGATTTCGGCAGCTGGCTGGCTCCGTTCGTCATGGCCGCGCCCAACGTCCGCATCGTGCATCGGACGAACGCGCTCACGAAGTACGCCTATGGCAGGGATTTCCGATACGACGAGGCCGTGATGACCGGCCGCGGGCTCAGGGGCCGGGCGCTCGCATTGGGCATCACGGCGGGGCTCGCGGGTTTCGCCGTCGCGGGAACCGTCGCGCCGTTGCGCGCGGTACTCGAACGCTTCGTGCTGCCCGCACCTGGAACGGGCCCGAGCCCCGACGCGCAGAAGCGCGGCTTCTACGACCTGCGATTCCTCGGCCAGGCCGGCGACGGGCGCGAAATCCGCGTTAAAGTGACCGGCCAGGGGGACCCGGGCTACGGGTCCACGTCGAAGATCCTCGGGCAGGTTGCCGCGTACCTTGCCCTCGAAGTACCGAAGTCCGGGCTGCGCGGCGGATTCTGGACACCGGCCGCGGCATTGGGAGACGGGCTCCTCGAGCGTCTCGTGAAGCATGCTGAACTCAAGTTTGAGGTGATCGAATGAACGACAGGATCCTGGCGGCGCTGGCCGCCCTCGGGCTCATTGCCTTCGCGCCGGTCTTCGCGGGGGACGAACCGAAGTCGACCGATGCCGGGAAGACGGCCGAGGCCGAGAAGGCACCGGAGCCCGCGTCTTCGAGGACTCAGCACGAGGTGCAGATCGACGGCCAGACCGTGAAATACACGGCCACCGCGGGCTGGCTGATCATGAAGGACGACAAGGGCAAGCCGATCGCGCGCTTCGGCTACACCGCATACACGCGCGACGGCGTGAAGGACCTGACGCGACGGCCGATCATGTTCGCGTACAACGGCGGCCCGGGATCGTCGTCCATCTGGCTGCACATGGGCATCCTCGGGCCGCGCCGCGTGGTGGTGAACGACCAGGGCTTTGCGCCTCCGCCTCCGTCCGAGCGCGTGGACAACGAATTCACGGTGCTCGACGTCACCGACCTGGTGATGATCGACCCGGTCGGGACCGGCTTCTCGAAGCCGCTCGGCGACGCGAAGGGTGCGGATTTCTGGGGCGTGGACCAGGACATCAAGTCGGTCGGCGCGTTCATCAAGCGCTACGTGTCGGAGAACGGCCGCTGGGGCTCGCCCAAGTACCTGCTCGGAGAGAGCTACGGCGGCATGCGCAGCGCCGGCCTCGCCTACTACCTGCAGTCGAGGCTGGGCATGGACCTGAACGGCGTGGTGCTGGTCTCGCCGTTCCTGAACGCGGGGTCCGGCATCGACGGCGAGGAGATCGACCTGCCGCACGTCCTCTACCTGCCGACGTTCGCGGCGACGGCCTGGTATCACGACGCGATCCCGAACAAGCCCGCCTCGCTGCAGGCGTATCTCGACGAGGTGGAGCACTTCGCCTACAACGAATACGCGCCGGCGCTCATGCGCGGCTACCTGCTCCCGGACAACGACAAGAAGGCCATCGCCGCGAAGCTCGCGGGCTACACCGGTACCAGCGCGGACTACTGGGAGAAGGCCGACCTGCGCGTGAGCCACCCGCAGTTCCTGCAGGAACTGAAGCGCAACCAGCGCCTCGTGGCCGGCCGCATCGATTCGCGCTTCGTGGGGCCCGCGGTGAACCCGTTGAGCGAGACGATGGACTACGACCCGTTCTTCCCGGCCGTCGCCCCCGCGTACACCGCCGCCTTCCTCGACTATCTCCACACGGAGCTCAAGTTCGGCAAGGACGAGAACTACATGGTCTCGGCCTTCGACATCGAGTGGGACTGGAAGCACAAGACGCCCGGCGAAGGCGGCTGGATGTCGCCCCTGCCGAACACGGTCCCGGACCTCGCCATGGCGATGACCTTCAACCCCGGGCTGAACGTGCTCGTGCTGCAGGGCTACTACGACCTCGCGACGCCGTACCTCGCGACCAAGAACGACCTGGCGCACCTGCACATCACGCCGGAGGCGCGCAAGCGCATCTCGATCGACTACTTCGACGCGGGCCACATGATGTACCTGCACGCGCCATCGATGAAGAAGTTCCGCGACGACGTCGCCGGGTTCGTCCGCCGCACCGACCGACTGTAGGATCGTGGACCGGCCCGAAGGGGGTGCGATGAGCGAGACGAAGTCGCAGCGGCCCAAGCGCCGGTTCTGGGGCTGGGGCCTCGAGTCCGACGAGCTCGCGCCGATGGAGGTCGCCATCGTGAAGGGGATGATGGCGCGCCTCGGCCTCGCGGCGACGGAACTCCCGCGGCCGCCGGTCGAGGACGACTTCTCGCTCCCCGCGCCTCGCGTCGCGCCTCCGTCGAGCCTCGCGTCCGCCTTCTCGTCCACGGCGCACGACCGCCTCACGCACAGCTACGGCAAGTCGTTCGCCGACTCCGTGCGCATGTGGAATCGCGACGTGCGCACACCGCCGGACTGGGTCGCCTTTCCGGACGGCGAGCAGGCCATCGCCGACGTCCTCGACTGGGCCGGACGCGAGAACGTCGCGGTCGTCCCGTATGGCGGCGGCTCGAGCGTGTGCGGCGGAGTCGAGCCCGCGGTGGGCGACGCCTACCGCGCCACCGTGTCGCTGGACCTCGAGCGCTTGAACCGCGTGCTCGAGATCGACCGCGCGAGTCGCTCGGCACGCATCGAGGCCGGCATCCTCGGGCCCGAGCTCGAGGCCCAGCTGCGTCCGCACGGCCTGACGCTGCGGCATTTCCCGCAGAGCCTCCAGTTCTCGACGCTCGGCGGCTGGATCGTCACGCGGTCGGGCGGTCACTACGCCACGCTCTACACGCACATCGACGAGTTCGTGCAATCGGTGAGGATGGTGGCACCCGCCGGCGTCCTCGAGACGCGTCGCCTGCCCGGTGGCGGCGCGGGGCCCGATCCCAACCGGCTCGTGACCGGCTCCGAAGGCGTGCTCGGCGTGGTGACCGAAGCGTGGATGCGCCTGCAGGATCGGCCGCGATTCCGCGCCTCGGCCTCCGTGCGTTTCCGTGACGTCATGGTCGCGGCGAACTGCGTTCGGGCGCTGGCCCAGTCCGGGTTGAACCCGACGAACTGCCGTCTGCTCGACCCGGCCGAAGTCGCATTCGCAGGCGTGGGCGACGGCACGAGCCCGATGCTGGTGCTCGGCTTCGAGTCCGCCGACCACGCGCTTCACGCCTGGATGGGCCGCGCGCTCGAGCTCGTACGCGACTTCGGCGGCGAGTACGACGCCGCGGCCGGCGAACGCTCGATGCGCTCGGCGGCCCCCGACGACGAGGGCGAGCACCGCAAGGGCGCCGCCGGCCAGTGGCGCGACGCGTTCATCCGCATGCCGTACTGGCGCGACCCGATGGTGGGTGCCGGCGCGATCCTGGACACGTTCGAGACGGCGATCACCTGGGACCGCTTCGAGTCGTTCTATCGCGGCGTCCTCGACGAGCTCGGCGCCGCGATCCGGCGCGCCACGGATCGTCCCGGCAGCGTGTCGTGCCGCTTCACGCACGTCTATCCCGACGGACCCGCGCCGTATTTCACCTACGCGGCGCTCGGCAGCGACCGGGGCGACCTGGCTTCCTCGCTCGCGGCCTGGCGCGAGATCAAGCTCGCGGCGAACGACGTGGTGACGCGCCTCGGCGGCACGGTCACCCACCACCATGCCGTGGGACGCGACCATCGCACGGGATACGAGCAGGAGTCTTCGTCGCTGTATCGCGCGGCGCTGGGCGCCGCGAAGGCGAGCCTGGATCCACAGGGCATCCTGAACCCGGGCGTCCTGATCGACCCGGTCGACCGGCCGGTGGGGATCACCGGCGCGCTCGGCCCACGTTCCCGGTGAGCGGGCCAGGCCGTTCCCGTACACTGCGCGACTCGCGCCGGGTCGGGGGAGAACGGTCCATGCATGGGTTTGCACGCGCCTGCTCGGCCACGTTCGGCCTGCTGCTCATGTCGGCCGCGGCCACGCCCGCGACCGCACCCGACGTCACATCCGCGCTCGAATGGCGGCTGGTCGGACCGTTCCGGGGCGGCTGGGCGACGGCCGCCGCCGGCGAGGGCAACGGATCGGACGTCTTCTACTTCGGCGCCGCGGGTGGCGGCGTCTGGAAGTCGGACGACGCGGGCCGCACCTGGCACGCCGTGTTCGACGGCGTCGGCTCGGCTTCGGTCGGCGCGCTGGCGGTGTCGCCCTCGAACCGGAAAGTGATCTACGCCGGCATGGGCCAGGTCACGACCCGCTACGACATCACGGCCGGCGACGGTGTTTACCGTTCGGACGACGGCGGCGGGACGTGGCGTCACCTCGGGCTCGCATCGAGCCGGCACATCGGCGCGATCAAGGTCGATCCGAGCGACCCCGACCGTGCGCTGGTCGCCGCACTGGGGCCGACGTTCGGGCCCGGCGGCGAGCGCGGCGTGTACCGCACGACCGACGGCGGCAAGACGTGGCAACGAACGCTCTTCGTCAGCGAGAACACGGGCGCGGTGGACCTCGCGGTCGATCCCGCGGACCCACGGATCGTGTTCGCGTCCTTCTGGCAGGTGCGCTACAGGCCGTGGCTCAACTATTTCACGCCGGACGCCGGGCCCGAGAGCGGCCTGTACAAGTCGATGGACGGCGGCGCGACGTGGCGGCGCGTCGAAGGCGGCGGATGGCCCGCGGGCAAGCTCGGACGCATCGGCCTCGGCGCGACCCATCGAGCCCAGGGCACGCGCGTGTGGGCGATCGTCGACGCGGAGTCCGGCGGCGGGCTGTATCGCTCGGACGACGCGGGCGCCACGTGGCAGCGCGTCAATGCCGATCCCGAGCTCGTCAACGGCTACTTCAGCCAGGTTACGCCGGCGCCCGACGATCCGGACACCGTGTTCGCCATGGGCCGTGGCATGCACCGCTGCTCGGCGGGCGGCACGAAGTGCGACATCGTCAAGGGCGCACCGGGCGGCGACGACTACCACTTCCTCTGGATCGACCCGCAGCGTCCGGAGCGCATGATCACGGGCGCGGACCAGGGCGCGGTTGTGACCGTGAACGGTGGCCGCACCTGGAGCAGCTGGGACAACCAGCCCACCGGCCAGTTCTACAAGATCGCCGTGGACGACGCTTTCCCGTACCGCATCTACGGCGGGCAGCAGGACAGCGGCACGGTGCGCATCGCGAGCCGCAGCGACTACGGCTCGATCACGTACCGCGACTGGGAGCCGGTCGGCGCGGACGAGCGCGACTACCAGCTGCCGGATCCGCGCGATCCCGACGTCGTCTACGGCACGGGCCTCGGCGGTCGCCTGTCTCGCTGGGACGCGCGCAACGGCGAAGTGCAGAACGTCACGCCGTGGCCGATCTCGAGCTACGGCGCCCGGCCCACCGGGTTCCAGCAACGCTATTCGTGGATCACGCCGATCGCGATCTCGCAACTCGCCCCTTACCCGCTCTATTTCGGGTCGCAGCGACTCTGGCGCTCGACGGACCAGGGCAGCACGTGGGAGGCCGTGAGCCCCGATCTCTCGGCGAAGACTGCGACCGCACGCGACTGCAGCGGCGACCTCGATGCCGCCCGCGCGCGCGCCTGCGGATACGGCGTGATCTGGAGCATCGGGCTTTCGCCCCGCGACAACTCGGAGATCTGGATCGGCACCGACGACGGGCTCGTGCGGCTCACCCGCGACGGCGGCAAAACGTGGGCCAACGTCACACCGCGCGAAGTGCCGCCCTGGGCGAAGGTGAGCACGGTCGAGCCCTCGCCCACGCAACCCGGCGCGGCGTATGTCGCGATCGACAATCACCGCCAGGACGATGCCCGCCCTTGGATCTTCCGCACTGGGGATTACGGCCAGACCTGGACGCTCGCGACCGGCAACCTGCCCGCGGATCACTACGTCAGCGTCGTGCGCGCCGACCCGTTCCGCGCCGGACTCCTTTACGCGGGCACCGACACGGGCGTGTTCGTCTCGTTCGACGACGGCGATCACTGGCGGTCGCTGCAGCGGAACCTGCCGACGGCCTGGGTACGCGACATCGCCGTAAAAGGCGACGACCTCATCGTCGGCACGCAAGGACGCGCGCTCTGGGTTCTCGACGGCCTCGCTCCGCTGCGCCAGTGGGGCAATGTGCCCGACGGCGCGCAGGCTCATCTCTTCGAGCCCGCCACCGCGATCCGCCTGCGCAGGAACCAGAACCGCGACACGCCGATCCCACCGGACGAGCCGGTCGGGCGCAATCCGCCGACCGGCGCGATCATCGACTACTGGCTGGCCTCCCCTGCCCGGCGCGTCGAACTCGAGATCCGCGACGCTTCCGGGAGCGTGGTTCGGAAATACTCGAGCACGGAACCGGAGCCTGCCGCGGCCGCGGAACGCTACTTCACTGCCGACTGGATCGTGCCCGCCCCGTCGCTGCAGGCATCCGCGGGCATGCATCGCTTCGTCTGGGACCTGCGTTTCCCGCGTCCCCGCACGACCGAGTACGAGTACTCGATCAATACCGCGTACGGGATGGGAGTGCCCGTGGTTCCGGAGGGCCTGATCGCGGCGCCCGGGGACTACCGCGTGCTGCTGCGAGTGGACGGCCAGGAATTCGCGGTGCCGCTGGAGGTCGTTGCGGACCCCCGCGTCCCGGTGGACACCTCGTCGCTGGCGTCGGCGCAGGCCGTCCATCGCGACGCGCAGGATCTCCTCGCGCGGCACTACGGCGTTGCCGCGGAACTCGACTACGTCAGCGAGCGCCTCTCGGAACTCAAGGCGTCGCAGTCCGGGAACGCCCGTGTCGCCCCGGCGATCGAGGCGTTCGACCGGAAGATCGCGCCGCTCGAGCACGGATCGGGCGACCGCGGCGACAACCTGAACCTCGACGCCATCGGCGGCGTGGCACGCTCGATCGCGAGCGACATCGAGGCGAGCGACCGCGCCCCGACCGAGCCGCAGCGACGCGCACTCGCCGAAACCCGGCTGCGACTCGACCGTGCGGTCGCCGCCTGGCAGGAAGTCCATGAGAAGGACTTGCCGCGCCTCAACACGGCTCTTGCCGCGGCGGGACTCGCGCCGATCGAAATCCCGCCGGTTGACAAGATTCGGGTCAAGGGACCCAGCGCGTCTCGCGAGATACCCTGAGCGCGACCGTCAGCCCCAGCGCAGTTCCAGCAGGCCGCCCGGCACTCGCTCGAGGCGTGTTCCGAAGCTGCGGCTTTCGCGCGTCATCGTCTGCTCGAGCCACTCCGTCTCGTCATCCGACGCGCGATCGAGCCGGAACTTGCGGATGCATGTCGGGATCAGTGTCAGGCGGATGAGGCGCCCGGTTTCGGCTTCGAGGTCGGGCAGGTACAGGAAGCCGAGCTGCGGTCGGTAAGCCTCGTATCCCCCGATGCCTTCGTAGTCATTCAGGCAGTCGCCGCAGCCGTAAAGGATCAGCTTCCCCGCGTGCACCTCGATCGGCCGGGGGTGATGCGACGAGTGGCCGTACACCACGTCCACTCCGGCCTCGTCGATCAGCGCGCGCGCCAGTCGTTGCTGCTCACGCGACACGGAATATCCCCAGTTGCCACCCCAGTGGAGCGATGCGACCACGCAATCTCCCGGGCGCCTCGCCTGGCGCACGTCGCGTGCCACGCGCGAGACGGCCGAATCCTCCGATTCGTCCAGCAGGTTCACGCCGGCTCGTCGCCCGCGAGCCTGCCAGTCGCCGGGGATGCCCGAACTCGTGCTCCCATAGGCCAGGACCAGGACCCGCCCGCCGCCGGCACTTTCGATCGTCGCCGGAGCCCGCGCTTCGGTCTCGTCGGCGCCAGCGCCCGCGGTGCGAATCGCGGCGGCGTGCAGCGTGCGCAGCGTCTCGTCGAGTCCGCCGTAGCCCCAATCGAGCACGTGGTTGTTTGCGAGCGTGCAGCAGTCGATCCCGGCGGCAGCGAGGCAGGCCACGTTCTCCGGATGCATCCGGTAATGGATCCCCTTGCCGGGCCAGGGCTCGCTCGCCGTCGTCACGGCGGTTTCGAGATTGACCACGCGAAGGTCGGGTCGCAGTCGCGGGGGGGGGGCGCGGTGGATCTGGCCCGGGCGTATTGGGGACGCCACGCCGAACGGCTGGC
>VEPJ01000167.1:0-18475 GCA_012026925.1 Gammaproteobacteria bacterium | reverse complement strand
GATTTACCACGCGATGGGGGGGTCGCAGTCGCGCGACGTCCGCCTGGACGCCGCCCCACACGTAGGACGGATCCACTCCGCGCGAGATCGGCCCGCTCGCCTGCTCCGCGATCGCGACGTACTCTTCGGCGGACTTCACGAAGCTCTCGTAGAGCCGCGGATTGCAGGAGCGACGCTGGATCTGGTCGACACCCCGGCCCGTCATGACGTCGCCGGCGAGGAGCAGCCGCAGCGTCGCATCGGCGGCGGCTGTCCTCGGGTCACGCCCTTTCGGCGGCGACGCCACATCCGCACTCGGACCGGTGGCTCCGACCGGATCAGCCAACACACAGAGAATCGCGCCGCTCGTGCCGGCGATGAATTGTCGCCTGTCGAACAGGGTCCGCACGGTGGCCACGCATGTCCCCGGCATGTGCATTCACGGCTTGAGCAGCCGACGGAGATCCGCGAGCCGCCGCGTATTGACGACGTCGTCGGATTCGAGCCAGCCACGGCGCGCCTGGCCGATGCCGTAGCGCATCAGGCCGAGGTCGGCCGCGCGATGCGCGTCGGTCGAGATCGCGATGCGGACCCCCGCCTGCTTGGCCATCCGGCAGCCGCGGTCGTCCAAGTCGAGACGATCCGGGTGCGCGTTCAACTCGAGGATGCGCCCGCGCTCTCGCGCGGCCTCGATGACGCGCTCGAGATCGATGTCGTAGGGCTCGCGCGCGTTGATGAGCCGCCCCGTGGGGTGCGCGAGGATCGTGAAATGCGGATTGTCCATCGCGCGCAGGATGCGCTCGGTCTGTTTCTCGCGACTGCGGGCGAGCCCGTAGTGGATCGCGCAGACCGTGAAGTCGAGCTCCTTGAGTACCCCGTCGGGCAGGTCGAGCGAGCCGTCGTCCAGGATGTCCACCTCGGCCGACTTGAGCACGACGATGCCGTCGAGCTTCGCGTTCAGCCTGTCGATCGCGCGGACCTGCTGCATCAGCCGTCGCGCGTCGAGGCCGTGGGCGATGGTGACCTTCTTCGAGTGGTCGTTGGCCGAGATGTACTCGTAACCGAGTTCCTGCGCCGCCCGGGCCATGGCTTCGAGCGTGTCGCGCCCGTCGGTCGCGTTCGTGTGGCAGTGCAGGTCGCCGCGAATGTCGCGGAGTTCAACCAGCGAGGGGAGCTTCTTCTTCCGGGCCGCCTCGATCTCGCCGCGGTCCTCGCGGAGCTCGGGTGGAATGAAGGGCAGTCCGACGGCTTCGAACACTTCCTGCTCGGTCCGGCCACCGACGCTGCGCTCGCCCCTGAAGATCCCGTATTCGTTGAGCTTGAGCTTCCTCGCCATCGCGAGCTTGCGCACCGCGATGTTGTGCGCCTTCGACCCCGTGAAGTAATGCAGGGCGGCCCCGAAGCTCCCCGGCGGGACGACCCGGACGTCCACCTGCACGCCGTTGCGCAGGCGCACGGTCGCTCGCGTCGGGCCCTTCGCCAGCACCTCCGCGACGTCCTCGTAGTTCACGAAGGCATCCATGACGGCGCCGGCGCCCCGGCCCATGCTGACGAGCACGTCGAGGTCGCCGACGGTATCGCGGCGCCTGCGGTAACTCCCCGCGACCTCGACGGCCTTGACGCCTCGCACGGCGCCGAGGTGCTCCACGAGCGGCCTCGCGATGTCCTCGGCATCCGCAAGCTTCACGCGATGCTCGGCCGACGCGGCACGCTCCGCGCGCTGTCCGATGAGTTGCTCGGTCCTCGCCCCGAATCCCTTGAGTTCGCGGATGCGCCCGCTGCGCGCGGCACGCTGCAGGTCCTCCAGGCTGCGGATCCTGAGCGCGCCGTAAAGTGCTTTCGCGCGCTTCGGGCCCAGCCCCTCGATGCGCGTCATCTCGACGAGTGGCGCCGGCACCCTGGCCCGGACCTGCTCGAGCAGCGGCAACTTGCCCGTGCCCACGATGGTCGCGATCTTGCCGGCCAGGTCCTCGCCGATTCCCGGCAGCTCGGCGAGATCGACCCCCGACTCGACGAGCTCCGCCATGCTGCGCGCGTGGCCGCGGATGAACCGCGCCGCATTGCGATAGGCGCGGATCCGGAACGGGTTCTCTTCGCGGATCTCGAGCAGGTCGGCCAGCTCCTCGAACATGTCCGCGATTGCGCTGTTGTGGACAGTCATATCCCTGCACCGCCCGCGGGTATTATGCTCCCGGCGAGAGGCGTGGAGGATGGACGTGGAACGTCGGCCGTCGGACGCCGGTGACGTCGCAGGACGCGACTGGGGTTTCCGTGCGCTGCTATTCGCGGCGTGCCTGGCGCTCTACCTCCTCGGCAGCTCGCAGCAGAGCGTCTTCGATCGCGACGAAGCCCGCTTCTCGCTCGCCGCGAAGGAGATGAGCGAGCGCGGCGACTGGCTCCTGCCGAGCAACTTCGGCGAGCCGCGCTACAACAAGCCCATCCTCAGCTACTGGCTGGCCCTCGCCTCGACGCGCGTCCTCGGCATGAACGAGTCCGCGCTGCGCCTGCCGTCGGCCCTGTGCGGCGCGCTCGCGGTGCTTTTCACCATGGTCGTCGCGCAGCGCATGGGGGGCCGTCGCGTTGCGCGCATCGCGGGGGTCGTACTCGCGACGGCGTTGTACGTCGTGATCGAGGCGCGCTCGTTCACCGCCGACGCGAGCCTGCTCGCGGCGACCACGCTCTCGTTCCTGGCGTGGCAGCGCCTGCGCGCGGGCCCCGAGCATCGACACCGCTGGCAACTGCTGTTGTGGACGAGCATCGGGCTCGGACTGCTGGCCAAGGTGGTGAACGTCGCTTTCGTCGGCGCCGTGGCCTGCGCGCTCGTGATGCTGGAATCGCCGCCTGCCACGCGCATTCGCAATCTCGTTCTGGCGGCCGTCGTCGCGGGTGCGGTAGCCACCGCCGTTCCCGGTCTCGGTGCCGTCGGTCCCGGAATCCTCGCGATCGTCGCCACCGCGTTCGTGGCGGCGTCGCTGCGCAGGCCGGACGGACGCGCCGCATGGCGGCGATTCGGTGCGCACTGGGGCGTCCCCCTGGCACTGGCGATGCTTCTCGCGTGGGGCATCCCGGCCGCACTCGCCACGCACGGTGGCTTTGCGTCCGAAGGCCTGGGGCATCACCTGCTCGGCCGTACGGTCACGCCCTACGAAGGTCACTCAGGGTGGCCCGGGTACTACCTCGTCGCGACGGTGATTGCATTCTTCCCGTGGGGCGCGCTGCTCCCGGCGGCGCTGGCGAATGCCTGGCGCCACCGGGGAGAGAGCGATACGGCCTACCTGCTCGCCTGGGTGCTCGGCCCGCTCGTCGTCGCCGAACTCACGGTCTCGAAGCTGCCGCACTACATGCTCGTGACATTCCCGGCCCTCGCCATCCTGGCGGCGACGCTGGTGGAGTCCAGGATCCTGCGAGTCCGCGCCTGGACGCGCTTCGAACGCACGCTCGAGGCCACGCTCTTCGGCATCGTCTGCGTGTGTGTGGCAGCGATCGGTGGCTATTTGGGCGAGCGATTCGTCGGTGCGCCGGCGCATGCCGCCGCCCTGGTGCTCGCGACGGTGTCGCTCGGCGTCGGCATCGTGGTCGCATTCAGCTGGTTGCACGGTCGCCCGGAGACGCAGGTGCCGATCGCGGCCGTCGGTGCAGCCGCCCTTTGGCTTTCCGCCTTCGTCGGGCTGCTCCCCGCGCTCGAACAGGAGCGATTGTCGCCACGCCTCGGGGCGGTCGTCGCCGGAATCATCGAGCCCGGCGAGCAACTCGTGCTCTGCAAGGTCGGCGAATCCAGCATCGGCTTCTACCTGCCGCGGACGCCCGACCTGATGGGAGATCCGGATGCTGTCGCTCGCAAGTTGCGGACCTCCACGGGCGACGCGCTCGTAGTGGTTCCGGATGACGATCGTCACCTGCTCGCTCGAATCCAGTCCGGCGACGCCGCGCGGTGGGAAACCGTGGGCGTGGTCGAGGGCCTGATCCTGCCGAGTCTCTCCGTACGACGGATCCAGCTGGCCCGACGCCACGGCGCCGACGACGTGCCGACGACCTGACCGCGCGACGGAGCGCTCAGGCGCGCTCGATGCGGCCGTAGTCGCCGAACTTTTCGATCACCCTCGCAAGTTCGGCGTCGCTGAGCACCGCGGGCTCGAGACCCGCGGCTTTCAATTCGAGGTACTGCGCGGCGAGGTTCTCGACCTCGATGGCGACCGCCTGGGCCGCGTGCAGCGACGCGCCGACCGCGACGACGCCGTGATTGGCGAGCAGCACCGCGCGCCGCCCCGCCAGTCCGGCCACCGTGTTGGCCGCAAGCTCCTGGGTGCCGAAAGTCGCGTACGGCATGCAGCGGATCGCGCCGCCGGCGAGTGCGATCATGTAGTGAAAGGGCGGGATGCCTTGGCCGGCGCAGGACAGTGCGGTCGCCCGCGGGCTGTGCGTGTGCACGACTGCCGCCACCTCCGCACGCGCCGCGTAGATCGCGGCATGCATGCGCCACTCGGACGAAGGTCGCAGGCTCCCTTCCAGCACGTTGCCGTCGTCGCCGATCACGACGAGCTGCCCGGGCTCGATCTCGCGGTACGGCACGCCCGACGGCGTGATCACGAATCCGCCGGGCACCCGCGCCGACACGTTGCCCGACTTGTTCGGCATGAGCCCCGCGCCGTCGAGCGCGCACGACACGGCCACGATCTCGCGCCGGATCTCCTTGCGGATTTCGCTCATGCGGTCGCACCTGCGCGCTCCGGATACAGCGACAGCAGCCCGTCCCGGGTGGCGGGCGCAATGCCGCGCTCCGTGATGATGCCCGTGACCAGTCGCGCCGGCGTAACGTCGAAACCGGGATTCGCCACGGTGCTGCCGGGGTTGACGACCTCGACCTCCAGGACCCTGCCGTCGTCCGCCCGGCCGCGCACGTGGGTCACCTCGCGCGCGGAGCGCTGCTCGATCGGCACCTGACGCAAGCCATCGTCCAGGCTCCAGTCGATCGTCGAGGACGGGAGCGCGGCGTAGAACGGTACGTCGTTGTCGCGCGCCGCGAGCGCCTTCAGGTAGGTGCCGATCTTGTTTGCCACGTCTCCCGTGGCCGTGGTTCGATCGCTGCCCACGATGCAGACGTCGATGTGCCCGCGCTGCATCAGGTGGCCGCCCGCGTTGTCCACGATGACCTCGTACGGGACGCCGTGGGCCCCGAGTTCGAACGCCGTGAGCGATGCACCCTGGTTTCGCGGCCGGGTCTCGTCCACGTACACGTGCACCGCGATGCCGGACTCGTGCGCCGCGTAGACCGGCGCGAGCGCGGTGCCCCAGTCGACGCACGCGAGCCACCCGGCGTTGCAGTGCGTGAGCACGTTGACCGGTCGCCGACCGGCGGCGGCACTCAACCGCTCGATGATGGTCGCGCCGTGGCGCCCGATCGCGGCACACGCCGCGACGTCTTCGTCCGCGATGCGCCCCGCTTCCTCGTATGCGCGGTCCGCGCGGTGAGCCGGCGGTTCGCGACGGAGCACGGCCGCCATGCGCGTGAGCGCCCAGCGCAGGTTCACCGCCGTCGGCCGCGTGCGCCCAAGCAGTTCCACGACGCGCTCGAGTCCCGCGTCCGTCGGATCGGCGCGCATGCCGAGCGCGACGCCGTACGCCGCCGTCACGCCGATCAGCGGCGCACCGCGAACGATCATGTCGCTGATTGCGGCGGCAGCATCGTCCGCGCCGTGCAGGTGGCGGATTTCGAACGCGAACGGCAGCCGCGTCTGGTCGACGACGGCGACCGTCCAGCCGTCGCCTGCGACGAAAATGCTGCGGTACGACTGGCCGTGTATGCGCATGTCAGGCGCCGAGCACTCGCCCGGCCACCGTGCGGAGCTTCGCCACGAGCGCAGGATCGCGGGCCTCCCGCCGCGTGAGGATCGCCCCGTCGAGGGCGCGGTCCGACCCGACGGGACAGGGAACGTGCTCGGCCGGGAAGTCGCGCGCGAGGCGCGCGAAGAGTCGCTGGGCCTTGCCACGGTTCTCGTCCATGACCTTGAGCAGCGTCGCGACCTCGACCGCGTCGTGAGTCGGATGCCAGCAGTCGAAATCCGTCACCATGGCGACCACCGCATACGTGATCTCGGCCTCGCGCGCGAGTTTCGCCTCCGGCATCGAAGTCATGTGCACGATGTCGTAACCCGCGTCCTTGTAGCCGAGCGACTCGGCGAGCGTCGAGAACTGCGGCCCTTCCATGCATACCGCGGTGCCACCGCGCTTGAACGCGATGCCTTCGGCCGTCGCGGCCCGGGCGACGAGTTCCTGCAGCGCCGGACCGACCGGATGCGCGAACGGCACGTGCGCCACGCAGCCCGCGCCGAAGAAGGAACTCACGCGGTGCACGGTACGGTCCACGAAGTTGTCCACCAGCACGAACGTCCCCGGGCTCAACACCTCCTTGTAGGAGCCGCAGGCGGAGAACGACACGAGGTCCGTGACGCCGACCTGCTTCAGCGCGTCGATGTTGGCGCGGTAATTGATGTCGGAAGGCGAATACCGGTGGCCCCGGCCGTGTCGCGGCAGGAACACGACCTCGGTCGAGCCGACGCGCCCGAAGCGGAGCGCGTCCGACGGCTCGCCCCACGGCGTCGAGACGCGACGCTCGGTCAGGTCCTCGAGTCCCGGGAGGTCGTAGATGCCCGAGCCGCCGATGATCCCGAGTACTGCCCTGGTCATGCCCATTACCTGCCTGGAGGAACCCACAGTTTACCGGTCCGGGGCGGATTCGCAGCGTCGGTGTCCGTCCGCGCGCCGGGGACAGACCCGAATTGCGCACCGCCCCCGCCGGTGCTGCAATGCCTGCATCCGACAGGAGGCCGCGAACGTGCCCGCACTCACCGAGCAGCAACTGGCAGAACTGCGCGAGGACTTCGCCTTCAACGACGCAGACGCCAACGGGCGGATCGACCTCGACGAATTCCTCGATCTTCTCGACCACCTCGAGGCCGGGATGTCCGGCGAGGAGGCCCGCATCGGTTTCGCGGAGATCGATGCGGACGGCGACGGCGCCATCGAGTTCGACGAATTCGTGGCCTGGTGGACCACCGACTGACGCAGTAACTCGATGCGGTCGTCGGCCGACGCCTCCGGCGCGCGGCTGGACAGGCGGGCCGCAGCCCGGCTAGCCTCGGCCGATTCCAAGAAGGAGCGCCGCCATGTCCGCCCGCGACCGCATCCCGCGCGACTCGAACTCCGACTACACCCGTGACATGGCCGCCAAGCGCGCGGAGTTCGTGCGCGAGAAGACCGGCGCGGCGCTGCAGCACGTGCAGGCCTACTCGTTCGATCCCGGCCTGCTGCCGGGGAACATCGAGAACTTCACGGGCGTCGCCCAGGTGCCGATCGGCCTTGCGGGGCCGATCCGGATCCGGGGCGAGCACGCCCAGGGCGATTTCTACGTGCCGATGGCGACGACCGAGGGCACGCTGGTCGCGAGCTACAGCCGCGGCATGCGCGTGCTGACCGAGAGCGGCGGCGTCACCGCGACCGTCGTCAAGCGCTCGATGCAGCGCGCCCCCGTGTTCATGTTCGGCACGGCGCGCGAGGCGCGCGACTTCGGCGAGTGGATCACGCAGAACCACGCCGGCGTCAAGGCTGCCGCAGAGTCCACGACGAAGAGCGGCAAGCTGGTCGAGATCGAGCAGTACCCGCTCGCCAACATGCTGCACCTGCGTTTCAACTACACGACGGGTGATGCCGCGGGCCAGAACATGGTCGGCAAGGCCACCTGGGCAGCCTGCGAGTGGATCCAGGACGTCCACCCCGCGCACCCGAAGTACATGCTGTCGGGCAGCCTCGACACCGACAAGAAGCACTCCGCGATCAACACGCTCAGGACCCGTGGCCGGCGCGTCGTGGCCGAGGCCACCATCAGGAACGAGGTGCTGCAGCGGCTGATGCGCGTGGACACGCAGACCCTGTTCCGCGCGCGCCAGGTCTCGAACGCCGGCGCGCTGCTGGCCGGCAGCGCCTACAACGGCCCGCACGCGGCGAACGGCATCGCGGCCATGTTCATTGCCTGCGGGCAGGACGTCGCCAACGTCGCCGAGTCGCACGCAGGTATCACCTACGCCCAGCTGCTCGAGAACGGCGACTACTACTGGTCCGTCACGCTGCCGTCGCTGATCGTCGCATCGTACGGCGGTGGCACGGGCCTGCCGACCCAGCGCGAGTGCCTCGAGGTCCTCGGCTGCTACGGCACCGGGAAGGCCGACAAGCTCGCGGAGATCGTCGCGTGTGTCGTGCTCGCGGGCGACATCTCGCTCGGCAGCGCCGTGCTGGCCGACGAGTGGGTCAAGTCACACGAGCAGCTGGGACGCAACCGGCCCTGAACTCAACGCGCCGGGCGCACCTGCCTCAGGTCGCGCACGCCTCCCTGCGACGCCGACGTCGCCAGCAGGCCGTAGGCACGCAAGGCCGTCGAGACGACGCGGTCGCGCTTCACCGGCGTGTAGGCCGCGTCGCCGCGCGCGTCCTCGGCTGCGCGCCGACGCGCGATCTCCTCGCTGCTCAAGTCGAGGCGGATGGACCGCGCCGGGATGTCGATCTCGATCGCATCGCCGTCTTGCACGAGCGCCAGCAGGCCGCCCTCCGCCGCTTCCGGGGAGATGTGACCGACGGAAAGGCCGGCCGAGGCGCCGGAGAAGCGGCCGGCGGTGATGAGCGCCGTCTTGAACGACAGTCCCCGGCCGATCAGGGCGCCCGTCGCCTTGAGCATTTCCTGCATGCCCGGACCGCCCTTCGGCCCCTCGTAGCGGATGACGACGACGTCACCGTCCCCGATCCGGCCCGCCAGGATCGCGTCGCCGGCGTCGATCTCGCTGTCGAACACCCGTGCTGAACCGCGGAACCGCTCCATGCCGGGCGGCACCGCCGCGCTCTTCACGATGCAGCCGTCCTCCGCGAGGTTGCCCCTGAGCACCGCGAGCCCGCCGTCCTTCGCGAAAGCGTGTGTCACGTCGCGAATGCGGCCCTTCTCGCGATCGAGGTCGAGGTCGGCGTAGCGGTTCGACTGGGAGAACGCTTCCGGACTCCGCACGCCGCCCGGCGCGGCGCGATACAGCTCGTGTACCGCGGCGGCGTGCGTGCGCCGGACGTCCCACCGATCGAGCGCCTCGCCGAACGTCTTCGAGTGCACCGAGCTCACGCCACGATGGATCAGGCCGGCGCGGTCGAGCTCGCCCATGATGCCCATGATCCCGCCCGCGCGATGCACGTCCTCGACGTGCACGTCGAGGGCCGCCGGCGAAACACGGCACAGGTAAGGCGAGGTGCGCGACAGGCGATCGATGTCGGAGATCGTGAAATTCACGCCGGCCTCGTGCGCGGCGGCGAGCAGGTGCAGCACGGTGTTCGTAGAGCCGCCCATGGCCATGTCGAGCCGCATCGCGTTCTCGAAGGCCTCGAAGGTGGCGATCGAGCGCGGCAGCACCGAGTCGTCGCCCTGCTCGTAATGACGCCGCGCGAGGTCCACGACCAGCCGTCCGGCCTCCAGGAAGAGCTGCCTGCGGTCGGCGTGCGTCGCGACCAGCGTGCCGTTCCCGGGCAGCGCGAGCCCGATCGCCTCCGTCAGGCAGTTCATCGAGTTCGCCGTGAACATGCCCGAGCAGGAGCCGCAGGTCGGACAGGCGGCGCGCTCGAACGCGAGCACCTCCTCCTCGGTCGCCTTCGGGTTCGTGAGCGTGAGCAGCGTGTGCACCGCGTCGACGCGCATCTCGCGGCCCTGCACCTCGATGCGGCCGGCTTCCATCGCGCCGCCCGAGACGAACACGGCGGGAATGTCGAGCCGGAGCGCCGCGAGCAGCATCCCCGGCGTGATCTTGTCGCAGTTCGAGATGCAGACCATGGCATCCGCGCAGTGCGCGTTCACCATGTACTCGATCGAGTCGGCGATCAGGTCGCGCGAGGGCAGCGAGTACAGCATGCCCTCGTGGCCCATCGCGATGCCATCGTCCACCGCGATGGTGTTGAACTCGCGGCCGACGCCACCGGCCCGGGCGATTTCGTCGGAGACGAGCCGGCCGAGTTCGCGCAGGTGCACGTGCCCGGGCACGAACTGCGTGAAGGAGTTGACCACCGCGATCAGCGGCTTGCCGAAGTCCGACTCCTGCATGCCGGTGGCACGCCACAGGGCCCGCGCGCCGGACGCAAGCCGGCCCTGGGTGACCTTCGAAGAACGATACCTGCCGCCTGCCATCGCGGTTCCTCCGCGCGCCCGCGTCAACGGGGCTTGCGCACCGTGTACCAGATGGGCGAGCTCCAGGCCCGCTCCTGGATCGTGGCCGGCAGCCCGCCCGGGATGTCGATGCCGAGCTTCGCGGCGTCGCGCGTGCTCCAGCGCGGCGTCGGAATCTCGATCACGCGCGCGTAGTAGAACGCGTCGAGCGCCGGGTCGAAATCCGGGTCTTTCCAGACGGCCGACAGTTCCGCAGCGCCGATCGTGTTCGCGTAGGTCGCCTTCTTCACGTCCACGGTGTCGCCGACCGGAGGCAGCTTGCCCGTGGCGTCGGGCTTGCGATTGCCGCTCCAGGCGACGTCATGGACCTTCTCGTGCTGCGCACCCTTCGCGTCCACCCAGCCCTTTATGACCTGGACCCGGTCGAGGTTCCCGCTCAACGGGTCCTTCACCGCCCAGACCATGAACGTCGGCGCCTTGCCCTTCCCCGCCGCCGGCAGGTCGCCACCCATGGGCACGCCGCGCGCGTAACCTGCCTTGACGAACTTGGGGCTGCGGACGTCGGCCGGCTTGAATCCCCAGCCACCGAAGAAGCGAACCCTGATGTGCGGCCCGGAGGTGCCGAACGTCTCCTTGCGCAGCATCGCGTCGTAGATCGCCTCGCGCGTGTTTTCCGGCGCCCAGACGCCGGCGAGGCCGCCCGAGCTGAACTCGCGCACCTGCTGCACCTGGCCGGCCGGCTGGCCGGGGAAGCCGTTCAGCCGGTGCGACGCGTCGAACTCCGCGCCGAACTTGCCGGTGTAGTTGAACTCCTCGTTGGTCGCCGCGGCGTTGTGCGTGTCCGAGTCGCCGATGAAGCCGTACTTGAACGGGTTGCCCCTGCCCTGCGCCTCGAGCGACAGGCCATCCAGCAGCGCCCGCCTCACGTAGCTGCCGACGTGGTTCTTCGGCCGCTCCGAGTCGGCGGACAGCGTGTAGTCCCAGAGCTCGAAGCCGGCGAACTCGTCGTTCGGCGACAGTTCCGGCATCGTCTCGGACGTGCCCTTGATCTGCGAGATCTCGTAGAGCGGCTCGTTCTTCGCTCGCTCGGCGACGTAGGCCGGCGTGAACGGCTTGCCGTAGGAGTCGGACAACGAGAACATCAGGCCGTCGCTCGCGTTCGCGTTGTGCGGGATCGCGAGCAGCGTCGCGCTCCTGTCGCGCTGCGCCTGCATCCAGTTCCAGAGGTCCTCGGGCTTCTCCGTATCGAGCGCGGAGAGCACGAGGTCGGGGACGTGGACCGAGTCGCGGAAGACCACGACGCGGTGCAGGTTCCGCTTGTTCGGGTTCGAGGTCCACTCGAACGCCGGGAACGTGGTGAAGTGGCCGGGTCGGTAGTAGGCGTCCGCCGTCTTGACGATCTCGGCCCAGACCGTGCGGCTGACCTCGGGGTCCGTCATCGCCGGGTCGACCTTGTGCGCGCTCAGGTCGCGCAGGATCTGCGCGAAGGCCTCCATGGCGACCTTCGGGTCGGAGGAAGTCACGCGCTTCGCGATCTCGGTCCTGCTCAACGGGCTCGACGGGTCGCGCATCTTCTGGAACACGCCCATGAACTCGGCGTGGTCCGCGACGGCATAGAAGTCGAGGGGCGTGACGATCCTGATCGTCTGTCCAGGGGCCAGCCGGCTCGCCGGGATCGGCTCCCCCTGGGCCCACTTGTAGGCGTCCGACGGCGTCGTGAGCGTGCCGTTCGTGTAGGCGTCGAACGAATAGCCCGTGTGGATGTGCACGGCCCCGAAGTACGCGTTGTTCAAGGGGTTGGGCGCCGGACGGTCTGCCGCCAGCGCGTACGCGCCGAACGACGTCGCGGCCACCAGGGCCACCAGGCTCTTGTTGCCGATTTTCATGTGCGTCTCCCCTCTCTCGGACAGGATCAGGGCCAGAAGGCCCCCACTCGTTGCACGACCCAGAACGCTGCGACGGAGCCGATCACGTAGGCAACCGGAGTGCGGATCAGCGCCTCCGAGTACCACGGCCCGCGCTCGTGGCCGCCCTGCCGGCGGAACAGCCGCGTCACCGTGGACAGCACGGCGACGACGGCGGCGATGAACATGAGCTGCCCGACCTCCACGCCCACGTTGAAGAAGAGCAGGGCGAGCGGGATGTCCTTCTCGGGCAGGCCGACCTGGCGCAGGGCGCCGGCAAAGCCGAAGCCATGCAGCAGGCCGAATACGAACGCGACGATCCAGGGGGCGCGGGCGGCGAGCCCGGCATGCCCTTGCGCGCCGCGGAGGATCTCCGCCGCCACGAACATGACGCTGAGCGCGATGGTCGCCTCGACGGGCGCCTGCGCGACGTGCACCCAGCCGAGCGTCGCGGCGGCGAGCGTGATGCTGTGCGCCACCGTGAAGGCCGTCACCGTCGCGACGAGCCGTCGCCAGCTGCCGACCAGGAACAGCAGCCCGAGCACGAAGAGCAGGTGATCGATGCCGAGCAGGATGTGCTCGACGCCGAGCACGAAATAGGTCTTGGTGACCTGCAGGCGGTCCGGCACCGCCGTGACCTCGAACGACGGTTGCCCGGGCGTGAGCCGGACCGTCTGCGTCGTGCCGTCGAGGCGCTCGATGCGCGCGAGCACGTCGGTCCGCGTGGCGCTCAGGCCGTCGATCGCGATCGTCCTGCCGACGAGCCCGCCGGGGCATTTCGCACGCCAGCGCTCGACGAACGCTCCGCCCGCAAAGGTTCCCTGCGTCGGCTTGCCGGTGCAGTCGGCGGGCAAGCGCACGTACAGGCTCAGTCGGTACTCGCCGTTGGCGGGCACCTTCCAGAGGACGTCGTACTGTCCCGCTGCCGTCTCCTGCACCTGCAGGTACCCGGGACGCACCTCGTGGGCCTGCGCCGGTCCCGCTGACACGGCGAGACAGGACCCGAGAAGCCAGGCGAGCCGGCGGATCACGGGACTCCGCCGCCTGCCCGACCCGCCGCAGCCGAACCGTAGAGCCCGGCGGCCGGACCTTCGACCCGGACGTCGTACTTCGAACGCAGCTTCGCGAGCAGCTCTGCCGTCACCTCGCGACGCTGGTCCGACTCCCACTCGCGCTGCACGATCGGCCGGATTTCCGTGAGCGTCGGCATCGCCCCAGCGTCCCGACGGTCCACCCGGACGAGGTGGACGCCGAATCCGGATCGCACCGGGCCGCTCCATTGCCCGACGGGCGCGCGCTCGACGGCGTCGGCGAAATCACTGCCAAAACTGTTGACGATCTCCTGCGGGGTGGCCGACTCCATCGCCGGCGGCAGCAGCGTCGGGTCGCCCGCTTCGATCGGGTTCGGCGGCCCCCGGCCGGCATCGAGCTGCGCGAGCAGCTTTTCCGCGTCGCGCATGGCCCCGTCGCCCCGGCGGTCCGTGCTGAAGAACACCTGCTGGAACGTGAGCCGGGGCGGTTGCAGGAACTTTTCCGCGTGCTGCTCCAGGTACGCCTGCAGCACGGCGTCCGTCGGCTGGGCCGCCGCCGTGACGTCCTCGGAGATGAACTCCATCTTCTGTCGCAGCCGGCGGCGGATGACGATGTCGTCGCGGTCGAGGCCCATCGCGATCGCCTCGCGGTAGTACACCTCCTCGGCCACGTAATCGTCGATCAGTCCCTTCAGTTCCTGCGCGGTCGGCGGGCGCATCCAGGTCTTCGCAAAGTTCTCGGCGAGCGCCTCGACCTGCGACTCGCTCACTACGATCTCGCGCGGCGCGCCGGCATTGCCGGGGTTCAGGTAGTGATACAGGGCGAAGAGCGCCGCGCCGATCAGGAGGAAGTGCAGCAGCGGCTCGCGCAGCCATGCGGCCAGGGCAGGACGGTTCGTCATGTCGGCGCGTGTGGGTCGGCTCCATGGGCCGATGGCCCGGGCGCGCCACTCTACAGAAAGTAAGGGCCCCCGAGGAACGGAAATTGCTGCCGTCCCGCGATAGGCCCGTCTATCACCGCCCGCCTAGGGGGTGTACCAGATCGGCGAGGTGTAGGCGCGCTCGGTGACGGTCATCTGCGTGCCGGGCAGCGGCTGAACGCCGAATCGCTTCGCGTCGTAGGCCGTCCAGCGCGGCGTCGGGATCTCGATGACACGCACGTAATAGAAGGCGCGCTGCTTCGCGTCGAAGGCGGGGTCCTTCCACACGGTGATCAACTCGGGCGCGCCGATGGAGTTGGTGTAGGAAGCATTCACCACGTCCACGGTGCTGCCGATAGCGGGCACCTTGCCGTCCTTCCCCGGCTTGCGGCCGCCGCTCCAGGCGACGTCGTAGACCTGCTCGCGCGTCTCGCCCCGGGCATCGAGCCAGCCCTTGACGATCTGCACCCGGTCCAGGTTCGCGCCGATGGGGGCTTTCATGGCCGCCACGAGGAACGCGGGCGACTTGCCCGCCGGGGCCCTGCTCAGGTCGCCGCCCATCGGCACGCCCTTGCCGTATCCGGTCAGGGCCAGGTCCGGCTTCAGGGCGTCGCCCTTGTCGAAGTCCCAGCCGCCGAAGAAACGCACCACCATGCGTGGGCCGGTCGTGGCGTACGTCTCCTTGCGCTGCATCGCGTCCCACAGCGCCTCGCGCGTGTTCTCGGTGGCCCAGACCGCGGCATAGCCGGACGAGCTCACCTGCCAGTCCATCACCTTGATCCGGGTCTTCGGGTTGTCCACGAACGTCGCCATCATGCGGTGCGGGCTCGGCTCCTGCGGCGTGGTCTTGCCGAAGAAGTTGTTCTCCTCCATCGCCGTGAGGCCGGTGTGGGCGTCGGAGCTGCCGATCATGCCGAACTTGTACGGGTTGGTACCGAACTCGCTCTCGAGCTTCAGCCCGTTCCTGAGCGCCATGCGCGCGTACTCGTACTGCAGCATGTCCTTCGTCTTCGGCACGCTCGCGTCGAGGTTGCCGAAGTCCCAGCGCTCGAAGTTCGCGAACTCGTCGTTCGGCGAGAGGAACGGGTGCGTCTCCCCGTCACCCTTGGTCTGGGTGGCCTCGTACAGCCGCTCCCACTTCGCGCGGGTCTCGATGTAATCGCGGTCGAAGGGCTTGCCGGTGAACGACTCGACCATGGTGAACATGCGGCCGTTCGACAGGTTGCCGTTGTGGGCGATCGCGAGCACCTGGCCGCCCGGCTGCTGCTCGTAGGCCGCCATCCATTTCCAGAGATCCTGTGGCTTGTCGCTGCCGGCGGGCGGGTAAACCGTGAACGGCTCGACCTGGCTCGCCTTGTCGCCGTTGTCGCGGAAGATGACGTTGCGATGCAGGTTGTTGCCCCCGGTGTTCGAAGTCCACTCGTAGCCGATGAACGCCGTGAATGCGCCGGGCTGGTTGTACTGCTCGGCGGCCGCGATGGTCTCCATCCAGGCGCCGCGGTAACCCGGCGTCCCCGGCGCGTACATCAGCGCCTTCGGGAATGTACCCTGCGAGAACGCCCTGATGATCTCCATCGCCGCCTGGGCACCCTGTCCCGCCAGGATCAGGTCGTGCCACTTCTTCCCGGTCGGGTCGGCCATGACGTCGGGCTTGCCCGCGAACAGGTCGGGAAAGAAACCCATGTTGTCCGAATGGTCGGCGACGACGAGGAAGTCGAGCGGACGCGACAGGCGCGCCTGCTGGCCGCTGGACGCCGTCACCACCTCGCCGCGCGCGAAACGATACGCGTCGCGCGGCGTGAGGCGCGCTCCGAACGCTCCAGCGTCCATCGAAAACGCGGTGTGCAGGTGGGTGTCGCCGAAATACGGCCGCGTCGGGTACGCACGCCCGACGTAGGGTGAATACGGGACCTTGGACGACTGCGCCGGTGCGGCCGTGTTGCTGGTCGTCGGCTCGTAGGCGTGGGACGGCAGGGCGGCGGTGGCCCCGAGCACGAGGCCCACGGCGACGGCAAGGACTCGATGGATCATGGTTCCCCCTGGCTGAAG
Organism: Gammaproteobacteria bacterium; assembly: GCA_012026925.1. Classification (GTDB taxonomy): domain Bacteria; phylum Pseudomonadota; class Gammaproteobacteria; order Steroidobacterales; family Steroidobacteraceae; genus RPQJ01. The sequence continues at coordinate 2,409 of VEPJ01000167.1, read as the reverse complement.
TCGTTTTCGGATGATCGCACCCCCGGTATCCCGGCGCGAGAGAGTCCTCGGGTGACGACAGTCTGCAAGGCTACTCCATGACGCATGATGGTTGCGCCACCACCGATCGGGGGGGCTGGCGCCCGTCGACCACAACGGAAAATCGCAGATACATTAGGTATTTGTCGCGGCCGCCGGCCGGGACTGCGGCGAGCCGCTTCGTATAGATTGCCGCACAGGAATCTTCCCGCAACCGCGGCCCGCGATGAGGATCGATCGCTACGTCCACGACGAGCGCCTGACCTGGGGCGCGGCGGGCGTCCTGTTGATCGTCTCCGCGATTCACCTGACCGGCATCGGCGCCCTGTTCGTCACCCAGCCGAAGCGCGAGGCCTCCACTGCCCTGCCGCCCGTGTTCCAGGTGAGCCTCGAGCGGCTGCCGCCACCCAAGCTGCCGCCCACGCTCGAGCCCGAGAGTCCGCCCGAACCGGCCAGCGTCCAGGAGACCCCCAAGGGGCCGCCCAAGAAGACGCGTCCCGTACCGATCCTCGTGGATACGCCCGTCGAGCACCCGGTTCCCCCGGACACGCAGGTCAAGCAGTACGAGATGGGCGACGAGAAGCTCGAAGGCGAACCCGGGCCTCCGAGCCCGCCGGGGGCCGTGGTCGGTGGCACGGGCGAGGCCCTGGCCCTTTCGACGCACCAGGGCGTGCCCGTCATCGCGAAGGTCCAGCTGGTCCGCATGAAGCCCCCCGTGTACCCGCCGCGCTGCCTGCGCATGGGCGTCGAGGGAGTCGTGAAGGTGCGCGTGCTCGTCGGCGAGGACGGCGTGCCGCAGGAAGTGACGCTCGCCAGGTCGAGCGGCGATTCGTCGCTCGACGAATCCGCCATGGAGGCGGTGAAGGACTGGATATTCAAGCCGGCCACGCGCGACGGCATGCCGATCCGGGCGTGGGCCATCGTGCCCATCGAATTCAAGCTGATTGACTGAGGGTCGAGGAGCCAGACATGCATCCGACCGAAGCCCTGACCACGATGAGTTTCGCGAACTTCCTGCGGCAGACGGACGCCGTCGGGATGTTCGTGTTCGTCCTCCTCGTGCTGATGTCGATCGTCTCGTGGTACTTCATCGTGATCAAGTTCGTGCGCGTGGTGCGCATCCGCACGCGCTCGAACCACGTCGTCACCGCGTTCTGGAAGACGCCAACCGAACAGGCGATCGGCTACCTCGAGAACCAGCCCGACTGGGAGCCGTTCTCCAAGATCGCGCTCGACGGCGAGTTCGCGATGCAGCACCACGACCAGCTGACCGAGGACAGGCTCGCCGGCACGCTGCACCGCGCGGACTTCCTCGACCGCACGCTGCGCGCGTCGATCAACCGCGAGATGGAACGGCTCGAGACCGGCCTCACCTTCCTCGCGACCGTCGGCAGCACGGCTCCGTTCGTCGGTCTCTTCGGCACCGTCTGGGGCATCTTCCACGCGCTCGTGCGCATCGGCGCGACGGGCGAGACCTCGCTCGACCAGGTGGCCGGGCCGGTCGGCGAAGCCCTGATCATGACGGCGCTCGGCCTTGCCGTCGCCGTGCCCGCGGTCCTCGGCTACAACCTGCTCGTGCGCAACAACCGGGTGATCATCGCGAGCTTCCACGCCTTCGCGGAGGACCTGCTGGCGTACCTGACCACGGGCGCGCGCGTCCCGTCGTCGATGGACCACCACCGGGCGCACGCGAAGAAGGCAGCCTGAGGGCCGACGGAGCAAGCCATGGCATTCAGCGGACTCGGTGGCGGCGGACAGCCCCATACCACGCCGATGGCGGAGATCAACACGACGCCGCTCGTGGACGTCATGCTGGTGCTGCTCATCATTTTCATGATCACCGCGCCCCTGCTGGCGCACAAGATCAAGATCGACCTGCCGCAGGCCTCGACCATCCCGCTCGAGGAAAAGCCCGACACCATCGTAATCGCGCTGCTGCCGGACGGGACGATGTTCCTGAACGACGTGCGCATGGACCGGGAGACGATGGTCCGGCGGCTCGCCTCCGAGGCACAGCGCAAGCCGCAGCCGGAGCTGCACCTGCACGTGGACCGCACCACGCAGTTCCAGGTGCTCGCGTCGATCATGGCCGACGCGCAGAACGCCGGCATGGTGAAGGTGGGCATCGCGACGGAGCCGCTCAAGAACGTCGAGCAGAAATAGCCACGGGAGGGCCCCATGCCCCTGACCGTCACGCTCGAGATTTCGGATACCGAGCTCGACCACTTTCGCTCGGTGTTGCTCACGGCGCGCGAACGGGCTGCCCGGAAATCGCAGCAGGAGATCGCGGCGGCGGCCCGTGCGGCGGTCGACCGGCTGCGGGAGGCCGCGCCGTCTCCGTTCGTGGAGACGCGCCTCCACAAGGTATCGGCGCTCATCGGCCTGCTGGGG
>VEPJ01000078.1 GCA_012026925.1 Gammaproteobacteria bacterium | reverse complement strand
GTCACAGGCGCGGCCGGGTTCATCGGCTTCCACACGGCCCGCAAGCTCCTCGAGCGCGGCGACGAGGTCGTCGGCCTCGACAACCTCAACGACTACTACGACGTCCGCCTGAAGCTCGCGCGGCTCGAGGTCCTGCAGCAGCTTCCCGGCTTCCGCTTCGTGAAGCTCGACCTCGCGGACCGCGCGGGCATGACGGAGCTCTTCGCGCGCGAGAAGTTCGAGCGGGTGATCCATCTCGCCGCGCAGGCGGGCGTGCGCTACTCGATCCAGAACCCGCTGGCCTACGTGGACAGCAACGTCGTCGGTACCGCCAACGTGCTCGAAGGCTGCCGGCACAACGGCGTCGGGCATCTCGTGTACGCCTCGACGAGCTCCGTCTACGGCGCGAACACGAAGATGCCGTTCTCGGTCCACCAGAACGTGGACCATCCGCTGTCGTTCTACGCGGCGACGAAGAAGGCCAACGAGCTCATGGCGCACACCTACGCGCACCTGTACTCGCTGCCGGTGACGGGCCTGCGCTTCTTCACCGTGTACGGTCCCTGGGGCCGGCCCGACATGGCGCTGTTCCTGTTCACGCGCAACATCCTCGACGGCAAGCCGATCGACGTCTTCAACTACGGCCACCACCGGCGGGACTTCACCTACGTGGGCGACATCGCGGAGGGCGTGGTGCGGGCCTGCGATCGTGTCGCGACCGGGAACCCGAACTGGGACAGCGACGCTCCCGACCCCGGCACGAGCCGCGCGCCGTATCGTCTCTACAACATCGGCAACAACCAGCCGGTGGAACTCCTGCATTACATCTCGGTCCTGGAGCAGTGCCTCGGCCGGAAGGCCGAACTCAACCTGCTGCCACTGCAGGCGGGGGACGTCCCGGACACCTGGGCCGACATCGACGACCTCACGCGCGACGTCGGCTACACGCCGTCGACCCCGGTCGAGGTCGGGATCAGGCAGTTCGTGGACTGGTACCTGTCCTACTACCGGGACGGCGGCCCCCCCAACCCGAAGGTCGTCAACCTCGGCTGACGACGAGGTCCTGCCGCGCCGCTGGCGCCACTCGGGACCGGCCCGGTACCATTCGCGGATGAATCGCACCCTCTGCGCGGTGCTCGCGGGCCTGCTCGCGAGCCCGCTGGCCATTGCCGGCGAGCCGTGGCTCAAGCCCGGCGACCTCCAGGTCCGGCACGACATCCAGATGCTGGTGGATGACGGGGTGATCGACATTCCGATCTCGGAATGGCCGATCGCGACGTCGGACGTCGCCTCGGCGCTCGACAAGGCCCAGCAGAAATACGGCCTCGAGCCCGCGTCGGGCGATGCGTCGAAGGCGCGGAGCGGATTCACGCTGTCGGCCGGGCAGTACGCCGCGTTCCTGCGGCTGAAGCGGCTGGTGAGCCCGGAGGACACGGGCTTCTTCGCCGAGCTGCGCGGAGCGGCTCGCCCGGAGGAGCTCCGGACGTTCCGGGACGAGCCGCGCGACGAGTACGAGTTCGCCGCCGGATACGCCGGGTTCTTCGGCGAGCACCTCGGTGGCCGGCTTGAGCTCGCCGTCGTCGATTCGCCGCCGGACGGCGACAATTTCAGGCTCGACGGCAGCTACCTGGCCGGTCGGCTCGGCAACTGGATCCTCACCGCCGGCGCGCAGGACCGATGGTGGGGATCGGGATGGCAGGGCAGCCTGATCCTCTCGAACAACGCGCGCCCGGTCCCGGCGATCGCGCTCGACCGTGCCGAATCGACGCCGTTCGAGTCGAAGTGGCTGCATTGGATCGGGCCGTGGCGCCTCACGACTTTCCTCGGCTACATGGACGCCAATCGCGGCGACTACGACCATCCGCTGCTGTTCGGCTTCCGGGTCGCGGCGCGGCCGCTCAAGGGACTCGAGCTCAGCCTCGAGCGCACGGCGCAGTTCTGCGGCCAGGGCCGGTCCTGCACGTGGAGCGATTTCTGGAACCTCTGGCGGGGCAACGACAACGCGGGCGAGAACGTCAGCGCCAAGGACGAGCCGGGCAACCAGCTCGCGGGCTGGGGCGTGCGCTGGGCGTCGCCGATCGGCGGCTGGCCCTACGCGCTCTACTGGCAGCACACCGGCGAGTCCATCGACAACCACATCCCGCGGCCGTACCGCAGCTTCGACGTCGTCGGCGGCGAGGTATGGGGCGACCTCGACGCCGGCAGCAGCTGGCGGCTCGACCTCGAGTACGCCAACACGCTGTGCGGCGGCACCGAGAACGGCCAGAAGCTCTGGGACTGCGCCTACAACAACGGCATCTTCTACGGCTCGGGCTACCGCTACAAAGGCCGCGTCCTGGGCTACTCGACGGACGGCGACTCGCGGCAGTACGGCGCGCGCTTCCTGCTGCTGCCGGAAGACGACAGCACCTGGAGCTTCATGGTGCGCTACTCCGAGCTGAACCGGGGCGGCTACGTCAACGACATCCAGAACTTCGTCGCGCCGGGTCCCGAGGACTGGTGGAGCTTCGACGTCTCGTACCGCCGTCCCGTGCCGAAGGGCTGGGTCGAGATCGGCGTCGGCGCGGACCAGGAAGACCGCAAGTGGAACGACACCTCCGCGTTCCTCCCCCGCGGCACGCTCACCTGGCACTACGGCTTCTGAACCGGGAACGGATGGTCTTGCTCGCGATCAGGACAACCTGCCTCGCCCTCGGCTTGCTCGCGCTCGTCGCACTGCAACCGGCATCGGCCGAGCCCTGGGTCGCGCCCGGCGACATGCGGCTGCGCCACGACCTCGAGCTGCTCTACGACAGCGGGGTGCTCACCGGGCCGAGCCTCTCGTGGCCGCTGTCGTGGCCGGACATCGCGCGTGACCTCGGCAAGGCCCGGATCTCGACATTGCCGGACGCGACGGCGGCGGCGCTGGTCCGCGTGCGCACTCGCCTCAACCACGAGCAGCGCATTCGCGAGCCGTCGATGGCGTCCGAGGTCGCGATCGGCGCGCACCCCGTCCTCATCCGCACGTTCGCCGACACGCCGCGCGAGGACGTGCAGGCATCGCTGGTGCTCGACGACCTCGGCACGCGTTTCGCGTATCGCCTCGAGGCGACGATCGTCAACAGCCCCGTCGACGGGCAGAACTGGCGGCCGGACGGGTCCTACGTCGCGGCGAGCCTCGGCAACTGGATGCTCTCCTTCGGCTGGATGGACCGGTGGTGGGGTCCCGGCTGGGACGGCAGCCTGATCCTCGGCACGAATGCGCGGCCGATCCCGGCCGTCGCGGTCGAGCGGCAGGAGTCCACGCCGATGGACGTCGCCGTGTTGCGCTGGCTCGGTCCCTGGCGCTTCGTCACGTTCATGGGCCAGCTCGAGGGCAATCGGGACTACTCGAATGCGCTGCTGTTCGGCATGCGCATCGAGCTGCGCCCGCTGCCGTCATTGCAGCTCGCCGCGAGCCGCACGGCGCAGTGGTGCGGGGAAGGGCGGTCCTGCACCTGGAGCGACTTCTGGAACCTGTTCATCGGCAACGACAACAACCAGCCGCTCGACAAGCAGCCGGGCAACCAGCTCGCCGGGTTCGACCTGCGCTGGACCTGGCCGGGTGGCGCCGTGCCTGTGGCGTTCTACGCCCAGGCCATCGGCGAGGACGAGGCGGGCTACATGCCGTCCAAGTACCTCGGGCTCTTCGGGCTCGAGGCCTGGGGAGACGCCTTCGGGGGCTCCTGGCGCGCGCACGTCGAGTACGCGGACACGGCGTGCAATTTCGTCGGCACGCCACAGTGGGGCTGTGCCTACGAAAGCAGCATCTACACCGACGGGTATCGCTACCGCGGTCCCTCCATCGGCCACTCGATCGATTCCGATGCGGAATCCCTCGGCATTGGAGGTATGCTTGTCGACCCGGCCGGCCGGGAATGGCGGCTGCTCCTGCGCGACATGCGTCTCAACCGCAAGGGCGAGGCGACCGGCGATTTCCTCGCCGACGGTCCGGCGGACGTCCAGGACGTCGAGCTGACGCACCGGCTCCCGTTCGAGTGGGGCACGCTCGAGGCGAGCGTGGGGTACTCGAACACCGACGCCAGGCCCGGCGTAAGCGTGTCCGTGGACGAGGGTTGGCGGGGCTACATTTCCTGGCGGCACAGGCTGCGTTGACGGGATGACTATGGTTGCGAGACTGGGATTGCGGGCTGTCCTGAATGCGTGTGTCGCCCTCGTGCTGACGGCCGTGGTCGGCGCGCCGGTCGTGCTTGCGCAGACGCAGACCTCCACGCCGACGCAGGCCCAGATCGACGCCTACAAGAGCCTGCCCCCCGACCAGCAGAAGGCGATCCTGCAGCAGTTCCAGAAGTCGGGTGGCACGCTCAAGGGAACGACGCAGAAGAAGGGCTACGAGACGCCTGCCTTCCCCTCCGAGACGAAGAAGGAGCTCACGACCGCGGAGGAGCAGGCCGCGCTGGCCTCGCTCCGGGAGCCGCGCCTGGGTGCCGGCGACACCGTCGTCGTCGAGATCGCGATCCGCGAGCCGGGCGAGGACGACCTTGCCCAGTCCATCGCGGAGGAAAAGAAGAAGAAGGAGCTCGAAAAGGCGGCCGCGCAGGCGAAGGTCACCGACCCGACGAAGCCGGCCGAGCTGCCGACGCCGCAGACGACGCGCGAGAAGCGCAAGGCCCTCGAGCAGCAGCGCAGGCTCGAGCGGTCGCCCGAGCAGGTCGCGGCGCTCGAGAAGCTGCGCGACCGGATCCGCGCCGGGAACCCCTACAGGCTCGACAGCCTCGGCATGCTGCACCTCCCGGGCGTGGCGGGCATCCCGCTCGCCGGGCTCACCCAGGACCAGGCCAGGGTCCGCCTGGCCAACGATCCCGCGCTGCGCGACTTCCTGCTCCGCCTGACCCTGCTGCCGCTCGAGCGGCAGGGCACCGAGGCCCTGAAGCCCTTCGGCTACGACCTGTTCAACACGCTGCCGAGCACTTTCGCACCGGTCGCGGACGTGCCGGTGCCCTCGCAGTACGTCGTCGGCCCCGGCGACACGATCGAGGTGCAGCTCCTCGGCAACACGCCGTCGCAGCAGTCGCTCACGGTGGGACGCGACGGCACGATCCAGTTCCCGGATCTCGGGCCCATCGCGGTCGCCGGGCTCACGTTCCCCGAAGCGAGGCAGGCGATCGAGCAGCGCGTGAGCCAGGGCATGATCGGCACGCGCGCCGTGGTTTCCATCGGCGAGCTGCGCTCGATCACCGTGTTCATCACCGGCGAGGCCGAGGTGCCGGGCTCCTACACGGTGAGCGCGCTGTCGACCATCACGAACGCGCTCTTTGCGAGCGGCGGCATCAAGGAGACCGGCTCGCTGCGCAACGTCCAGCTGAAGCGCAAGGGGCGCCTCGTCGCGACGCTCGACCTCTACGACCTGCTGCTGCGCGGCGATTCGACCGACGACGTGCGGCTCATGTCCGGCGACGTGATCTTCATCCCGACGGTCGGCCCGACCGCGGGCGTGACGGGCGAGATCCGCCGGCCGGCGATCTACGAGTTGAAGGGCGAGTCGAAGGCCTCCGACCTGCTGTACCTCGCGGGCGGGCTGCTGCCGGACGCCGATCCGCGCACGGCCACGATCGAGCGCATCAGCGACGCGCGCGTGCGCATGGTGCTCGACGTGGACCTCGCGACGCCGTCGGGGCGGGCCACGCCGCTGCACTCGGGCGACGTGATGCGGCTCGCCGCCGTGCGGCCGCAGTTGACGAACGCCGTCACGATCAATGGCAACGTTTACCGGCCCGGTCCGGTGGCCTGGCGGCAGGGCCTGCGCCTCGCCGACGTCCTGCCGCGCCCGGAGGACGTGAAGTCGAGCTCCGACCTGCACTACGTGCTGATCCGCCGCGAGTCGCTCGACCACCAGGTCACGACCGTTTCCGCGGACCTCGAGAAAGCCTGGCAGGAGCCCACCTCGGACGCGAACGTGCTCCTGTCGCCGCGCGACCAGGTGTACGTCTTCAATCTCGAGGGCGGCCGCGATCTCCAGATCAAGCCCGTGCTCGACGACCTGCGCCAGCAGGCCGTCATGGGTGCGCCGGCCAGGACGGTGGGCGTCGGTGGGCGCGTGCGTGCACCCGGCACCTACCCGCTCGAGGTCGGCATGACGGTCTCGGACCTCGTGCGCGCCGGCGCGGGTCTCGACGAGGCGGCGTACGCACAGGAGGCCGAGCTCACGCGCTATGCGATCGTGAACGGCCAGTACCAGCAGATCGCGACGCTGCAGGTGAACCTCGCGGCGGCGCTTGCGGGCGACGCGGCGGCCGACCTGGTCCTGCAGCCCAACGACTTCCTCGTGATCAAGGAACTGCCGCAGTGGTCGGAGCAGGCGACGATCACGGTCGGCGGCGAGGTGCGCTTCCCGGGCACCTACCCGATCCGGCGCGGCGAGACGCTGAGCTCGGTGCTGAAGCGCGCGGGCGGCCTGACCGACCTGGCGTTCCCCGAAGGCGCGGTGTTCACGCGCAAGTCCCTGCGTGACCGCGAGGCCGCGCAGATTGCGTCGCTGGCCGACCGTCTGCAGGGCGACCTGGCGGCCCTGGCCCTGCAGAGCTCACAGAGTGCCACCACGGCCGCCGCGCAGTCGTCCACGCAGGCGATGATCGTCGGCCAGTCGCTGCTCGACAACCTGCGCGAGGTCGAGCCGGTCGGGCGCCTCGTGATCAACCTCGAGCGAATCGAGAACACCCCGGCCGGCTCGCACGAGGACGTCGTGCTGAAGGACGGCGACCGGCTGCTGGTCCCCGGACAGATGCAGGAAGTGACGGTGCTCGGCGAAGTGCAGAGCGCGACCTCGCACCTGTGGGACCCGGACCTCACGCGCGCGGACTACATCAGCATGAGCGGCGGCACGACCCAGAATGCCGACCGGGGCCGCATCTACGTCGTGCGAGCGAACGGCAGCGTGGTCAGCGGCGAGTCGACCGCCTGGTTCAGGAACAGCAAGGACGGCATCCGGCCGGGCGACACGATCGTCGTGCCGCTCGACGCCCAGCGCATGAGGCCGCTGCCGTTGTGGACCGCGGTGACGACGATCATCTACAACCTGGCGATCTCGGTTGCCGCGGTGAACTCATTCTGATGGCGACCGAAGACTCGACGGACACGATCACCCTGGAAGCCGTCTTCGCGGCGGCCTGGCGCATGCGCTGGATGGTGATCGGATGCTTGGTGCTGGCGACGGGGCTGGCCGCGACGGCCGCATTCATCATGACGCCGAAGTACCGCGCCGACGTCGTCATGATCCCGGTCAAGGCCGACGACACCCGCTCGGCGCTCTCGAGCGTGGTCGGGCAGCTCGGCGGTCTCGCGAGCCTGGCGGGCGTCGCGCTCGGCGGCGGCGGCAACAAGGACGAGTACATCGCCTACCTCAGGTCGCACGATTTCACCGCGCGCTTCATCGAGGACGAGAAACTGCTGCCGGTGCTGTTCTACCGCAAGTGGGACGCAAAGAACGGCCGCTGGAACGTGGAGAACCCGGAAGACGTCCCGACCATCGCGGACGGGGTGGAGCTCTTCGACAAGGGCATCCGCTCGGTGCAGGAGGACCGCCGCACCGGCCTCGTGACGATGTCGATCCTGTGGCGCGATCGCGAGCTCGCGGCGCGCTGGGCGAACCTGATGGTCGAGCGCGTGAACCGTGACCTGCGCGCCCGGGCCATCGCGGAGTCCGAGGCCAGCATCGAGTACCTGAACTCGGAGGTCGCGAAGACCGGGGTGGTCGAGCTGCGCCAGTCGCTCTATCGACTGGTCGAGAACCAGGTCAAGACGATCATGTTCGCCAAGGTGCGCTCGCAGTACGCGTTCAAGGTGATCGACCCCGCGTACGTCCCCGACGCCGACAAGTACGTCCGGCCGAAGCGGCTCGCGATGATCCTGATCGGCGCACTGGCCGGCCTCGTCGGCGGCCTGGTGCTCGTCGCGCTGCGGCTGCGGCTCAAGAAGCCAGGGCGGTGACGACGGGCTCCGCCCCGGCGGTGCCGCGAGTCGGGCCCGCGGGCATGGCCCTCGCGGCCATGTACGCGCTCACCATCGTGGGCTTTCCGCTGATCACCACGCTGCCGGTGATGCTCGGCCGCGATTCGCTGTCGGCGACGCTGCCGTATCGCGCCGCGATGGCGCTGCTGACGCTCGGCATCTTCTTCGGCTGGTGGCTGCGCGGCGAACGCATCCTCTTCAGCCCGGCCGTGCGACTGACGCTCGTGCTCTGGGTGCTCCTCATTGCCCGCATGCTTTACGACACGCTCGTGGACCCGCTGCCCGGGGACATTTTCGGCATGCCCGTCGCCCAGGTACTGCTGTTGAGCCTCGGCGCGTGCTTCATCCCGTCGCTCGTGTTCCTGGAGACTCCTTCCGCCGCCGCGCTCGAGCTGGCTCGTCGCGGCATCGAGATCGTCGGCCTGATCGCCATGCTGCTGATCCTGTACCTCGGGCTACGGGGCGTCTTCGCCGGCGGCATCCTGCGCCGCCTCGCCACGCCGGTGCTGAACCCGATCTCGGTCGGGCACCTCGGCGTGTCGGTGTTCATCGTCGCGCTCTGCGGGCTCGCCGGGTCGAACGCGCTCGGCAGGGCGTTCCGCTGGCTAGTCATCCTGACGAGCGTGGTGGTCATCGTGGCCTCGGCATCGCGCGGCCCGATCCTGGCGGCGCTCATGGTCGCGCTGACCTATTCGTTCGTGCATCGCAGGCGCCGGCGACTGGGTCTCGCCAGGCTCGTCTTCCGCCTTGCGCTCCTCGGTCTCGTCATCGCCGGCATCGCGCTCGCCGTCAACTACCTCGAGCAGGAAGGCTACATCAGCCTGATCCAGCGGTTCTCCGACACGCTCGAGGACGTCTCGGCGCTCGAGCGCATCGCGATGGCCGTCGGCGCCTGGCAACAGTTCCTCGATCATCCGCTGCTCGGCAGTGCCTTCGTGGAACTCGGGTCCTATACCTACCCGCACAACATCGTGCTCGAGGCGCTGATGGCGACGGGCATCGTGGGCGGCGCCCTCCTGCTCGCCAACCTCGCGGCCGGGCTGCTCGCGTCCATGCGTCTCATCACGACCGCGCCGTCGGCAGCCTGGGTCGGGTTCATCTTCCTGCAGTACGTCGTGAACGGGATGGTCTCGGGGTCGCTCTACCTGGACACGGCCTACTGGGCGTACGGATTCGGTGCGCTCGTCGTGGCGCGTTCGCTCGAGCATCGCGCGGCGCAAATGCCCGTGCCCGCGCCCGCGGCCGCATGAGTATCCGCCTGCGACTGCCGAAGGGCGCGTTCTCGCGCCAGGTTGCGACGCTCACGACGGGCACCGCGGTCGGGCAGCTGATCGTCGTGGCCGTCATGCCGCTGCTGACGCGGCTCTACACGCCCGACGACCTCGGCGTGTTCGGACTGTTCTCGAGTTTCCTCGGGGTCGCAGCGGTTGCGACGTGCCTGCGCCTGGAGTGGGGCGTCGCCTCGACCGCCGACGAGAACGAGGCCGCGGACCTGCTCGCCCTCTGCCTGATCGTCTGCCCGGTCGCAAGCCTGGCCCTCGCCGCGATCCTGGCCGGGCTCATCGGCACCGACGTCGTGTCGTTCGGCCTGCTGCCGATGTGGACCGTCCCGCTGGCGCTCGTCGCCCTGGTCGCGACAGGTGCGTTCACCGCATTGCGTTACTGGCACGTCGGTCGCCGCGAGTTCCGCGACGTGAGCGCCGCTGCGGTCGCGCAGGGCGCGGGCCGCGCCGGTGCCTCCGTGGCCTTCGGTGCCGCCAGTGCAGGCTGGCCCGGCCTGCTGCTGGGCGATCTCGTCGGACGGCTGCTCGGGATCGGTCGGCTGTGGCGCGGCGCCCGGCCCGTGCTTCGCGAGCGGTGGAGCGGCGGCACGAGGCCTGTGCTGGGCGAACGCCTGCGGCGGGCCTGGCGCTACCCGTTCGTCGTGCTGCCGTCGAGCCTGCTCGACGCGCTCGCCGCGGCGCTGCCGCTGCCCGTGATCGCGACCCTGTTCGGGACCTCGGCCGCAGGCCAGTTCGCGCTCGTGTGGCGAGCCGCGTCCGTGCCGGCAGCCCTGATCGGCGCCAGCGTCGCCGACGTCTTCCATGCCCACGCGACATCGGCCCGCGCACAGGGCGGGCCCGCCGTGCGCAACCTGCTGCTGCGGACCGCATCGAGGCTGGCGCTGCTCGCCACGGTCATCTACGTGCCCGCCTGCCTCGCGGCGCCGATCGTGTTCCGCTGGATCTTCGGCCACGAATGGCGGGTCGCCGGCTGGTTGATGCTGCTGCTCCTGCCGATGTGGTGGACGTCGGCGATCGTGAGCCCGGTCAGCCGCCTGCTCGTGGTCATGAATCGCCCGGCGTGGAAATTCGCCTTCGATGCCGCATTCCTCGTGGGCCCGATCGTCGCGATGTACTTCCTGCGCGATCGAGGGCGCGAGACGGCGGTTCTTGCGTACGGACTCGCCGCCACGCTCGCGTACATCCTCTACGCCGTGCTGCTGTTCGCCGCGAGCGGCAGCGATGGCCTTGCCGGGCGAAAGCTCGCCTGACGGGACGATCTCACCGTGTGCGGAATCCTCGGCATCCTGTCGCAACGACCGCTCTCGCTGGGCGGGCACGACCTGCAGGCGGCCGTCCACGCGATCCGCCACCGCGGGCCGGACGACGAGGGCTACCTGCTGTTCGCGACGCGGCCGGGTCGGGCGCTTGCGCTCTCCGGTCCGGACACGATCCGCGAGATCGCGCTCCCGCCGGTCGCCGCGGCGGACCTGGCCGGGTTCAACTGTGCGTTCGGGCACCGCCGCCTCTCGATCATCGACCTGACGGCCGCCGGTCATCAGCCCATGGCGACGGCCGATGGCCGCTACTGGGTCACCTACAACGGCGAGATCTACAACTACCTCGAACTCCGGCGCGAGCTCGAGTCCCTGGGCTCCACCTTCCTCACGGCGAGCGACACCGAGGTCCTGCTCGAGGCGTTCCGCCATTGGGGCGCCGCGATGCTGCCGCGGCTCGTCGGCATGTTCGCCTTTGCGATCCTCGACGTGCAGGAACGCAAGGTGCTGCTCGCCCGCGACCACTTCGGCATCAAGCCGCTCTATCTCGCGCGGCGGCCCGGGGAACTCGCGTTCGCCTCCGAGATCAAGGCGCTGCTGCGACTGCCGGGCGTCGGCCGCCGCGGCAATGCCGCCCGCGCGTACCAGTACCTGCGCTACGGCGAGCGCGATGCGGCACCGCAGACGCTCTTCGACGGGATCGAGCGCCTGCCGGCCGCGCACTACCTCGAAGTCGATCTCGACTCGTTGCGCGTCGAGGGTCCGAAGCGGTTCTGGGCCATCGACCTCGATGAGCGGAGCGACGTCGGTTTCGCCGAAGCCACGGCCGAAGTGCGCCGGTTGTTCGACGCCTCCGTGGCCCTGCACCTGCGGAGCGACGTGCCGGTCGGCTCCTGCCTCTCCGGGGGGCTCGATTCGACTGCGATCGTGATGGCGGCGACGCGCGCGCTCGGCAAGCGCGGGCCGATGCACACGTTCTCTTTCATCGCGGACGACCCGGCGATCGCCGAGGAGCCGTACGTGGACCTCGTGACCGGGACCGTGGCGCACAAGGTCCGGCCCCGGGCGACCGACGTCGCATCGGACATCGACGCCCTGATGCGTGCTCAGGAACTGCCGTTCGAAAGCCTGAGCATCTACGCGCAATTCCGCGTCTTCCAGCTCGCGCACGAGGCCGGCATCAAGGTGATGCTGGACGGGCAGGGCGCGGACGAGATCTTCGGCGGCTACTACACCTTCGTGGGCGCCCGCATCACGGGCCTGCTGGCGGGCCTGCGGCTCGCGACGGCGTGGCGCGTGATCGGCGCGACCCCGAGCAACGTGCGCGTCTTCCGGGCGCGGATGCTCGCGACGGCGGCCGGACGGCTTCTTCCACGCTCGCTGCAGGGCGCGGTAGCCGGCGTGTTCGGAGAGCCGGCATTCCCGGCCTGGCTCGATGCCGGATGGTTCCGGAGCCACGGCGTGCAGCCGCGCCTGCGGGACCACGGCCGGGGCCGCGACGCACTGCGCGAGGAGCTGAAGCTCGCCGTGGAGCACCTCACGCTGCCGGCCCTGCTGCGCTACGAGGACGGCAATTCGATGCATTTCTCGATCGAGAGCCGCGTCCCGTACTGCACGCCGGAGCTGGCCCGGTTCGCGCTGTCGCTGCCCGACGAATACCTGGTCGCGAACGACGGCGAGACGAAAAGCGTGTTCCGGGCCGCCATCGCCGACCTCGTGCCGGAGCCCATCCTGCGGCGTGAGAAAGTCGGGTTTGCCGTCCCCGAGCGTGCCTGGCTCAGGGGGCTCGGTGACTGGGTCTCCCGGGCGCCCTTCGACGCGCTGCCATTCCTCGAGCAGGGCGCGGTGCGCCGCGAGATCGGAGCGGCGCTCGGGTCGGAAGGCCGCTGGCCGCCCCACGTCTGGCGGCTCGTCAACATGGCCTTCTGGTCCCGGGCCAGCGAGGTGGACTGGGTCTAAACGGTTTTGGACGCGGTCCGGGGCGCTGGTAACATTCGCGCCTCGAATTTTCAGGGCCGGCCGCGGCGTCGGGGTTGCAGGATGTTGAGATTCGCGCTGGTCGGCTGCGGCCGGATCGCCAAGCGGCACTCCGAACTGCTCGGGCACCGGCAGATCGCAGGCGCGGAGCTCGCGGCCGTATGCGACCTCGTCGAGGAGAAGGCCCGCCGGACCGCCGCCCCCTTCGGCGTCCCGTACTACACCGACATGCACGAGATGTGCCGCCGGGAGGCGATCGACGTCCTGGTGGTGCTGACCGAGAGCGGCCACCACGCGCGCGACGTGCTGGCGCTGGCGCCGTACCGCAAGCACATCGTGGTCGAGAAGCCGATGGCGCTCACGCTCGACGACGCCGACGCGATGATCCGCAGCTGCGACGCGCACGGCGTGAAGCTCTTCGTCGTGAAGCAGAACCGGTTCAACGTCCCGGTGGTCAAGCTGCGCGAGGCGCTCGAGGCCGGGCGTTTCGGCCGGCTCGTCCTCGGCACCGTGCGCGTGCGCTGGTGCCGCAGGCAGGACTACTACGACCAGGACGCGTGGCGCGGCACCTGGGCCCTCGACGGCGGCGTGCTCTCGAACCAGGCGAGCCACCACGTCGATCTCCTCGAGTGGATGATGGGGGCGGTGGATTCCGTGTTTGCTATGGCTACCACGGCGCTGGTGGACATCGAGGCCGAGGACACGGCGGTGGTCGTGCTCAAGTTCCGCAGCGGCGCGCTCGGCGTCATCGAGGCCACGACCGCGGCGCGCCCGAAGGATCTCGAAGGCTCGATCTCGCTGCTCGGCGAGCGGGGCACGGTCGAGATCGGCGGCTTCGCGGTGAACGAGATGCGCACCTGGCAGTTCGAGCCCGTGCAGCCCGGCGACGCAGACGTCCTCGCGAAGTACTCGGTGAACCCCCCGAACGTGTACGGTTTCGGCCACCAGGCGTACTACGAGCACGTGGTGGACTGCATCGTGACCGACAAGCAGCACCTCGTGGACGGCCTCGAGGGGCGCAAGAGCCTCGAGCTCATCTCCGCGATCTACGAGTCCATCGAGACCGGCCGGGAAGTTCCGCTGCGCTTCGCCCCGAAGCTCTGCCGCCTCGGCCAGGCCTCACCCATGGGCGGCGCGTGACGAACACCCCGCGCTTCGGCGACGCCGCGATCGTGGACGTCGAGTTCGGCGTGGACGTGCGGGTCGTGCGCCCGGTCAACCTGTACGGTTGCCGGATCGGCGACCGCAGCTTCGTCGGGCCGTTCGTCGAGATCCAGCGCGGCGCGGTGATCGGCAGCGACTGCCGCATCCAGTCGCACGCCTTCATCTGCGACCTCGTCACCATCGGCGACCGCTGTTTCGTCGGGCACGGCGTCATGTTCGTGAACGACACGTTCCGGACGGGCGGGCCCGCCGGGCGCGATCGAGCGAAGTGGGGCGCGACGACGATCGGCAATGACGTCTCGATCGGCTCGAACGCGACCATCCTGCCGGTGAAGATCGCCGACGGCGTGGTGGTGGGCGCAGGCGCCGTCGTCACGCGCGACCTGCTCGTCAAGGGCATCTATGCGGGGAACCCGGCACGGCTGCTGCGGGCCCTCTGAGAAAGGACCGACCGTGCGCATTCCATTCGTCGACCTCCACGCCCAGTACCTCGCCCACCAGGAGGAGTTCGACGCGGCATTCCG
Organism: Gammaproteobacteria bacterium; assembly: GCA_012026925.1. Classification (GTDB taxonomy): domain Bacteria; phylum Pseudomonadota; class Gammaproteobacteria; order Steroidobacterales; family Steroidobacteraceae; genus RPQJ01. Next base: position 13,652 of record VEPJ01000078.1, on the reverse strand, counting down.
CGAGGTGATCGGGAAGACCGCGTTCATCGGCGGCGAATTCGTGCGCGAATTCGAGCGCGCCTACGCCGAGGCGTACGGCGTGAAGCACTGCATCTCCTGCGCGAACGGCACCGACGCGATCTACATCGTGCTGCGCATGCTCGACGTCGGGCTCGGGCACGAGGTGATCACGACCGCCGCGAGCTGGATCTCGACCTCCGAGACGATCTCGCAGGCGGGCGCGCTCCCGGTGTTCGTGGACGTGGACGAGTACGGCAACATCGACGTGGAGCAGGTCGAGCGCAACATCACGCCGCACACGCGCGCCATCATCCCGGTCCACCTCTACGGCCAGGCGGCGCAGGTCGAAGTGCTCGAGAAGCTGGCGGCCTCCCGCGGAGTGCACCTGGTCGAGGACTGCGCGCAGGCGCATTTCGCCGAGCGAGCGGGCCGCCGGGTCGGCACGTTCGGCGTGGCGGGGACGTTCAGCTTCTACCCCGGCAAGAACCTCGGCGCCTACGGGGACGCGGGCGCGATCATCACGAACGACGACGAGCTTGCGCGCCGCTGCCGCATGTACGCGAACCACGGCGCGCTCGTGAAGCACCAGCACGAGCTGGAAGGCATCAACAGCCGGCTCGATGGCCTGCAGGCGAGCCTGCTCACGGCCAAGCTCAAGTACCTGGGCGAATGGACCGAGGCCCGTCGCCGGGTCGCCGGCTGGTACGACCAGGAACTGGCCTCGATCGACTGGGTGGCCCGTCCGCGCGTCCGGCCGGGCTCGACCCACGTCTATCACCTTTACGTCATCCAGGTGGACGACCGCGACGCCCTGCGCGCGCATCTCACGCGGCAAGGCATCGAGACGGGCGTTCACTATCCCGTGGCGCTGCCGCTCATGCAGGCCTACCAGTACCTCGGGATGTCGGCGTCGGACGTGCCGAACGCCGCGCGCAACCAGGACCGCATCCTGTCGCTGCCGATCTATCCCGAGATGACGGCGGAGATGGTGCACTACGTCGTCGCGGCGATCCGCTCGTTCCGGGGCTGACCGCGGGACCGCAGGTGAGAGTCGTCGTCCTCTCCGAGACGTACGCGCCGGACATGGGTTATCTCACGACCATGTTGCCGCGCTACATGGCGCGCGAGGGCGCGGACGTGCACCTCGTGGTGCTCGATCTCGCCGCCTATCACTACCTGCCGGACTTCCAGAAGACCTACGGCCAGTTCCAGCAGCGGCCGCTCGAGGCGGGCGCGGTGCAGGAGGCCGACGGCTACACCGTGCACGTGCTGAAGCACCACCGCACCCTGGGGTTCCCGCGGGCGATCGGGCTGCACGACAAGCTGGCGGAACTGCGGCCGGACGTCGTCTACTCGTCGGTGGCCATCGGGTGGCTGCCGCTGCAGGCGGCCATGAGCCGCTCGAGGCTCGGTTACCGCCTGTTCACGGGCAGTCACACGGCGGCGATCCTGTTTCCGCTCGCCAGGGTGCGCCGGCCGTTCCTCACGCTCGCCGGGCTGCGCTGCCTCGTGACGCGCTGGCTGCCGGGCCGGCTCGTGAGCCTCGGCACGGAGCTCTGCTATGCGCCGACGTCGGACTGCGGCGAGATCGCCTGGCGGTTCTTCGGCGTGCAGAAGGAGAAGGTGCGGGTCGTGCACCTCGGCGTGGACACGGACGTCTTCCATCCGCTGGCGAACGAGGCAGATCGCGCCGAGCGCGCGAGGCTGCGAGCCGAACTCGGGTTCGCGCCCGAGGACATCGTGTGCGTCTACTCGGGCAAGATGACCGAGGCGAAGAACGCGCTGATCGTGGCCCAGGCGGTCGAGCAACTGCGCGGCAAGGGCTTGCCGTTCCGCGGCCTCTTCATCGGCGACGGCGTGCAGCGCGAGCGCATCGCGCAATGCCCGGCGAGCGTGGTCGTGGACTTCATGCCGTACCGCGAACTCGGCCGCTACTACCGCGCTGCCGACATCGGAGTGTGGCCGACCATCGAGAGCACCTCGATGCTCGACGCGGCGGCCTGCGCGCTGCCGCTCGTGGTCGCGGACGTGATCTATCGCGACCACGTCGAGGGCAATGGCCGCGTATACCGCACCAACGACCTCGGGGACATGGTGCGGGTGCTGGAAGAGCTTTCGAGTGCGCCGCTGCGCGCGGAGCTGGGGGCCGCGGGCGCAGCGAAGATGCTCGACCGCTTCAACTGGCAGAAGATCGCGGCCGGCCGCCTGCGTGATTTCGCGGGCCGTCCGCCGGCGAGGGCCGCCGCATGAGCCGCAAGGTCGTGAACCTCGGCTGCGGGCCCAAGTCGTCGGCCCATCCCGACGTGCTGAACGTGGACTGGTCGGTCTATCTGCGGTTCCGGTCGAATCCGCTGCTCCGCTGGTTGCCGCCGCTGGTGCTGCGGGGCGAGCGGCTCGAGCGGTACCGCTCGCTGCCGGATAACATCGTCGCGCACGACCTCACGCGCGGTATCCCGTTGCCGGACGAGTCTGCCGACGTCGTGTATCATTCGCACGTGCTCGAGCACATCGACCGCGACGCGGTACCGGCTTTCCAGGCCGAGGTGCGGCGAGTGCTCAAACCGGGCGGCGTGCAGCGCATCGTCGTGCCGGATCTCGAGATCCTTGCGCGCCGTTATGTCGCGAGCCTCGAGGCGGCGCGGGCAGGGAGGGGCGCGCAGTCTTCGTCGGCGCACGACGCGAGTGTCGGCGAACTCCTGGAGCAGAGCGTGCGGAAGGACGCCGCGGCTGCTCGGCCGCTGCGCGGCTGGAAGCGGGCCCTCTACACGCGGATCTTCGGCGACGCCCGTGCGCGCGGCGAGACCCACCAGTGGATGTACGACTCCGAGAACCTCGCGGCGCTGCTGCGGGACTGCGGGTTCCGCGACATCGCGGTCGTCGCCCACGACCGCAGTCGCATACCCGGCTGGGAAACGTACGGCCTCGACGTCGACGCCGAGGGCCGGCAGTACAAGCCGGATTCGCTGTACGTGGAGGCCGCGAAATGAGCCGGCTGCGTCTCGCCCTCGGAAGGCTGATGCAGGCCCTGCTCGCGGCGCGCTACCGGGAGAGCGGTAAGGCCGCGCTCGAACGATTCGGCACGCAATACGGCGGCTGGCTGTGCGTGCCGCGCCTGCTGGGTCCCGGCCGCGTGGCGCTGTGTGCGGGAGCGGGGGAAGACGTCTCCTTCGACGTGGCGCTGGACGCACGATTCGGCATGCGCGTGCTCTGCGTCGATCCCACGCCGAGGGCACTGGCTCACGTTCGCGGCCTGCTCGAAGCGGCGCAGGCTGGTCGGCCGTGCACGATCGTCGGCAGCAGCGAAACGTACGATCTCGAGGGCTTCGACGCCGGCCGCTTCGAGATGATCGGCGCGGCGCTCTGGCGCGAGGACGGCACGCTGCGGCTCTTCGCCCCGAAGAACCCGGCCCACGTCAGTCACTCCGCGCTCAATCTCCAGCACACGTCGGACTACATAGAGGTGCCCGCGCACCGGGTTTCGACCCTCCTCGCCGAGCGCGGGGTCGCCGAACTTGCGCTCATGAAGCTCGACATCGAGGGAGCGGAATACGCGGTGCTCGACGACCTCCTTTCGAGCGGCGTCCGTCCGGCACAGTTGCTCGTCGAGTTCGACGAACTCCACAGTCCGCTATCGCCGCTGGCGCTGTTCCGGGTCGGCCAGCGCGTCCGCGAACTGCGCGCCGCGGGTTACGCGCTCGTCGCGACCGAGCACGCCAATTTCGTGTTCGTGCGGCGCGACGCGCCCGAGGGCCGGGCGTGAAGATCCTCCTCGTCCACAACTTCTACCGGTCCGGGACGCCGGGTGGCGAGGACGCGGTGTTCCGGCAGGAGCGGGCGCTGCTCGAGCAGGCCGGGGCCGAGGTCGTCACCTACGAGCGGTCGAACGACGAGGTGGACGAGAGCCACGTCACCCAGGTGGCAGTCACGGCCGCGCGCATGGCGTGGTCGCGGCCGGTGCACGCGGAGGTGGCGAGCCTCGTGCGGCGCGAGCGGCCGGACGTCGCGCATTTCCACAACACGTTCCCGCTCATCTCGCCGAGCGCGTTCGCGGCCTGCCGCGAGGCGGGCATCCCCGTCGTGCAGACGCTGCACAACTATCGCCTGGTCTGCAGCGCGGGCACGTTCTATCGCGACGGCCGCGTCTGCGAGATCTGCACTTCGCGCTCGCCGTGGGCGGCCGTCCGGCACCGCTGCTATCGAGACTCCATGCCGGGCTCGCTGGCCGTCGCCTGGATGCTCCACCGCAACTGGAGCAGCGGCACGTTCACGAGCCTCGTGGACCGCTACATCGCGTTGAGCCAGTTCGCGGCCGCGCGGTTTGCCGCGCAGGGCCTGCCTCCCGAGCGGATCGTCATCAAGCCGAATTTCGTCGACTCGCCGGACCCGCCGAGTCCCGGTGGCGGCGGCTATGCCGTCTTCGCCGCGCGACTGTCGGAAGAGAAGGGCGTCCGCACGCTGCTCGAGGCCTGGAAGCGGCTTCGCGACGTGCCGCTCAAGATCGTCGGCGACGGCCCGATGATGGCCGAAATGCGCGCGATCGCCGCGGCCGAGAAACTGCCCGTGGAATTCCTCGGCATGCGGCCGCGCTCCGAGGTGCTCGAGATCATCGGCCGCGCGGACCTGCAGGTCGTCTGCTCGGAGTGGTTCGAAGGCTTTCCGCTCGTGATCGTCGAGGCGTACGCGCGCGGCACGCCGGTGATCGCGTCGCGCATCGGCAGCCTCGAGGAGATCGTCGAGGACGGGGCGACGGGTTTCCACTTCCCGCCGGGTGACGTCGAGGCGCTCGTCGATCGGGTGCGGCGCCTGTGGGACAGCCCGGCCTTGCGCCAGCGACTGCGCGCCGGGGCACGGGCCCGTTTCGAGTCGAGCTACACACCCGAGGCCAACCTGCAGTCGCTGCTGTCGATCTACCGGCAGCTGGTGCCGAACCTCGCGCTGGCGGCGCGCCCGCGCACGAAGCCTCGCGTGCGTCGACCGGACCTGCCGAAGGTCCTGCTCCTGCACAACTTCTACCGCTCCGGCACGCCCGGCGGCGAGGACGTCGTCGTCCGCCAGGAGAAGGAACTGCTCGAGGACGCGGGCGTGCAGGTCGTGTCCTACACCAAGAGCAACGACGAGGTGGACCAGAACGACCGGATGCAGGTGCTGCGCACGGCATCGAGCATGTCCTGGTCGCGGCACACGTACGCGGAGCTCACGCGGATCCTGCGCCACGAGCGGCCCGACGTCGCGCACTTCCACAACACGTTCCCGCTGATCTCGCCGAGCGCGTATGCCGCCTGTCGCGACCTCGGCGTGCCCGTCGTGCAGACGCTGCACAACTATCGCCTCGTCTGCTGCGCGGCCACGTTCTTCCGGGCGGGGCAGGTCTGCCAGGAGTGCACGGCCGGGAAGCCGTGGGCCGGCGTGCGCCACAAGTGCTACCGCGATTCACGCGCTGGATCCGCTGCGGTCGCGTGGATGCTCCACCGGAACTGGGCGAACGGCACGTTCACGAACCTGGTGGACGTGTACGTGGCGCTGAGTTCGTTCGCGGCGGATCGCTTCGCGGCCGAGGGGCTGCCGCGCGACCGGATCCTGATCAAGCCCAACTTCGTGGATTCCACCGGCCCGGCGAGCGCGGGCGGGGGCGGCTACGCGGTGTTCGCCGCGCGACTCTCGGAAGAGAAGGGCGTGCGCACGCTGCTCAGGGCCTGGCAGCAGCTGCGCGACGTGCCACTCAAGGTGGTCGGCGACGGGCCACTGCTCGGCGAGATGCGCGAGGAGGCCGAACGCAACGGGTTGCCCGTCGAGTTCGTCGGCATGCAGCCGCGCAACGAGGTGCTGGACCTCATCGGCCGGGCCGAGCTGCAGATCATCGCCTCGGAGTGCTTCGAGGGCTTCCCGCTCGTGCTGGTCGAGTCCTACGCGCGCGGCACGCCCGTCGTGGCTTCGCGGATCGGCGGTCTCGCGGAGCTCGTCATCCCCGGGCAGACGGGCCAGCACTTCGAGCCGTCGAATCCGGACTCGCTGGCTACGGAAGTCCGTCGCCTCTGGCAGGATCCGCAACAGCGGACGGTGCTGCGTGCGGGCGCCCGCAAGCGCTTCGAAAGCGAGTACATGCCCGAGCGCAACCTCGAGCGGCTGCTCGAGATCTATGCCGTCGCTCGCGGGCTCCGCGCATGAAGATCTCCATCATCACCGCCGTGCGCAATGCCGAGCACACCATCGGCTCGGCGCTCGAGTCCGTGCAGCGGCAGACCTACCCGGACATCGCGCACATCGTCGTGGACGGTCTCTCGACCGACGGCACGATGGGCGTGGTCCGCAGGCATTCCGCGCGCCTTGCGAAAGTCGTCTCCGAACACGATTCCGGCATTTACGACGCGTTCAACAAGGGACTCCGGCTCGCGACGGGCGAGGTGGTTGCCTTCCTGAACGCGGACGACGTGTACACCGCGCCCGATGTCGTGGCGGCCGTGCAGCAGACCTTCGAGCGCACGCAGACGAGCGCGGTGTTCGGCGACGTGGAATTCGTCCGGCCGGACGCGCCCGGCACGGTCGTGCGTCGCTACTCGTCGCAGCGGTTCTCGGCAAAGCGACTGCGATTCGGCTGGATGCCGGCACACCCGTCGCTGTTCCTCAAGCGGCGCCTGTTCGAGCAGTTCGGTGGCTTCGACGCCTCCTACCGCATCGCGGGCGACTTCGAACTCGTCGCGCGGCTCTTCGGCCGGGAGCGCATCGGCTTCGAGTACCTGCCGCGCGTGTTCGTCCGCATGCACACGGGCGGGGCGAGCACGCGGGGCATCAGGAGCACCCTCACGATCAACCGCGAGATCCTGCGTGCGTGCCGGCAGAACGGCATCCCGACCAACATGGCGCTGCTCTGGACCCGGTTCCCGGCCAAGTTGATGGAATACCTGTAAAATTCCGCCCCCTATGACCAAGCGAGCCCTGATCACCGGCATCACGGGCCAGGACGGCGCGTACCTGGCGGAGTTCCTGCTCGGCAAGGGCTACGAGGTCCACGGCATCAAGCGCCGGGCGTCGCTCTTCAACACGGATCGCATCGACCACCTCTACCAGGACCCGCACGAGAAAGGGGTCCGGATGATCCTGCACTACGGGGATCTCACCGATGCGACCAACCTGATCCGAGTGATGGAGCAGGTGCAGCCCGACGAGATCTACAACCTCGCGGCGCAGAGCCACGTCGCGGTGTCGTTCGAGACGCCGGAGTACACGGCGAATGCCGACGCGCTGGGGACGCTGCGCCTGCTCGAGGCGATCCGCATCCTGCGCCTCGAGAAGAAGTCGCGGTTCTACCAGGCCTCGACCTCCGAGATGTACGGCAAGGTGCAGGAGACGCCGCAGACCGAGCGGACGCCGTTCTATCCGCGCTCGCCGTATGCCGCGGCCAAGCTCTACGCACACTGGATCACGGTCAATTACCGCGAGGCCTACGGGCTCTACGCCTGCAGCGGCATCCTCTTCAATCACGAGTCGCCGGTGCGCGGCGAGACCTTCGTGACGCGCAAGATCACGCGCGGGCTCGCCCGCATCACGCAGGACCTGCAGGAGAGCGTGTTTCTCGGCAACCTCGACGCGCGGCGCGACTGGGGCCACGCCCGGGACTACGTGCTCGCGCAGTGGCTGATGCTGCAGCAGTCCGAGCCCGAGGACTACGTCATCGCGACGGGCGAGCAGCACTCGGTCCGCGAGTTCGTCGAGCGCGCGGGCGCGCGGCTCGGCATGCGCATCGAGTGGCGCGGTAACGGCGTGGACGAGCACGGCGTGGATACCATGTCCGGCAAGACCGTGATCCGCATCGACCCGCGCTACTTCCGCCCGACGGAAGTGGACACGCTGCTCGGGGACGCGACCAAGGCCCGCAGGCAACTCGGCTGGAAGCCCGAGCGCAGCTTCGACGATCTCGTCCACGAGATGGTGGACGCCGACCTCGAGCACGCGCGCCGCGACGCGATGGTGCGGCGCGAGGGCTACCGCACCTACAGCTACCATGAATAGCGGCGACCGCGTCTTCGTCGCGGGGCATCGCGGCCTCGTGGGCGCCGCAATCGTGCGCCGGCTGCGGCGGGACGGTTTCCCGAACCTGGTCCTCCGCACGCACGCGGAACTCGACCTGCGCTCGCAGGCCGACGTCGACGCTTTCTTCGCCGCCGAGCGGCCGGAATACGTGTTCCTCGCCGCGGCGAAGGTCGGCGGCATCCACGCGAACGACACCTATCCCGCGGACTTCATCCGCGACAACCTGCAGATCCAGACCAACGTCATCGACGCGGCCTGGCGGTATCGCGCGAAGAAGCTGCTGTTCCTCGGCTCGAGCTGCATCTACCCGAAACTCGCGCCGCAGCCCCTGCGCGAGGACTCGCTGCTCACCGGCCCACTGGAGCCGACGAACGAGTGGTACGCGATCGCCAAGATCGCCGGGATCAAGATGTGCCAGGCGTACCGGCGCCAGTACGGCTTCGACGCGATATCGGCGATGCCGACCAACCTCTACGGGCCGGGCGACAACTTCAGCCTCGAGAACTCGCACGTGCTCCCGGCGTTGATGCGCAAGTTCCACGAGGCGAAGCGGAGCGGGGCCGCCGAGGTCGTCGTGTGGGGCACGGGCAAGCCGCGCCGCGAGTTCCTGCACGTGGACGACCTCGCGGATGCCGTCGTGTTCCTGATGCGGAACTACTCCGACGAGGGCCTGGTCAACGTCGGCTGCGGCAACGACCTGACGATCCGCGAACTCGCCGAGACGGTCGCGAAGGTGGTCGGGTTCGAGGGCACGCTGCGCTTCGACACGTCGAAACCCGACGGGACTCCGCGCAAATTGCTCGACGTCTCGCGCCTTAGCGCAATGGGTTGGAAAGCGCAAGTCCCGCTGCCGGAAGGACTCGCCAGCACGTATCGGTGGTACCTGGATCACGAGGGCGACGCGCGCGCCTGATGGTATAATTCCGCGGCTGAATGGTGGGTCGGCCCAGGATCGGCTGCCCGAACTTCCGGTTTTCGCAGGACGTCATGACCCATCTGATTGCCATCGCCGGGGCGAGCTTCCTCGTCACCTTCCTCGCGATCATCGCCCTGCGCCCGCTGGCCTATGCCGTCGACCTGATCGACCGGCCCGGCGGCCACAAGACGCATCATGGCGACATCCCGCTCATGGGCGGGCTGGCGATGTTCCTCGGCATCGTCTTCGGGCTCGCCATCTCGGGCGGCGGGTTCGCCGAGATCAACTACCTGCTCGTCTCCGCCACGATGCTGATCGTGGTGGGCCTGCTCGACGATCGTTTCAACCTCTCGCCCTGGATCCGGCTCGTGGTGCAGTTCGGCGCGACGCTCCCGATGATGCTCGGCGCGGGCGTGCTGGTGACCTCGATCGGCAGTCCGTTCGGCAGCGGCGAGGTGCAGCTCGGCGCGGCGGCGTATCCGTTCACGGCGCTGCTGATCATGAGCTCGATCAATGCTTTCAACATGCTGGATGGCATGGACGGGCTCGCGGGCGGCGTGGCGCTGTCTGCGTTCATCTTCCTCGCGAGCGTGGCGTCCATCAGCGGCAACGGCCTCGCGGTGTCGCAGTCGAGCGTCATGATCGGCGCGGTGGTCGCGTTCCTCGTCTTCAATGCGCCGCTCAAGTTCAACGAGTCCATCCGCTGCTTCATGGGTGACGCCGGCAGCACGATCCTGGGTTTCCTGGTGGCGCTGCTCTGCATCGAACTGACCCAGGGCCCGAAGGCGCTCGTCCAGCCCGTCACTGCGCTCTGGCTCGTCGCGTGGCCGCTGTTCGAACTGCTGTGGTCCACGCTGCGCCGACTGCTGGCCGGCCGCTCGCCGTTCCGCGCCGACAACCAGCATTTCCACCACGTGCTGACGGCAGCGGGCTTCGGCGTCCGCAGCATCTTCGGCATCGCGATCGGCTCCTCGATCCTCTTCGCGGGCACGGGCCTCGCGGCTGCCCAGGCCGGCGTGCCCGAGGCGGTCTCGCTGGTCGTGCTCGCGGTCGTGGGCGTGGGCACCGTCTACCTGATCCAGCACGCCAGGAGCTTCCTGCGCTACCTGCCGCCGGCCTATCGCCGCAAGATCCCGCCGCTCGAGGCCGAGAGCGGAGTCGGCGAGTCCGGGACCCCCTAGAGTTCCGAGGCCGTTCTTCGACCTGCGTCACGACCCGGACGCTGCGGCGTCATACACTGACGGGTCATGAAGACCGTCTCCGTCCACCTGGTCGCCGCTGCGCGGCCGAACTTCATGAAGATCGCGCCGCTGTACCACGCGCTCGCCCGCGAGGCGTGGTGCCGGCCGCAGATCGTGCACACCGGCCAGCACTACGACGCGAACATGTCGGACGCGTTCTTCCGCGACCTTCGGCTGCCCACGCCGCACTTTCACCTCGAGGTGGGCAGCGGCACGCACGCCGAGCAGACGGGCGGCGTGATGATCGCCTACGAAAAGGTGGCGATGCGCGAGAGGCCAGACTGGATCGTGGTCGTGGGCGACGTGAACTCCACGGCGGCCTGCGCGATGGTGGGCACCAAGCTCTGGATCCCGGTGATCCACCTCGAGGCGGGGCTCCGCAGCGGCGACCGTCGCATGCCCGAGGAGATCAACCGCCTGGTGACCGACGCGATCTGCGACGTGCTCTGGACGCCGTCGCCGGACGCGGACGAGAACCTCGCGAGCGAGGGCGTGCCGGCGTCGAAGATCGATCGCGTCGGCAACATCATGATCGACTCGTTCGAGATGATGCGTTCTGCCATCGAGGCCGACGGCACGCGGGACTCGATGGGGCTGGAGCCCGGCGGATATGCGGTCGTCACGCTTCACCGGCCGTCGAACGTCGATCGTCGCGAGAATCTCGAGCCGCTCGTGCAGCAGCTGGTCGCCGTCTCGCGCGACCTGCCGCTGGTGTTCGCAGTCCACCCGCGCACCAGGAAGAAGCTCGAGGAATTCGGGCTGCTCGATGCGTTGACGGGTGGCGTTGCCGAGTCGGGAGCCGCCACTGCCGCTCCGTCCGCTCCTTCCACTGCTGCCGCTCCTGCCGCGGCTGCGCGAATCACGCTCACCGAGCCGCTGGGCTACATCCAGTTCATGAACCTCGTCCGCACCGCACGGGCGGTCATCACCGACTCCGGCGGCGTGCAGGAGGAGAGCACGTACCTCGGCATCCCGTGCCTGACCCTGCGGGAGAACACGGAGCGGCCGATCACCGTGTCCGAGGGCTCCAACCGGTTGGTGAAACCCGAGGCACTCTACGCGCAGGTCGAGGAGGTGCTCGGCGGGCGCTGGCCGACGGGGCGGCGACCGGCCCTTTGGGATGGGAAGACTGCCGAACGGTGCGTGGCTGCGCTGAGGAAGCGGGCAGGGGTCTGAGGCCGTTCGCGGGGCTGCACCCTGTGGCCGTACGCGGGGCTGCAGTCCGCGGCCGGTCGGTGGCATGACATGCCCGGCACGGGCAGGTGCATCGGGGCGGGTGGTCGCTGCCTCTTACGGTGGGCCCCTTGACGCCCCGACGAGCAATTTTCGGCGAGCGAAAATTGCACGTTTGCGAAGCATATTCTCAGCGGAAGAATCAAGGTAAGGCATTGCTTTTAATGCGTTTTCAGGTAGAGTACTGTATATAATAACAGTCTCCCGGAGAGCGTCATGGACGGCACGGAACTGACCACCCGCGACCTCGAGGCGCAGATCACCGAGCTCGCCGGCCACCTGAACGCCGCCCACCGCCGCTGGCTGGCCCTGATCGCCGAGTTCGATCGTCGCCAGGGCTGGCACGACGGGATGACCCAGTCCTGCGCCCACTGGCTCAACTGGAAGTGCGGCCTCGACCTCGGCGCGGCCCGCGAGAAGGTGAGGGTGGCCCACGCGCTCGAACGGCTGCCGGCGATCGGCGCGGCCATGGGACGCGGGGAGCTCAGTTACTCGAAGGTGCGCGCCCTCACCCGGGTGGCGTGTCCGGCCACCGAGCAGTTGCTGCTCACCATCGCCCTGCACGGCACCGCGCATCATGTCGAGACCGTCGTCAGGCAGTTCCGACGGGTCCAGGAAGCGGCCGAGCTGTCGCGGGAGGAGCGGCAGCAGGCGAATCGGCGGCTCACTTACTCGTACGACGAGGACGGCTCGCTCGTGATCAAGGCGCGGCTGCCGGCCGAGTCGGGGGCGCTGGTGCTGGGTGCGCTGGAAGCGGCGATGAAGGATTTGCCACTGGCGGAGGAGTGCGAGGGCGTTGACCGCTACCGCGTTACTGACGTTTCCGCGGAAACGTCATGCGCTCAGCGATCGTGTGACGTTTCCGCGGAAACGTCCCCTCAGGTCAAGTGCTCCTTCGCCGCCCGCCGCGCGGATGCGCTCGGGCTGCTGGCGGAAAGCTTCCTGAAGCACGGTGCCGAGGCGCTGAACGGCGGCGAGCGTCATCACATCGTCGTGCACGTCGATGCGAACTCGCTCCAGGCCCGTGAACCGGGTCGCTGCGAGCTCGGGGAGGGCCCCGCGATCCCCATCGAGACGGCCCGACGGCTGTCGTGCGATGCGAGCGTCGTCAGAATCGTCGAAGACGAGCGTGGGGAACCGCTCGACGTCGGCCGCAAGACGCGCACGATCCCGCCGGCCCTACGTCGGGCGCTCAACTCACGCGACCAGGGCTGTGTTTTCCCGGGCTGCACCCACAAGCGCTACGTGGACGGCCACCACATCCACCACTGGGCCGAGGGCGGGGAGACGAAACTCTCGAACCTCGTCTCGCTGTGCCGCACGCATCACCGCGCCGTGCACGAGGGACGCATCGTGATCCAGCGGCTGGATGACGGCGCCTGGCGGTTCGTGAAGCCGAACGGTGAATCGTTGTGCTCGGCGGCGCCGGGGCGGACGCAACCGTTGGGTGACTGGGTCCGTTTGGTCGCAGCGCACACCAAATCGGGGCTGGGCATCGACGCGCGCACGGCCGTGAGCCGCTGGCGGGGCGAGCGGCGCGACGCCGTCTGGACGCTCGACCTGCTCGCGACCCAGGCGCAACGCGCCGGGACGCTGCGGCGGATCGACGCGGACCCGTGATGCGTGAATGACCTCGGCGACCGACGCGTTACTGGCGTTGACCGCTACCGCGTTACTCACGTTTCCGCGGAAACGTCCTATCTAGGCCCGCTACCTCGCCCCAATCCGGCCAATTCCCGCGTTCTGGTATCATTCCGCTTTCCGCAGCGCCCTCCGAGGCGCGCATTAAGTAAACAAACTCAAAGGCTTACGCGTGAAAGTTACAGTTTTTGGTTCGGGCTACGTCGGCCTCGTGACCGGCGCGTGCTTCGCGGAAGTCGGCAACAACGTGCTCTGCGTGGACATCGACGCAGGCAAGGTCGCGCGCCTCCAGCAGGGCGAGATCCCGATCCACGAGCCGGGTCTCGACGTCCTCGTGAAGCGCAACTTCGAGAAGGGCCGGCTCAGGTTCACGACCAGTGCCGAGGAGGGCATCGCCCACGGCCTGTTCCAGTTCATCGCGGTCGGCACCCCGCCCGAGGAGGACGGCTCGGCGGATCTCTCGCATGTCCTGGCCGTCGCCGAGACCATCGGCCGCCACATGAGCGAGTACCGGATCATCGTGGACAAGTCCACGGTCCCGGTCGGCACGGCCGACAAGGTCCGCGAACGCATCGAGCAGACGCTCGGCGAGC
>VEPJ01000152.1:21983-27841 GCA_012026925.1 Gammaproteobacteria bacterium | reverse complement strand
GTGCGCGCGTCAAGGCGGTCTGCACCAAGAAGGGCATCACGCTCATCTCGATGGACACGCTCGGGATGTGGCACCAGGTCGGCTTCCTCGCCGACGCGTTCGCGGTCTTCAAGGAGCACGGCCTGTCGGTGGACCTCGTCTCCACGTCGGAGACCACCGTGACGGTTTCGCTCGATCCGGCGGCGAATACGCTCGACGCGCGCGCGCTCGAGACGCTCGTGACGTCGCTGTCCGAGCTGTGCCGCGTCGAAGTGATCGGCCCGTGCGCCGCGGTCAGCCTCGTGGGACGCAGCATCCGCGCGACGCTGCATCGCCTCGGCGACGCGCTGGAGCTCTTCGAGGAGCAGCGCATCTACCTCGTCACGCAGGCTGCCAACGACCTCAACATCACCTTCGTGGTGGACGAGGAGCAGGGCGACCGGCTGGTGAGCCGGCTGCACGACGTGATCGTGCGCAATGCGCCGTCCGACGAGGTGCTCGGCCCGACCTGGGAGCAGATCCACGGCGTGGGGCCCGCGATTCCCGCCGGCGGCCCGCCCTGGTGGCAGGGGCGCAGGTCCGAGCTGGAGCGCATCGCGCGCGACCACGGCTGTGCGTACGTTTATGACCGCGCCACGCTCGAGCACACGGCGCGCCAGCTGCAGGCGATCGACGGCGTCGGGCGCATCTTCTACGCGGTGAAGGCCAACTCTCATCCCGAGGTCCTGCGCTGCTTCGCGGCGCTCGGCCTCGCGTTCGAGTGCGTCTCCCAGGGCGAATGCGAGCACGTTCTCGCCACGTTACCCGGCATCGATCGCGACAAGGTGCTCTTCACGCCCAATTTCGCGCCCCGCAGCGAGTACGAGTGGGCGCTCGCGCAGGGCGTGCACCTCACGCTCGACAACCTGTACTCGCTGCAGAAGTGGCCGGAGATCTTCCGCGGCCGCGACATCCTCGTGCGCGTGGACACGGGTTTCGGCCGCGGACACCACGATCACGTCCGGACGGCGGGAGTGCATTCGAAGTTCGGCGTGCCGCTGTTCGAGCTCGACGAGCTCGAGCGCCACGTGAAGTCGGCGGGCACTCGCGTGGTCGGCCTGCACGCGCACACCGGCAGCGGCGTGTTCGACGTGCGCAACTGGCTCGAGGTCGGCCAGCTGCTCGGCGACCTCGCCCGGCGATTCCCGGACGTGCGCGTGATGGACCTCGGCGGCGGCCTGGGCGTGCCCGAGAAGCCGGGACAGGTGCCGGTCGACCTGCCGGCGCTGCAGGGCGTCATCGACGAGCTGCGCAAGCGCTTCCCGCAGCTCGCGATCTGGCTCGAGCCGGGTCGCTTCCTGGTCGCGCCGGCCGGCGTGCTGCTCGCACAGGTGACGCAGCTCAAGGGCAAGGGCGCCGTGCAGTACGTGGGCGTCGCGACCGGCATGAACTCGCTCATCCGGCCGGCGCTGTACGGGGCGCACCACGACATCGTGAACCTGACGCGCTGCGGCGAGCCCGGCAGCGAGGTCTACAACGTCGTGGGCCCGATCTGCGAGTCGGCGGATTATCTCGGTCACGAGCGGCTCCTGCCGCCGACCGCCGAGGGTGACACGCTGCTGATCGCGAACACGGGCGCCTACGGACACGTCATGAGTTCCTCCTACAACCTGCGCGAGCCCGCGCAGGAATTCGTCATCTGACCGGCGGAGAACACCAGGGTGAAGGCAGGTATCGTCGGCTGGCGCGGGATGGTGGGATCGGTGCTCATGCAGCGCATGGTCGCCGAGCGTGACTTCGAGCACTTCGATCCCGTGTTCTTCAGCACGTCACAGGCGGGCGGCGCGGCGCCGGACGTCGGCAAGCGCGTCGGCCCGCTGCAGGACGCGAACGACATCGGTGCGCTCGCCGCGTGCGACGTGATCGTCACCTGCCAGGGCGGCGACTACACGAACGCCATCCACCCCAGGCTGCGTGCCGCGGGCTGGAAGGGCTACTGGGTGGACGCCGCTTCCGCGCTGCGCATGAAGGACGAAGCGATCATCATCCTCGACCCGGTCAACCGCGACGTGATCGAAGGCGGGCTGCGCGCCGGCATCCGCGACTACATCGGCGGCAACTGCACCGTGTCGCTCATGATGATGGCGCTCGGCGGCCTGTTCCGCGCCGGGCTCATCGAGTGGATCACCTCGATGACCTACCAGGCGGCGTCCGGCGCCGGCGCGCCGAACATGCGCGAGTTGCTCGCGCAGATGGGCGTCGCGCATGCTTCCGCGGCCGCGCTGCTCGAGGATCCGGCGAGCGCGATCCTGGACATCGACCGCGCCGTCACTGACTGCCTGCGCAGCGATTCGCTGCCGAAGTCCCAATTCGGCGCTGCGCTGGCCGGCAGCCTCATCCCCTGGATCGACAAGGACCTCGGCAACGGGCAGAGCCGCGAGGAATGGAAGGGCGTCGCCGAGACCAACAAGATCCTCGGCCGGAGCTCGAACCCGATCCCGGTCGAGGGCATCTGCGTGCGCATCGGCGCCATGCGCTGCCACAGCCAGGCGATGACCATCAAGTTGAACCGCGACCTGCCGCTCGCCGAGATCGAGAGGCTGATCGCGGGCGGCAACGAATGGGTGCGCCTCGTGCCCAACACGCGCGACGACTCGATCCGCGAGCTCTCGCCCGCGAAGGTGAGCGGCACGCTCGAGATCCCGATCGGTCGCCTGCGCAAGCTCTCGATGGGCGGCCAGTACCTGTCGGCCTTCACGGTCGGCGACCAGCTGCTGTGGGGTGCGGCGGAGCCGATCCGTCGCATGCTGCGGATACTGGCTGAACGGCGCTAGCCCGCCGTACGCGGATCGCCGTGCGTTCCGCCCTCCCGCGCACCGTCGTCGTCCTCGGACTCGTCTCGCTGCTGAACGATGCGGCGAGCGAGATGATCACGCCGCTGCTGCCGATCTTCCTCACGGCGACGCTCGGCGCGGGCCCGGCGATAGTCGGGCTCGTCGAAGGCGTCGCCGAGGCGACGGCGAGCATACTGAAGCTCGTGTCGGGACGGCTCGCCGACCGCGGGGTGCCGCCGAAGTCGCTGGTCGTCGGCGGCTATGCGCTCTCGAATTCGATGCGCCCGCTGATCGGCATCGCGGCCGGCTGGTTCGCGGTGCTCCTGCTGCGCTTCATGGATCGCGTCGGCAAGGGCCTTCGCACGGCGCCGCGGGACGCCCTGATCGCGGCTGCCGCCGGACCCGAGCAGCGGGGACGCGCCTTCGGCTTCCACCGGTCGATGGACCACGCCGGGTCCGTGATCGGGCCCCTGCTCGCGTTCGCGCTCCTCTCCGCCCACGCGGACCTGAAGCACGTGTTCCTCGCGTCGGTCGTGCCGGGCGTGCTCGTCCTGGTGCTGCTCCTGCTCGGCCTGCCTGCGGGCAAGTCGGTGTCGATCCCGGCGCCGCCGCAATTCTCCTGGGGCGCGCTGCACGGCCGTCTCAAGGCGATGATCATTGCGGCGGGGATGCTCGCGCTGGCGAGCGTGCCCGAGGTGTTCGTCGTGCTGTGGGCGCGGCAGGCGGGACTCGAGGTCGTCTGGGTGCCGCTCGTGTGGGCGGCTGCGAGTGTCGCCAAGATGTTCATCGCGATGCCGGCCGGGATCCTCTCGGACCGCGTCGGGCGCGTCCCGCTGCTGCTCGGTGGCTGGACGCTGCGCGTGATCGTGCTGCTCCTGCTCGCATTCGCTGGCCCCGGGCTCGTCGGCGTCTGGGGGCTGTTCATGGCGTACTCGGCGACGCTCGCCGTCACCGCGCCCGCGGAGCGATCCGTGATCGGCGATCACGCGGCGCCGGAGGAGCGTGGCACCGCCTTCGGCCTGTACCACCTCGCGAGCGGCCTGCTGGTCCTCCCGGGCGCGCTCCTGTTCGGGACGATCTGGGAGCGCTACGGCTCGACGTCCGCCTTCGCGGCGTCTGCGCTGGTCACCGCCGCAGCGGCGATCCTGATGATCTCGCTGGCTGCGGCGCCGGATTCACGGACGCGTCCCGTGCCGTGAGCGCAGCTCGTCGACCACGTCGGCGAGCGAGAGATGGCGCGACTTCAGCAGCACCATCACGTGGTAGAGCAGGTCGGCGCACTCGCTCACCACGCCGGCGTCGTCGCGCGTGACGGCGGCGAGCGCGGTCTCGACGCCTTCCTCGCCGATCTTCTGCGCGATGCGGCTCGGGCCCTCCGCCAGCAGGCGCGCCGTGTAGCTGCCCACCGGCATCTCTGCCACCCGATGCGCGATGGTCGCCTCGAGCAGCGTCAGGAAGGCGACACGCTGCACATCGGCCGGAGCCGCCTCGGCGAAACAGGATTCAGTGCCCTTGTGGCAGGTCGGCCCGAGCGGGTCGGCGAGCACGAGGATCGCGTCCGAGTCGCAGTCGGCGCTCACGTCGACGACATTCAGGTAGTTCCCCGAGGTTTCGCCCTTGGTCCAGAGCGCCTCGCGCGAGCGGCTGTAGAACACGACCCGGCCGGTGGAAAGCGTGAGCCGCAGCGCTTCCTCGTTCATGTACGCGAGCATCAGCACCTTGCCCGTCCGGGCGTGCTGCACGACTGCGGGGAGGAGGCCTTCGCCCTTGTTCCAGGCGAGCGAGCGAACTTGATCCGGGGTCACAGCCTCACCTCCACGTGAGCCGCGGCGAGATGCCGCTTGAGGTCGGGAATCGCAATCGCGCCCGAATGGAAGACGCTCGCGGCCAGCGCTCCGTCGACGCGTGCGCGCTGGAAAACGTCCACGAAGTGGTCCGGGGTGCCGGCGCCGCCCGAGGCGATGAGCGGCACGTGGCAGGACTCGCGCACCAGCGTGAGTTGCTCGATGTCGTACCCCTGGCGCACCCCGTCGCTCGCCATGCAGTTCAGCACGATCTCGCCGGCCCCGCGGTCCTGCACTTCCCGCACCCAGTCGAGCGTGAGGCGCGCGGTGCTGCGCGAGCGCTCGGGGTCGCCGGTGTACTGGTAGACGACGAAGTCGCGGTCCGCGGTGGTCTGGCTGTCGATGCCGATCACGACGCACTGCGAGCCGAAGCGCCGCGCGAGACGGTCGATCAGCGCCGGCTCGGCTAGCGCGGGCGAATTGACGGAGATCTTTTCCGCGCCGGCGTTGAGCACGCTCTCCGCATCCTCGATGGAGCGGATTCCTCCCGCCACGCAGAACGGGATGTCGAGTACGCTCGCCACGCGCGAGACCCACGTGCGGTCCACGGAGCGCTGCTCGGGGCTCGCCGTGATGTCGTAGAACACGAGTTCGTCGGCGCCCTCGGTGCGATAACGGCTCGCCAGCTCGAGGATGTCGCCCATCACGCGGTGGTCGCGGAAACGCACGCCCTTGACGACCTGGCCGTCGCGCACGTCGAGGCAGGGGATTATTCGCTTTGCAAGAATGGCCCGAGCTCCTCTCGTTGCATGCGCCCGTCGAGCAGGGCGCGGCCGCTGATCGCCGCGTCGGCTCCCGCCGCGTCGAGGGCGCGCAGGTCGGCGACGTCCCGCACGCCGCCGGACGCCTGCCACGCGATGGTTGGAAAGCGGCGGACCGCATCGCGGTAGAGATCGACGTTCGGGCCGGTGAGCGCGCCGTCGCGGGCGACGTCGGTGCAGAGCACGTGCCGCAGGCCGTGCGGTACGAAGCCGGCCACCGCGTCCCACAGGCTGGTCTGCGTCTGCTGTTCCCAGCCGTGAGTGGCGAGCCTCGGCGTGCCGTCCGCATCGAGGCGCACGTCGAACGCCAGGACGATGGAGGCGGGCCCGAAGTCGCGCAACCACGTCGCGACCTCTTCGGGTTGCGTGACTGCCGTGCTGCCGACGACCGCGCGCGTCACGCCGAGGTCGAGCAGGCGCTGGACGGTGGCGCGCGTTCGTACGCCTCCGCCGACCTGAAG
>VEPJ01000152.1:0-21973 GCA_012026925.1 Gammaproteobacteria bacterium | reverse complement strand
GGTCGCGACGGGGTTGCGGGACTGCCGTGCTGCCGACGACCACGGCGTGACGCGCGCGGGCGGACGCCGCCGCCGACCTGAAGCGCCGCCCGGCGCGCTGCGGCGAGCGCGGCGATCGCCCGTTCATTTCCCTGCGCGCCGGCGCGGGCGCCGTCGAGATCGACGACGTGCACGAGCCGGGCCCCGAGCGCCGCGTACTGCTCCAGCACCGCCGCGGGTTCGGTCGAGTAAACGGTCTCGGCGTCGAAGCGGCCCTGCAGGAGACGCACGCACCGGCCGCCGCGGAGGTCGATGGCAGGAATGAGCCGCATCAGTCGATCTCCAGGAAGTTCGCGAGCAGCTGCGCACCGACGCGTCCGGACCGTTCGGGGTGGAACTGCGCTCCGTAGAAGTTGCGCTGCCGGACGGCGGCCGAGAACTCGCCACCGTAGTCGGAGGTTGCGATCGTCCAGGGGCCCACCGGCGCCGCATAGCTGTGCACGAAGTACACGCGGTCGCCGCGCTGGATGCCCTCGAGCAGCGGCGGATCGTCCGCGAATTCGAGCTGGTTCCAGCCCATGTGCGGTACGGGAAAGCCGCTTCGATCCGGGATGCGGCGGACGCGCGCCGGCAGCAAACCGAGGCAGGTGGTCTCTCCCTCGTCGCTCGATTCGAACAGCAGCTGCATGCCCAGGCAGATGCCGAGCACCGGCTGCTGCAGGCTGCGGATCGCCTCGACGAGTCCCAGCGACTCGAGGCGCTGCATGGCGTCGGCTGCCGCACCGACGCCGGGCAGGATCACCCGGCGGGATGCACGCAGCTCGGCCGGGTCGGCTGTCAGCCTGGCGTCGGCGCCGAGACGCTGGAGCGCGAATCGAAGCGAGGCGATGTTGGCGCCGCCGTTGTCGATGATCGCGACGTCGCTCACGCCCGGGGCCTCACAGCACGCCCTTGCTGCTCGGCAGCTCGGTGCCGCGCACGCGCACGGCGCGCCGCAGGGCACGACCGACGCCCTTGAAGCACGCTTCGACCATGTGGTGCGTGTTCTCCCCCCGCACTTCGATGTGGATCGCCGCGCCCAGGCTGTCGGCGAGCGAGCGGAAGAAGTGCGGCACCAGCTCCATCGGCAGGCCCCCGACCGCGTCGCGGCCGAACCTGCCGGTGAACACGGCGTACGCGCGGCCGGAGAGGTCGATCGCGACCTGGGCCAGCGCCTCGTCCATCGGCAGCACGAAACCGTAGCGGCCGATGCCGCGCTTGTCGCCCAGGGCCTCGCGCAGCGCCTGCCCGAGCGCCAGCGCACAGTCCTCGACCGTGTGGTGCTCATCCACCTGCAGGTCGCCGGTGCAGGCGAGCTCGAGCGAGAAGCCACCGTGGCGCGCCACCTGCTCGAGCATGTGGTCGAAGAACCCGATCCCGGTCGAGATGGACACCGGCGTTTCGCGGTCGAGATTCACCGCGACATCGATCTCCGTCTCCTTCGTCCGGCGCGAGACGCGTGCGACTCGCTCCGGCCGGCAGAGACGCTGTGCGATCGCTGGCCAGGACTCGCCGCCGTCGCCATGGATGCGAATGCCCCGGACGCCGAGGTTCGCGGCGAGATCGAGGTCGGTCTGCCGGTCGCCGATCACGTAGCTTGCATCACGGTCGATCTCGCGGGCGGCGAGGAACTCGGTGAGCAGCCCCGTCTTAGGCTTGCGGCAGTCGCAGTCGTCGGCGGGGAAGTGGGGGCAGAAGAACTCCGCGTCGAATTCGATGCCCTGCGAGGCGAAGATCTCCCGCATGAAGTCCTGCGGCTCGCGGAAATCGGGTTCCGGAAACGAAGGTGTGCCCAGGCCGTCCTGGTTGCTCACGAGCACGAAGCGGTAGCCGGCCTGCTTCAGTTCGAGCAGCGCCGGGATCACCCCGGGCGCGAGCCGGACCTTGGCCAGGCTGTCGACCTGCTTGTCGTGCGGCTCCTCGATCAGGGTGCCGTCACGATCGATGAACAGGATCCTCTCGCTCATGGCCGCTCCACTGCGCGCAGCAGGCGCTCGTTCTGCTCCGGCGTACCGACCGAGATGCGCAGGCAGCCGGTGAGGCGGGGCGCGCTGCTGAAGTCGCGCACCAGGAGGCCGACGGACTTGCCGGCCTCGAGGAACCGCTTCGCGTCCCGGCACTCGACGAGCAGGAAGTTCGCATCGGAGGGGAAGACTCGCGACACGGTCGGCGCAGCCTGCAGGCGTGCGCGCATCTTGTCGCGTTCGGCGAGCATCGTGCGGATGCGCTCGGCGGAGATCGCGCGCTGCGGCGCCTCGGTCAGCTCGAGCACGTCCTCCACGGTGGACGCCGGTATCGCATAAGGCGGGATGATGCGCTTCAGCAGGCTCACGATCTCCTCGGCGGCAATCAACGTGCCACAGCGCGCCCCGGCGAGAGCGTAGGCCTTTGAAAGCGTGCGCAGTACGACGAGGTTCGGGTGGTCCTCCAGCCGCGCGCTGAGGCTCGCCCGGCCCGAGAACTCGAGGTAGGCCTCGTCGACACACACCAGGGAAGTCGTCGCGAGCGCGTGGCAGACGGCCAGGACGTCCGCCTCGTCGAGCAGGTTGCCGGTCGGGTTGTTCGGCGAGCAGAGGAAGACGATCTTTGCGCCACGTCCCGCCGCGATGACCGCATCGGTATCCAGCGCGAAGCCGTCGTCCAGCAGCGGGACCTCGATCACCCCGGCGCCCTGGATGCGCGCAGCCACCTTGTAGAAGCCGAAAGTCGGCGGCGTGATCACGACCCGGTCCACGCCCGCGCGGCAGAATGCACGCACGAGCAGGTCGATGGCCTCGTCGCTGCCCCGGCCGACCAGCACCTGGCTCGTCGGCACGTCGTAGATTCGCGCCATGCGTTCGACGAGGTCGTGCGGCTGGGGTTCCGGGTACCGGTTCAGCCCGGCACGCGTGTTGTCGCCCTGGGCGCGCCACGGCATCTCGTTGGCGTGCATGCGCTCGAGCGAAGGATCCCACGTCGCGTGCTGGTAGGGCTGGAGTTCGAGGATGTCGGGCCGGGCGAGCGACAGCACGGAGCTCATGACCTGTCTCCCCGTGCGATCGCCTCCAGGCGCACCGTGACCGCGTTGGCGTGCGCGTCCAGCGACTCGAGCCGCGCCAGCACGCGCGCGGTGAGCCCGAGGTCCGCAAGACCCACGGGAGTGACTTCCTGGACCGTCATGCGCTTCACGAAGTCGAGGACGCCGAGCCCGCTGTAGGCGCGGGCGTGTCCGTAGGTCGGCAGCACGTGGTTCGTGCCGCTGCAGTAGTCGCCCATGGTCTCGGGCGTCCACGCGCCGAGGAAGACGGACCCGGCGTTGCGGACCTGCGGCAGCCACTCGCGCGGCGAGCGGACCTGCAGGATCAGGTGCTCGGGGGCATAGCGATTGCTGACGGCGAGCGCGGTGTCGACGTCCGGAACGACCAGCACGCGGCTGCTCGCAATGGACTTTTCGGTGATCGCCCGCCTGGGCAGCACGGCCATCTGCCGGGCGACCGCGGCGATGCAGGCGGCCGCGACCTCGCGCGAGGTGGTCACGAGCACGACCTGCGCGTCCTCGCTGTGCTCGGCCTGGGCGAGGAGGTCGGCAGCGACGAACTCGGGGTGTGCCGTCTCGTCGGCGATGACCAGCACTTCCGACGGGCCCGCGGGCATGTCGAGCGCGGCGCCGTCCGCATCCGCCGCCACGACCTGCTTCGCGGCGGTGACCCACGCGTTGCCGGGGCCGAAGATCTTGTCCACTTTCGGAACGCTCTTCGTGCCGTAAGCCATCGCGGCCACGGCCTGCGCGCCGCCGAGCTTGAAAACCTGCGACACGCCACATAGACGCGCGGCCACGAGCACCGCCGGGTCGGCACGCCCATCGGGCCGCGGCGGCGTGCACATCACGCGAGTCGGACACCCGGCCAGGCGTGCGGGAACCGCCAGCATGACGGCAGTGGAGGGCAGGGGAGCCGTGCCGGCGGGCACGTACAGTCCGACGGCCTGCAACGGTACGTGCAGGCGTTCGCAAGTCACGCCCGGCGAGGTCTCGACCCGCACCGGGGCGAGCGGCTGCGTCTCGTGGAAGCGCGTGACCGTGCCGATCGCGCGCTCGAGCGCCGCAACCTGCTCCGGCGTCAGCGCGGACCGGGCCTCGGCAAATTCCGCCTCGGTCACCGCGAACGACTCGAGCCGGACGCGGTCGAGCGTCTCGGTGTATTCGCGCAGCGCCTCGTCGCCGCGCGCGCGGACGTCGGCGACGATCCGGCCCGCTTTATCGAGGAGCGCGGCTGCGTCGCGCTGCGCGGGGCGCCGCAGCGCGTCGTCGCGCTCGGCGTGCGACAGTGCGGACCACTCGAGCATCCTGAGCGGCGCGCTCATGCGAGCATCTTCTCGACGGGCAGCACCAGCACCGCGCTCGCGCCGGCCGCCTTCAGGCTCTCGAGCGTCTCCCAGAAGACGTTCTCGCGGCAGACGGCGTGGACGGCAACTTTTTCGCCCGACCCGTCGAGCGGGATGACGGTCGGGGACTCGCTGCCCGGAAGGAGCTTCTTGATCTCGGGCAGCGCGCTGCGCGGCGCGTGCAGCATGATGTACTTGCTCTCGCGCACCTGCTGTACGCCGTCGATGCGCATCAGCAGGCGACGCACCCAGTCGGCCTTCTCGTCGGGCAGCGGCACGGGTGTGCGGATCAGTGCAGCCTCGCTCTCCAGCACGGTCGTGACCTCGCGGAGGTGGTTGGCATTGAGCGTGGACCCGGTCGAGACGAGGTCGCAGATCAGGTCGGCGCGGCCGAGCCGTGGCGCGATCTCGACGGCCCCGGACAGCGTGACGATCTCGGCCTCGATCGAGTTCTCGCGCAGGAAGCGCGCCAGCGTGTTGGGGTAGGTGGTCGCGATGCGCCGCCCGGCCAGGCTGCGCAGGCCCTCGTAACGGAACTCGTCCGGCACCGCGAGCGAAAGGCGGCAGCGCCCGAAGTCGAGCCGCTGGATGAGTTCGAAGCGTGCCTGCGTGCCGCGCGCGGCCATGGCGAGCCGCTTCTCCTCGATCACGTTCAGGCCGACCAGTCCCAGGTCGCAGACGTCCTCCTGGACGAGGTCCGGGATGTCGTCGTCGCGCACGAACAGCACGTCGAGCGGCATGTTCTCCCCGTAGCACATCAGCTGGTCCTTGCCGCGGCTGAACTTGAGGCCGCAGCGCGCGAGGAGATCGAGCGAGTGGTCCGTGAGACGGCCCGACTTCTGGACCGCAATCCGCAATCGCTGGCTTCGTTCCATGTCAACGCTCCGCTAGACGCCGGGCGGCGAGGGCATAACCGCCGTTGCCGGCGCCGAGGTAGCGGGCGACCCGCCCGATGGTCGTCACGCTGACCCCGGTCTGCCGGTGGATCTCGCGGTAGGGCATGCCCTGCTGGAGGAGCCCGACGACGCTCCAGCGATCTGCGAGCGCCTGCAGCTCCGCCGGCGTGCAGAGGTCCCGGAAGAAGTCCCGGCACTCGTCCACCGTCCGGAGCGTGAGTACGGCCTGGAGCAGCGCGCGCTCGGCGGCCGCTTCCTGGCGGGGGGAAATGCCTCGATGGCTCTTCACGGCTGATCCAATGTAATAGCGTGCTAGTACATTATTGCATTGGGGCGGGCTTGGCAAGCCTGGCCGCCTTGACGGTGCGCGGGGGCGGCACCTACACTGCGCGCGCTCATCGAGACCGGCTGAGGGACTGGCCCTTTGAAGCCGGGGCAACCGCCGGGCCCAACCCGCCCGAAAAGGTGCCAACTCCACGGGGACGCGGTCCGCCGACAGATGAGTTGCCGCGAAGCTGCCCTGGCCCGATGCCGGGGGTGTGGGTCGCGGCGACCTGCGAGCGTAGCTCCCTGGAGTCTCGAAGCCCGGTCGCGGCCCGGAACGGCCGCACGTGGAGTGCGTTCGCTCGATGTCCTCGCCCCGCCCGACAGAATCCGCTGCGCCCGCGGTGGCCCTTCCCGAGGGCTACGAGTACCGCTCGGCGGTCCATCGCCTGGCGGGGCCGCTTCCGTTGCACTTCGGCGGCTCGCTCGAACACGTGGACGTTGCCTTCCGTCTCGCGGGTGCGCGGGGCGCGCCGGTCGTCGCCGTGCTGGGCGGCATCTCGGCAGGCCGCCAGGTGTTCAGCCTGCCGGGCGAGCCCGCGGGATGGTGGGAAGAGAGCATTGGTCCAGGCCGATCGCTCGACACGGACCGCTACCGCGTACTCGGCATCGATTTCCTCGGCGGCAGCCACCTCACCACCGGGCCGCAGCCCGACGAGGCATTCCCGAGCATCAGTGCCTTCGACCAGGCGCGGATGATCGTCGGGCTGCTGGACCACCTGGGGCTCGAGCGGCTGCACGGCAGCATCGGCGCGTCGTACGGCGGCATGGTGACGCTGGCACTCGCTCAGGCCCACGGGCCGCGCGTGCGGCAGGCGATCGTGATCAGCGCGGCGCATCGTACCCATCCCATGTCCACCGCCTGGCGCAGCGTGCAGCGTGCCTTCGTGCGCTATGCGCTCGGTCACGGCGAGGGGGCCAGGGGCCTCACACTCGCGCGCGCGCTCGCGATGGCCACCTACCGCTCCGCCCGCGAGTTCGAGGAACGGTTCGCGGGCGAGCCCGAGCGAACCACCGACGGGTTCCGGTTCCCGGTCGAGTCGTACCTCATCGCACGGGGCGAGAGCTACGCGGCGCGCTACCGGCCCGAGGCCTTCGTCTGCCTCTCGGAATCCATCGACCTGCACCGCGTCGAGCCGGAGGCGATCCACGTGCCGACGACGCTGGTCGCGGTGGTGGAGGACCAGCTCGTGCCGGTCGCCGACATGCGCGAACTGCGCGACCGGCTGGGCGGCAACTGCGCGCTCATCGAGATTTCATCCCTGTACGGCCACGACGCATTCCTGAAGGAGACCGAAGTACTGCGCGACGTTTTCGCGCGGGCCCTCGATTGAGCATGAGCAAGGACACGACCCAGAAGACCCGCACCGTCCGCGCGGCGCTCGAGACCGACACGCAGTTCGGTGCCGTGGTGCCGCCGATCCACCTGACCTCGACGTTTGCCTTCAGCGGCTACGGCGAGAAGCGCACCTACGACTATTCGCGCTCGGGCAACCCGACGCGCGACGCCCTCGCGGGTGCACTCGCGGACCTCGAAGGAGGCGCGGGCGCCGTCGTGACCTCGTCCGGGATGGCCGCGGTCTCGCTCGTGACGCAGCTGTTCAGGCCCGGGCAGGTCGCCGTCGTCCCGCACGACTGCTACGGAGGAACCTATCGGCTCTTCAACGCGTTGCGCGAGCGAAACTCGCTCGACGTGCGCTTCGTCGATTTCCAGGACGCGAGAGCGCTCGACGCCGCGCTCGCGCAGCGCCCCGCGCTGGTCTGGGTCGAGACGCCGAGCAACCCGCTGCTGCGCATCGTGGACATCGCGGCGGTCGCGGCGGCCGCGCACGCCGCGGGAGCCCTGGTCGCGGCGGACAACACCTTCATGTCCCCCGTGTGGCAGCAGCCGCTCGCCCACGGTGCCGATATCGTCGTGCACTCGACGACCAAGTACCTGAATGGACACAGCGACGTCGTCGGCGGTGCCGTGATTGCCGCGCGTGCCGACCTGCACGAGCGCCTGGCCTGGTGGGGCAACTGCGTCGGCGTGACCGGTGCGCCGTTCGACAGCTACCTCACGCTCCGCGGCATGCGGACGCTGCACGCGCGCATGCGGGCGCACGGCGAAAACGCTCGGCAGGTCGTCGACCTGCTCGTGCGCCACCCGGCGGTGAAGCGCGTCTACTACCCGGGGATCGAGTCCCATCCGGGACACGCGATGGCACGCCGGCAGCAGAGCGGCTTCGGCGCCATGGTGAGCTTCGAGCTGGAAGGCTCGATCGAGACCGTCAAGGCGCTGCTCGGCGCCCTCGAACTGTTCTCGCTGGCGGAGTCGCTGGGCGGCGTGGAAAGTCTCGTCGCTCATCCGGCCAGCATGACGCACGCGGCAATGGACGCCTCCGCCCGAGAGCGGGCCGGCATTTCGGACACGCTGCTCCGGTTGTCGATCGGGATCGAGGAGGGCGACGATCTCGTGCGCGATCTCGAGCGGGCGCTCGACATCGCGAGCCGAGCGTGACGCGCGTCCGCGGTTCGCATAAAAAGAAAGGCCGGCAGTGATGCCGGCCTTTCGAGAGGGACCCGAGTTGCCTCAGTCCGTGAGGCAAAGACTAACCCGACTCAAGTCCTACTCACTCGACGTGCTAACCAACCACGGAACAGGAGAGCGGGAGATCCGGGATCGCCCGCGGACGCGCAGTATAGCGCCGGGAAACGGGGGGTTGTACAGGCTTTTCTCCAGCCTTGGAGCGCGTCGCCTTTCGGCCAGCGCCTGTTTGTGCAACCTCTCTTGATAATTACATAACTATTTGATTTGACTGGCCTTCCTCATCAGGCGCCGAAACGCTCGATGACGGCGTTCCCGGCCGCCCGGCTGCCGACGGACGGGGCTCCGGGGATGGCGATGTCCGCGGTCCGGACGCCGGCTGAGATTGCGGCCTCCACCGCCGCTTCGACGGCCCCGGCCTCGACATCGAGGCCGAGCGAGTGGCGCAGCAACATGGCCGCGCTCAGGATCGTGCCGTAGGGATTGGCGATGCCGCGTCCGGCTATGTCCGGCGCCGAGCCGTGGATGGGCTCGTAGAGGCCCGCGGTTCCGTCGCCGAGCGATGCCGATGGCAGCAGGCCAAGCGAGCCCACCAGCATCGAGGCCTCGTCGGTGAGGATGTCGCCGAACATGTTCTCGGTGAGCAGCACGTCGAAGGATGTAGGCCTGCGGATGAGGTGCATTGCCGCCGCGTCCACGAGCATGTGCTCGGATTCGACCTCCGGGAATTCGTCGCAGAGGATCCGCTCGACCACCGAACGCCACAGGCGCGAGGTCTCGAGGACGTTCGCCTTGTCCACCGAGGTGATCCGACGCCGGCGGGCCATCGCCAGGCGTCCGGCCACGCGGGTCACACGCTCGATCTCTGCGGTCGTGTAGCTGCAGAGGTCTTCGGCCTCGTGGGCCGTGCGGCTCTTGCGGCCGAAGTAGATGCCGCCCGTGAGCTCTCTCACGACCATGATGTCCGCGCCCGAGACGACCTCCGGCTTGAGGGGCGACGCATCGAGCATCGAGGGGATCGACTTCACGGGCCGCAGGTTCGCGAACAGGCCGAGCGTGCGGCGGAGTTCCAGCAGGCCCTGCTCGGGCCGGACCCGCGCGTTGGGGTCGGACCATTTCGGGCCGCCGACGGCGCCGAGCAGCACAGCCTCGCAGCTGCGGCACGCGTCTATCGTGCGCGGCGGCAATGGCGAGCCCGTTGCGTCGATGGCCGCTCCGCCGATCAGCGCATCCGCAAATTCGAACTCGTGGCCGAACCGCCGCGCGACCGCGTGGAGAACCCTGACGGCTTCACCCGTCACCTCGGGGCCGATGCCGTCCCCCCCGAGAACCGTGATGCGAGCCTTCATGCGCGGCGAGCCTCGTAGGCGGCGATCTCGTCCGCCTTGCTGAGCAGGTACCCCAGTTCGTCCACCCCGTTCAGGAGGCAATAGCGCGCGAACGCCTCGATCGGGAACGTCACGGCGCGGCCGTCCGGCAGCTTGAGCGTCGAGCTCGCCAGATCGATCTCGACTTCGGCTCCCGCATGCGACAGCAGCCACGCGTGCGTCGTCTCGTCCACGACGACCGGGAGGAGCCCGTTCTTGAGGCTGTTGCTGCGGAAGATGTCGGCGATCTCCGTGCTCACCACGGCACGGAAGCCGTAGTCGAGCAGGGCCCAGGGTGCGTGCTCGCGCGACGATCCGCAGCCGATGTTCCGGCCGGCGACGAGGACCTGGCAGCCGCGCGACTCGGGCCGATTCAGCACGAAATCCGGTCGCGGCGAGCCGTCGGGATCGTTGCGCAGGTCCGCGAACAGGGCCGCTCCGAGTCCCTCGCGCGTGGTGGTGGTGAGGAAGCGGGCCGGGATGATCTGGTCCGTGTCGATGTTCGTGGACGGCATCACGACCGTCTTCGAGCGGATGACTCTGATCGGGTCC
Organism: Gammaproteobacteria bacterium; assembly: GCA_012026925.1. Taxonomy (GTDB): domain Bacteria; phylum Pseudomonadota; class Gammaproteobacteria; order Steroidobacterales; family Steroidobacteraceae; genus RPQJ01. The sequence continues at coordinate 11,927 of VEPJ01000152.1, read as the reverse complement.
ATGGGGCCTCAGTGGATGAATTCGCGCGGGTCGGTGATGCGGCCGCGCACCGCCGCGGCTGCAGCGGTCGCAGGGCTGGCGAGCAGCGTGCGTGCCCCCGCGCCCTGGCGGCCTTCGAAATTGCGGTTGCTGGTGCTGACGCAGTAGAGCCCGGCATCCACGGTGTCGCCGTTCATGCCCAGGCACATCGAGCAGCCGGACTCGCGCCACTCGGCCCCCGCATCCACGAAGATCCGGTCCAGCCCGAGCGCCTCGGCTTCGCGCTTGACCTGCTGCGAGCCGGGGACCACGAGCGCACGGACGCCCGCCGCGACCTTGCGGCCGCGGAGCACCCGGGCGGCGAGTTCGAGGTCGGAGAGCCGTGCGTTGGTGCAGCTGCCGATGAAGACGACCTGCACGGGCTTGTCACGCAGCGGTTCCCCGGGCTCGAGTCCCATGTAGGCCAGCGCGCGCGAGAAGACGGCGTCGCCTGGACGTTCCGGCACGCGGCCGCTGATCGGCGCCACCATCCCCGGATTCGTACCGTAGGTGATCATCGGCTCGATCGCGCCGGCATCGAGCTGCACGGTCCTGTCGAACGCGGCGCCGGCGTCCGTGCGCAGCGTGCGCCAGTCGGCGACCGCGCGGTCCCAGGCCTCGCCCTGCGGAGCCCGCGGCCGACCGTCGAGGTAGGCGAACGTCGTCTCGTCCGGCGCGACCATTCCGGCGCGCGCCCCGCCCTCGATGGACATGTTGCAGAGGGTCATGCGCTCGTCCATCGAGAGTGCCTCGATGGCCGGCCCGCGGTACTCGATGACGTGTCCCGTGCCGCCGTTCACGCCGATCCGGCCGATGATCGCGAGCACGAGGTCCTTCGCGGCGACGCCAGGGGCGAGCCGACCGGCCACCTCGATCGCGAGTGTCTTCGGCTTGCGCTGCAGCAGGCACTGCGTGGCGAGGACGTAGCCCACCTCGGTCGTGCCGATGCCGAAGGCAAGGGCGCCGAACGCGCCGTGCGTGCTCGTGTGGCTGTCGCCGCAGACGATCGTCTTGCCGGGCTGCGTGGCTCCGAGCTCGGGACCGATGATGTGCACGATGCCGCGCCGGTCATCCTTGAGGCCGATCAGGTCGAGCCCGAACTCGGCGCAGTTCCGCTCGAGCTGGCGGATCTGCTTCGCCGCCGACTCGAGCGCGATCGGCACGCCGCCGAAGATCTGCGCGGTATCGGTCGGGGTCGAATGGTCCATGGTCACGAGCGTGCGGTCGGGGCGACGCACCTTGAGGCCGCGCGCGCGCAGCACCGAGAAGGCCTGCGGCGAGGTCACCTCGTGCGTGAGGTGCAGGTCGATGTAGAGGACGGCCGGTGTGTCCGCCGTCTCCGGCACCACCTCGTGCCGTTCCCAGACCTTTTCGAACAGAGTCTTCGCAGTCATTCGTGCTCCCGTCTCCGGGTCCGCTCAGATGGTCGAGGCGGACGCTTCCGCCTCGGGGTTGCGCTTCTCCATCCGCGCGGTCGTGGCGCGCGTGGACTCGATGCGATTGACGACTTCGAGGAACGCGCGCACGCCGGACTCGACGATGTCGGTCGTGACGCTCGAGCCGCGATACGCCCGGCCGTTGTGCTCGACGGTCACGACCGCTTCGCCCTGGGCGTCCTCGCCCATCGACACGCTCCGCACCTCGAACTTGCGCAGCGTGACCGGCACGCCGGTGGCCGACTCGATCGCCTTGAAGGCCGCGTCCACCGGGCCGTCGCCCTTGGCTTCATGGGAGATCAGGCGCCCGTCGCTGTGCCTCAGGCCGACGCGGGCCATCGCGCCGCCGCCCGTGTCGCTCACGGCGTGCAGGCTCTCGAGATGCCATGGGCCGCTCTCGCCGAACTCGGCCTTGAGCACCAGCGCCTCGATGTCGCCGTCGAAGAGTTCCTTCTTCTTGTCCGCGAGCGCCTTGAACTCCTCGAACACCCGGGCGAGCTCGGCGTCCGAGAGCTCGAACCCGAGTTCCTTGATCCGATCGCGCAGCGCCGCGCGGCCACTGTGCTTGCCGAGCACGAGGTGCGAGCGCGAGAGGCCGACGTCCTCGGGGCGCATGATCTCGTAGGTCGAGTGGTGCTTCAGCATCCCGTGCTGGTGGATGCCCGACTCGTGTGCGAACGCGTTCTCGCCGACCACCGCCTTGTTGCGCGGGATCGTCATGCCGGTGATGCTGGAGAGCAGGCGGCTCGTCGGGAACAGGCGCTTCGTGTCGACGCCGGTGTGGACGCCGAGGATGCCCTCGCGCGTCTTGATCGCCATGACGATTTCCTCGAGCGAGGCGTTGCCCGCGCGCTCGCCGATGCCGTTGATCGTGCACTCGACCTGTCGCGCGCCGGCCCGTACCGCCGCGAGGCTGTTCGCCACCGCCATGCCGAGGTCGTTGTGGCAATGCACGCTGAAGGTCACGCGGTCCGCGCCCTTCACGTGCGCCTTGAGGTAACTGAAGACTTCGTGGAATTCCTCCGGCACGGTGTAGCCGACGGTGTCCGGAACGTTGATCGTGGTCGCGCCCGCCTCGATGACGGCTTCGACCACTTCGCGCAGGAACTCGAGCTCGGTGCGCGAGGCGTCCTCCGGCGAGAACTCGACGTCCTCGCACAGGCTCCGCGCGTACTTCACGCCCTCGACGGCCGTGTGGATGATCTGCTCCTTCGCCATGTTGAGCTTGTGCTCGCGATGGATGGCGCTCGTCGCGAGGAACACGTGCAGCCGCGGGCGCGCCGCCTCCTTCACGGCGGTCCAGGCCTTGTCGATGTCCTCGCGGTTGCAGCGCGCGAGTCCCGCGATGACGGGCCCGCGAACCTCTCGGGCGATCTCCCGCACGGCCTCCCAGTCACCGCGCGATGCAGCCGGGAAGCCTGCCTCGATGACGTCCACACCGAGTTCCGCCAGCGCCCGCGCGACCCGCAGCTTCTCCGGCTGGGTCATGCTGCAACCGGGCGACTGCTCGCCGTCGCGCAGCGTGGTGTCGAAGATCATCACGCGGTTCGGGTCGCGGGCGGGACTCTGGGTGGACATGGTGGTCACCGTATTGGGTGTGCGTGCTTCAGTGCAGTCCGTGGTCAGCCGGCATTGAGCCAGGGCATGCGGGCGCGCAGTTCGCGACCGACCTTCTCGATCGGGTGCGCGAGGTCCTTCTTCATGAGCGCGTCGTACTTCTTGCGGCCGGTCTTGTTCTCGCGGATCCATACGCGGGCAAACGAGCCGTCCTGGATCTCCTTCAGGATCTTCTTCATCTCCTTCTTGGTCTCCTTGTTCACGACCCGCGGGCCGCGCGTCAGGTCGCCCCACTTCGCGGTGTGGGAGATGTACTTGTGCATCTTTGCGAGGCCGCCCTCGTGGAGCAGGTCCACGATCAGCTTCAACTCGTGCAGGCACTCGTAGTAGGCGACTTCGGGCTGGTAGCCGGCCTCGACCAGCGTCTCGTAGCCCTTGAGCACGAGCTCGGTCGCACCGCCGCAGAGCACCGCCTGCTCGCCGAAGAGATCCGTCTCGGTCTCCTCCTTGAACGTGGTCTCGAGCACGCCGGCGCGAGTGCCGCCGATGCCGTCGGCGTAGGCGAGCGCCTTGGCCTTGGCCTTGCCCGACGCGTCCTGCGCGACGGCGATCAGGCACGGCACGCCGCGGCCTTCCTGGTACTGGCGACGCACGAGGCCGCCCGGACCCTTCGGCGCGATCAGCACGACGTCGAGGTCCTTGCGCGGCTTGATCTGGCCGAAGTGCACGTTGAAGCCGTGCGCGAAGAGGAGGGTGGCACCCTGCGCGAGGTTCGGCAGTATCTCCTTGTAGTTCTCGGCCTGCGTGGTGTCCGGCGTGAGCAGGGCGACCAGCGTGGCGCCCTTCACGGCCTCCGCGGGGACCTTGACCTCGAGGCCGTCCTTCTTCGCCTGCTTCCAGCTGTCACCCTTGCGGACGCCGACCACGACGTCGTAACCCGAGTCCTTCAGGTTCAGCGCGTGCGCGCGACCCTGGCTGCCGTAGCCGATCACGGCGATCCGGGCGCCCTTCAGGGCCTTCCGGTCCACATCCTTCTTCGAGTACGCACGCATGTTCGGTCACTCCTCAAGTCGGTCAACGATGATGGTGATGGGTCATGAAAACGCAGAACCCCGCCCGGCGCGTGTCCGGTGCGGGGTTCCTGGTATCCGTCTGCGCTGTTGCGCCTTCAGCCCGGGGCCCCGCACCTCCCGAGGGGAAGCAGGACGAGCAGGGCAAGCAGTCGGCCCGGCAGTCGGGCGGCCGTGGAGAGGGTTGTGGCGTCTGCGGCCTGGAACTCCATCGCGAGCCTGCTTGGAAGGGGTCGGGTCGAGCAGCGGATAGCATCATAGCGCCTTACCCATTGTCAACCGCACTGCAAAAAGAAGTTCCGCTAAGCTGTATGCACGATGTTCGAAGATCGCGACGTTGCGGCCGCGCGGCCGCTCTGGCTCCTGCCGGAAGGTGAACTCGCAGGTTGGCTGGCCACCCAGGATGCGCCGACCCGCGCCTGGCTCGGCGACATGCGCTTCCGTGCCGAGCGGCACCAGGTCGCCTGCATCTCCGGCCCCGACGGCAGCGTCCGGGCGGCGGCGCTCGGATTGGGCAATCTTGCGAATCTCGACGACCTCGAACCCTGGCAGGTGGCTGGCGCACCCGAACGGCTTCCGGCCGGCGCGTGGCGAATCGCAACGGCGTTGCCGGCACGCGCGGCGACGGCAGCGGCCCTGGGCTGGGCCTACGGCAGCTATCGTTTCGATCGCTATCGCACCAGGCCGAGTCCTGAGCGGACGCCGGCGTCGCTCGTGCCGCCGCAGCTCGCCGACATGGCGTACGTGCGGCGCATGTCGGCGGCGCTCGCCATGGCCCGCGACCTGATCAATACGCCTGCGGCCGATCTCTCGCCCGAAAGCCTTGCGGAGCACGCGCTCGCGATGGCCGCGGGTTGTGGCGCGCACGGTCGCGTCGTTACGGGCGACGCGCTGCGCGAGGGCTTCCCCGCAGTCCATGCCGTCGGACGTGCCGCCGAGTCTGCGCCGCGGCTCATCGACTTCAGCTGGGGAGATCCGGCCAGGCCGCGGGTGACGCTGGTCGGCAAGGGCGTGTGCTTCGATTCGGGCGGCCTCGACGTCAAGCCGCCCTCCGGCATGCTGCTCATGAAGAAGGACATGGGCGGTGCCGCGTGCGCGCTCGCGCTGGCGCGGGTGATCATGGAGAGCGCCTTGCCGGTGCACCTTCGCGTGCTGGTCCCCGCCGTGGAGAACGCGATCGCCGGTAACGCGTATCGGCCGGGCGACGTGCTGCGCACGCGCAAGGGACTCACGGTGGAGGTGGGCAACACCGATGCCGAGGGGCGGCTGGTGCTCGGCGACGCGCTGGCGGCGGCCGACGCAGACAAGCCCGAGCTGCTGGTGGACATGGCCACGCTCACCGGCGCCGCGCGCATTGCCCTGGGGCCGGAGCTTCCCGCGCTGTTCGGGTCGCAGGCGGCCACGGTCGAGGCGCTAGTGCGTCACGGCCGCGCGCTCGCGGACCCTGTCTGGCCCATGCCGCTGTGGGACGGCTACGAGGACGAGATCGCGAGCAAGGTGGCCGACATCAACAACGTCTCCGGCTCGACCTTCGCCGGTGCGGTGATCGGCGGGCTGTTCCTGCGGCGATTCGTCACCGAGAGCCGCGACTGGCTGCACCTCGATCTCTATGCGTGGAACGGCAAGGACCGGCCCGGGCGTCCGGTCGGGGCGGAGCCGCAGGCCGTTCGTGCGCTGTACGCGTTGCTGGTCGAGCGATTCGGCTGAGGCGGCGAGCCCGCCGCGGTACGTGATTCCCGCAGCGCGCACGGGTGACCGGGCGACAGCCGAAGCCCCACAATATGCGGATCCTGAGGAGTGACGAGCATGACCCGACGCAAGGTTGACCCGCGCGCCTATTCGAGCGTCGTCTTCGACGGCGTGAAGCAGACCCCGAGCCGGGCGATGCTGCGTGCGGTCGGTTACACCGACCGCGACTTCCGCCGGCCGCAGGTGGGCGTGGCCTCGACCTGGAGCAATCTCACGCCCTGCAACATGCACATCCACAAGCTGGCGGACGCCGCCGCGAAGGGCGTCGACTCGGCCGGCGGCAAGAGCACCGTCTTCGGCACCATCACCGTCTCGGACGGCATCTCGATGGGCACGCCCGGGATGCGCTACTCGCTGGTGTCGCGCGAGGTCATCGCCGACTCGAGCGAGACCGTGGTCGGCGCGCAGGGTTTCGATGGACTGGTCGCGATCGGCGGGTGCGACAAGAACATGCCCGGCTGCATGATGGCGATCGCGCGCCTGAACCGGCCTGCGGCGTTCGTTTACGGCGGCACGATCCGGCCGGGCGCCGAGCGACGCGACATCGTCTCGGTGTTCGAGGCCGTCGGCGCGCATGCGCAGGGCACCATTTCCGATCGCCAGTTGCGGGAAGTCGAGCGGACCGCCATCCCGGGGCCGGGCAGCTGCGGCGGCATGTACACCGCGAACACGATGGCCTCGGCCAGCGAGGCCCTCGGCATGAGCCTCGCCAACAGCTCGGCGCAGGAAGCGGTCTCCAGGAACAAGCGGCTCGACGCCGAACGGGCGGGCAAGGCGGTGGTCGAGATGATTCGACGCGGCGTGCGGCCGTCCGACATCCTGACGCGCGAGGCATTCGAGAACGCCATCGTGGTGACGATCGCGCTCGCCGGCTCGACGAATGCGGTGCTGCACCTGCTCGCCATCGCCCACGCGGCCGGCGTGCGGCTCGAGCTCGATGATTTCACGAGGATCGGCGCGAAGGTGCCGGTGCTGTGCGATCTCCGTCCGAGCGGCCGCTATTCGATGTCGGAACTCATTCGCATCGGGGGCATCCAGCCACTGATGCGGGAGTTGCTCGGCGCGGGGTTGCTGCACGGCGACTGCCTCACCGTCACCGGCAGGACGCTCGCGCAGAACCTGAAGCGCGTGAAACCCTATCCGGCCGGCCAGGACATCGTCCGGCCGCTGTCCAATCCGATCAAGCCCGAGAGCCACCTCGTCGTCCTGTACGGGAACCTGGCGCCCGAGGGTGCGGTCGCCAAGATCTCGGGCAAGGAGGGCCTGCAGTTCACCGGCAAGGCGCGCGTGTTCGACGGGGAAGAGGCGACCCTGCAGGCGATCCTCGACGGCACGGTCGTGGCGGGGGACGTCATCGTCGTGCGCTACGAGGGCCCGCGCGGCGGTCCGGGCATGCGCGAGATGCTGAGTCCGACGGCTGCGATCATGGGCAAGGGCCTCGGGGACGAGGTGGCACTGATCACGGACGGGCGGTTCTCGGGCGGCAGCCACGGCTTCGTCGTCGGCCACGTTTCACCGGAGGCCGCGCTCGGCGGGCCACTTGCCCTGGTGCGCGACGGGGACACGATCACCATCGACGCGACGCGCAGGGAAATGATGCTCCATGTGGCCGAGGCGGAGCTCGCACGCAGGCGCGCCGGGTGGGTTGCGCCGAAGCGCTATGCGTCGCGCGGCGTTCTGGCGAAGTACGCCGAGCTCGTGAGCAGCGCGTCACTGGGCGCGGTGACCGACAGCAACCTGGGTGGTCGACATCCCGCACCGAATGTCAATGGCTGAATTGTGTTGAGTTGCGGGGGATGGGTCGGTAGAGTGCGCGGTCGCCGCGGCCCTTGCTAGGGCCGACGGGCTCTTGTAGTGTCCTCACCCCCGGGGTGAGACACGGCGGGAACCGGGCACACTCCTAATAAGGACCCCACAGCGACGGAGGGGACGTGGCGTACGAGTATTCGATTGACGACCCGGCAAAAAACAGTAAACGCACCCTCGCGTTCGTGCTGGTCGTCATCATCCACGTGCTGTTCTTCTGGGTGCTCGCGTCCGGCCTCGGCGCCAAGGTCGTCGAAGTCGTGATGGGCCCGGTAGAAACCAAGATCATCGAAGAGAAGCCGGAAGAGGACAAGCCGCCTCCGCCGCCGCCGGAGATGGACCAGCCTCCGCCGTATGTGCCGCCGCCCGAGGTGTCGATCGAGATCGCGACCGACACGGGCCCGACGACGGCCATCACGAACGTGACCTCGGAGCGCCCGGTCGCCGCGCCGGCGCCGGTAGCCGCCGCGCCGAAGCCGGTCGAGCACGAGGTCGTGAAGGTGTTGCCGTCGACCCAGGGCAAGGGCGCGCGCATCACCCAGCCTGAATATCCGCCGGCTTCGCGCCGCGCGGGCGAGGCGGGCACGGTGACCCTTGCAGCCTTCGTGCAGGCCGACGGCCGGCCGAGCGAGGTCAAGGTCGTCAAGAGCAGTGGCTTCGAGAAACTCGACGAGGCCGCCGTCAAGGAAGTCCAGCGCAACTGGCGATTCGTCCCCGGCAAGGAGGACGGCAAGCCAGTGGCCATGTGGCACACCTTCGCCGTCACCTTCCGGTTGACGGACTGAGGCGCCGATCTGAGATCACGCTGCTCCCCGAGCACGTCCAAAGGAACGCATAACTGAATCGTTGGAGGAAGACCCCGTGGCCACTGAATCGATTGCTGTTTCAAACCCGTACGGTATCCAGGCGCTCTGGGCGCAGGGCGACTTCGTCGCCAAGGGCGTCTTGGTCCTGCTGGTGCTGATGTCCGCCTACTCCTGGTTCATCATCTTCACGAAGTGGTGGGAGCAGAAGCGCCTGCTCGGCCAGGCTGGCGAGGCGGAAAAGAATTTCTGGGCCGCCGACAACATCAAGAACGGCGTCACCAAGCTCACGGGCAAGGGCAACATCTTCAAGGTGATCGCTTCCGAGTCGATCGACGCCGCCGAGCACCATGACTCGCGGCTCACGCAGCAGGTCCCGCTCCACGAGTGGATCGATAACGTGATCGCGCGCGGCGTCGCCCGCATCGGCAGCGCCCTGCAGACGCAGCTGCCGTTCCTCGCCACGACCGGCTCGACCGCGCCGTTCATCGGCCTGTTCGGCACGGTGTGGGGCATCTATCACGCCCTCGTGTCGATCGGCGTCGCCGGACAGGCGAGCATCGACAAGGTGGCCGGCCCCGTCGGCGAAGCGCTCATCATGACGGCCATCGGTCTCGCGGTCGCGGTGCCGGCGGTGCTGGGCTACAACTACCTGCTCGGTCGCAACAAGCTAATCATGGAAAAGGTCAAGCTGTTCGCGTCGGACCTCGAGCAGGTGATCGTCAGCGGCTCGCGTGTCGAAGGCGCGGGGGCTCGCGTCATCGCCGGCGGATCGAAGAAGTAATCGGCTCGACCGGCCGACAGAGGCAGACACCATGGCCATGTCAGTGTCAACGGGCGGCGGCCCGGGCGAGGACGAGGAGCCCATGTCGGCGATCAACACCACGCCCCTGGTGGACGTGATGCTGGTGCTCCTCATCATCTTCCTCATCACCGTCCCGGTCATCACGCAGTCCGTCAAGGTGGACCTTCCGCACGCGTCCAACATCCCGACTCAGACGAAGCCGGAGAACATCAACATCGCCGTTGACCAGGACGGGAACGTCTACTGGAACACCGCGCTGGTGCCGACGCAGGACGCGCTGCTCGCGAAGCTGAAGGCCGTGGCGGTGCTGGATCCGCAGCCCGAGATCCACGTACGCGGCGACAAGCACACGAAGTACGAGGCAATCGGCAGGGTGATCGTGCTGTGCCAGCGCAGCGGCATCGTCAAGGTCGGGTTCATCACCGAACCTGACCGCGGCATGGCGCGCATGCCCACCAAGTAGCGCGGGCACCGGAACTTCAGGAGATTCGCGAATGGCAATGAGCGCAGGCGGCGTCCGCGAAGACGAGCCGATGATGGAAATGAACATGACGCCGTTGATCGACGTCCTGCTCGTGCTCCTCGTCATGTTCATCATCACGATTCCCGTGATGACCCACGCCGTGAAACTCGACATGCCGCGGGCCACCAACGCCCCCTCGACCGTCCAGCCGGAGGTCATCAACCTGGAGATCGACTTCGACGGCACGATCCTCTGGAACGGGACGCCGGTGCCCGACATCGACACGCTCGACGCGTACTTCCGCCGCGAGGCGCAGAAGGACCCGCAGCCCGAGCTGCACATCCGGCCCAGCAAGCGGGTGGACTACGACGTCGTCGCCAGGGTGCTCGCTTCTGCCCAGCGCAACCAGCTGCTGAAGATCGGGTTCGTCGGCAACGAGCAGTTCATGTAACACCGGCCCGCGCGGGCGGGCGTTCCGCTGCGTGGGCAGGCAATCAACCAGGCTGCCGGGGTGGACAACCCCGGCGGCTTTCTTCTTACGGCGGGGCCGGAAGAGCCCCCGGTGAGGCGAGTGATGAGCAAGGCGAAGTTGGTTCTGGGCGCAGCGCTGGCATTCGGCGTCGTCGGCGTATCCGCCGGTCTGCTGGCGCCCTCGGTGGCGATCGCCGAGCAGAAGGTCAGCGTCGCCGTCGGCAAGAGCCTGAAGACCGCCCAGGAAGCGATCCAGAAGAAGAAGTGGGACCAGGCGCTGCAGGCCATCAAGGCCGCGGATGCGGTGAGCCCGAAGTCCACCTTCGACCAGTACAAGATCAATGAACTGCTGTGGTACGTCTACCTGCAGCAGGGCCGCAACGCGGATGCCGCGCGCCTCCTCGAGCAGCAGATGGCGTCGCCGGAAATGCCGGCCGGCGAGAAGGTGCAGCGCACGAAAACCCTCGCGCAGCTCAACTTCCGCGCGGGCAGCTACGGCAAGGCCGTCCAGTACGCGAACCAGTACCTGAAGTCGGCGCCCGGCGACCAGGACGTGCAGTTGCTCGTCGCGCAGGCCTACTACCAGCAGAAGGACTACAAGAACGCGATCGCCGCTGCCGACCGCCTGATCAAGGCGGGCGCGAAGCCGAGCGAAGACGTCCTGCAGCTCAAGCTGCGCAGCGCCTACGAGATCGGCGACAAGGAAGCCACCGCGGGCACGCTCGACCTGCTGCTCAAGTACTACCCGACCCCGGACACCTGGGCCCGGGTACTCGACAGCTACATCGCACAGACCAAGCACGATTCCGAGCTCATGTCGCTCTACCGCCTGTCCGAGGACGTGGGGGCGCTCAACAAGGCTCGCCAGTACACCGACATGTCGCAGGCGCTGGTGGTCGGAGGCTTTGCGATCGAGGGCCAGAAGATCATCGAGAAGGGGCTCGCCGCGGGCGTGTTCCAGGGCGAGGAGCTGGCGCGTGCGCAGCGTACGCTCGAGTCGGCCAAGCGTCGCGCGGACGCCGAGCGGGCGGAGCTGCCGAAGGCCGCGGCCAGGCTCGCGGCGGCCAGGACCGGCGAGGATATGTACGCGGTCGGCAAGCTTTATTTCAGCGCGGGCGACTACGGCAATGCCGCAGACGCGTTGCGCAAGGCAATCGCCAAGAACAGCCTGTCCGATGCCGACGACGCCGACATGCTGCTCGGCATCGCGCTGGCGCGGCAGGGCAAGAATGCCGAGGCGGCCAAGGCCTTCCAGGTCATCAAGGACCCGAAGATGATGGAAGTCGCGAAGCTCTGGCTGATCAAGGCCCGCTGAAGCACGATCGTTGCGCCCGGCGGCAACTCAGCCCGGGCGCACCCGACAGACAAGAAAGCCCCCGGCGCCTGCGCGCCGGGGGCTTTTCTCTGCGCGGTTCCTGCGCGTCGCGCCGCCGGGATCAGCCGGTCGGGGCCGCAGGGGCCGCCGGCGCCGCCGGCGCCGGGGTCGCCTTCGTGTCGAGGTACAGGACCCAGAGGCGCGCGAGCTGCGCGTACTTTGCGTCCTTCACCGCCTGGAACGCCGCGCGGGCTTCCGTCGGCTTGTCGGCACGGGTCAGTGCGATGCCGAGCAGCGCATTGGCATCGTCGGTATCGGTGACGCCGCCCTTGGCGAGGCCCTTCTGGATGGCGTCCGCGGCCTTGGCGTAGTCCGCGAAGCTGAAGTACAGCTTGCCGATGGCGACCATCTCGATGCCGGTCTTCGCGCTGCCC
>VEPJ01000210.1 GCA_012026925.1 Gammaproteobacteria bacterium | reverse complement strand
GCCACGCCCCCCGCGACGCCGCCGGCTCCAGCGTCTCCAGCTCCGCAGCGTGGCGTCACGCTCGACCGCGTGGTCGCCGTCGTGAACGCCGGCATCGTGCTGCAGAGTTCGCTCGACCAGCAGGTGGCAATGATCTCGGGGCGCCTGCAGCAGGCGGGGCAGCAGCTCCCGCCGCGCGACATCCTGCGCCAGCAGGTCCTCGATCGCCTGGTGCTGCAGGAGATCCAGATGCAGCGCGCCACGCGCCTGGGCATCCAGGTGCCCGATGAGTTGTTGAACCAGACGCTCACGGACATCGCGCAGCGCAACAACGTCCGGTTCAGCGACCTCCCCGCCGCGCTCGAGCGGCAGGGCATCGACTACCGCACATATCGCGAAGAGGTCCGCCGCGAGATCATCCTCGGCCAGCTGCGGCAGCGCGACGTGTACTCGCGCATCTACGTCTCGCCGCGCGAGGTCGAGCTGTGCGCGGCGAAACTCAAGGCGGCGCCGGAGGACACGCAGGAGTACGAGGTCTCGCACATCCTGGTCTCCGTGCCGAGCTCGGCAACGCCGCAGCAGATCGAGGAGCGCACCGCGCGCGCCCAGGGCGTGTACGAGCGCGCAAAGCGCGGCGAGGACTTCGCGGACCTGGCGGTCGCCTACTCCGACGCAGGCACGGCGCTCGAGGGTGGCAAGCTCGGCTGGCGCAAGGCGAACCAGCTGCCGTCCATCGTGGCCGACACGGTGCCGAAGATGAAGAAGGGCGAAGTCACCGAGATCATCCGCACACCGAGCGGCTTCAACATCTTCAAGCTTACGGACACGCGCGGCGCGCAGCAGCCGGCCATGGTCGCGCAGGTGCACGCGCGGCACATCCTGATGCAGACGAACGCCGTCGAGGACGACGAGACGGTGCGGCAGAAGCTCGAGCGCATCCGCGAGCGGATCCTGAAAGGTGAGGACTTCGGCGCGATCGCGTCGGTCTCGTCGGCCGACCCCGGGTCGGCCACGCGCGGCGGCGACCTCGGCTGGACGAACCCCGGCTCGTTCGTCCCCGAGTTCGAGAAGCAGCTGGACGCGCTGCAGGTGAACGAGATCAGCCATCCCTTCAAGACGCAGTTCGGCTGGCACATCGTCCAGCTGCTCGGCCGGCGCACCTACGACGCGTCCGAGGACGTCACGCGCAACAAGTGCGTTGCGCAGCTGCGCGAAGCGCGTGCGGACGAGGAGACGGAGATCTGGCTGCGCCGCCTGCGCGACGAAGCCTACGTCGAATACCGGTGAGTCCGCGCCCGCTCCCGACCGTCGCGCTGACGACCGGTGAGCCGGCCGGGATCGGCCCGGACCTCTGCCGTGCGCTCCCCGGCCGCCGCCTCGGTTGCCGGGTGGTCCTTCTGGCGGACCGTTCCCTGCTCGGCCGCGTCCGCGGCGAGCGTCGGCGCATGAACGCCCTTCCCGACTACGATCCGGCGGCACCGGCGCGTGCGCGCGTCGAGGTGCTGCACGTTCCACTGCGGGCACCCTGCAGGGCCGGGAGTCTCGACGCCGCGAACGCCACGTACGTTCTTTCTTTGCTGGACCGTGCCGTGGACGGGTGCATGTCGGGCGAGTTCGGCGCGATGGTCACGGCGCCCGTGCACAAGGGCGTAATCAACGACGCAGGCGTCCCGTTCACGGGGCACACGGAGTACCTGGCCGCACGCTGTGGCGCGCCACTGCCGGTCATGATGCTGGTGGGCGGCGGCCTGCGAGTCGCGCTGGCCACCACTCACCTTCCGCTCGGCCGCGTGCCGGCAGCGCTCACGAGCGCGAAGCTCGAGGCCGTGCTGCGCATCCTCGACCGCGACCTCAGGCGCCTCTTCGCCGTGCGCAGGCCGCGCATCCTCGTATGCGGCCTCAACCCGCACGCGGGCGAAGGCGGGCACCTCGGACGCGAGGAGCTGGACGTCATCGACCCGGTGCTCGAGCGACTGCGGCGCGCGGGCCTCGCGCTGGAAGGGCCGGTCCCCGCCGACACCGCCTTTCTCCCCGAACGCGTTGCCGCCGCGGACGCGGTTCTCGCGATGTATCACGACCAGGGACTGCCGGTGCTGAAGCGCGCCGCGTTCGGCCATGCGGTGAACGTCACGCTGGGCCTGCCGATCCTGCGCACGTCCGTCGACCACGGTACGGCGCTCGACCTGGCGGGCACGGGCCGGGCCGACCCCGGGAGCCTGCTCGCGGCGCTGCGACTCGCCGCGAATTCCTGCCGGCCGCCGCGGCCTTGAACCGCGCCAAGAAGCGCTACGGCCAGCACTTCCTCCACGATCCGGGCACGATCGACCGGATCGTGCGCGCGATCGATCCCCGGCCCGGCGACCGCGTGGTCGAAGTGGGGCCCGGCCGCGGTGCCATCACCGCTCCGTTGCTCGCCGCACTGGGCAGCCTGGACGTGGTGGAGATCGACCCCGAGGTGGTGCCGCAGCTGCGCGCGCGCTGCGCGGGCCGCGGCGAGCTGCGCGTCCACCAGGCCGACGCGCTCGAGTTCGACTTCCGCGCCCTGCGCGGCGACGGACCCAGGTTGCGGCTGGTCGGCAACCTGCCCTACAACGTCTCGACGCCGCTGCTCTTTCATTTCCTGGAGCAGCTCGACGCCGTCGCGAGCATGCACTTCATGCTGCAGAAGGAGGTCGTCGCGCGCATGGCGGCTCGCCCCGGCAACAAGGACTACGGCCGCCTGACGGTCATGCTTGCACCGCGGGTGCGCGTCGTACCCCTGTTCGACATCGGCGCCGGGGCGTTCGCGCCACCGCCCAGGGTCGTCTCCACGTTCTTCGAGCTGGTCCCGCACACGGCGCCGCCCTTCGAGATCAGCGATACCGCGGCCTACGCGAAGGTGGTTTCCGCAGCCTTCGCGCAGCGGCGCAAGACGCTGCGCAACTCGCTCTCCGGGCTGCTCGACGCCGAGGCCATCCGGGCGGCGGGCGTCGACCCCGGCGCCCGGCCGGAGACCCTGGAGCCAGCCCGGTTCGCGGCCCTGGCTGCCCGCGTCCGGCCCTGAGCATCCGCGCAATTGGTCGGCCGGATCGGCCGACCTATAATCGGGCGAGGCGGTGAACAAGCGCCCTCTGGAGAATCCGATGCGCGACTACAAGAAGCTACTGCTCTGCCTCGACCTCACGGACGACAGCGAGAAGATCGCGGAGCGCGCCAAGGCGCTCGCCGCCCGCTTCGACGCCAGCCTGACGCTCCTGCACGTGGTCGAGTACGTGCCCGTCGAGCCGATGGGCGAGGCCCTGCTGCCGGCCGTCCAGATCGAGGGCGAGCTGGTCGAGCGGGCCAAGACGCGCCTCGCGGAGCTTTCGGCGAAGCTCGGGCTCGACGCGGCCGAGCGGCTGATCCTCACGGGCAACATCAAGGCGGAGGTCGTGCGCGTGGCCCAGGAGCGCGGCGTGGACCTGATCGTGATCGGCAGCCGCGAACGCCACGGTGTCTCGATCCTGTTCAACTTCACCGAGGACACCGTGCTGCACGCGGCGCCGTGCGACGTCCTCTCGGTGCGCCTGAGCAAGGAATGAGCGCCCCGCGCGACGCCATGGCCACGACGCCCTACCGCATCCGCGTGGACGTGGTGACCAACTACGTCGAGGACCAGTCGAGCCCGGGCGACGGCCGGTTCGTGTTCTCGTACACGATCACGATCCGCAACGAAGGCACCGTCCCGGCGCGCCTGCTGACGCGCCACTGGATCATCACCGACGCGAACGGCAAGGTGCAGGAGGTCGTCGGCGAGGGCGTGGTCGGTGAGCAGCCGCACCTGCAGCCCGGCGAAGGCTTCCGCTACTCGAGTGGCGCGATCCTCGAGACGCCCGTCGGCGCGATGCAGGGCAAGTACCGCATGGTCGCGGACGACGGCGAGCACTTCGACGCTCCGATTGCGCCGTTCAGGCTCGCGATGCCGGGTCTGCTGCACTGAAGGCCGATGGCGACTTACGCCGTCGGCGACGTGCAGGGGTGCGCCGCCGAGCTCGAAGCCCTGCTCGGGCGGCTCGCCTTCTCCGCTTCACGCGACCGCCTGTGGTTCGTCGGTGACCTCGTCAACAGGGGGCCGCGCTCCCTCGACGTCCTGAGGCTCGTCCGCGACCTCGGCGACGCCGCGGTCGTCGTGCTCGGCAACCACGACCTGCACCTGCTCGCGGTCGCTCGCGGCCACGCCGAACTCCGCGGTACCGACGAGACCCTGCAGCAGGTCCTCGAGGCACCGGACCGCGACCGCCTGCTCGACTGGCTGCAGGCCCGACCCGTGCTGCACCACGACGCCGCGCTCGGCATCACGATGATCCACGCCGGCCTCCCGCCGCAGTGGGACATCGGGCTCGCGCGGCGCTGCGCGGCGGAGCTCGAGCAGGCGCTCGGCAGCGACCGCAGCGGCAAGCTGTTCGCCCGCATGTACGGGAACCAGCCGGACCTGTGGCGCGACGACCTCGACGGCATCGACCGCCTGCGCTTCATCACCAATGCGCTGACCCGCCTGCGCGCCTGCGACGCCGAAGGCCGGATGCTCTTGAAGCTCAAGGGCCCGATCGAGCAGCTGCCCGCCGGCGCCGTGCCCTGGTTCCGCGCACCGCGTCGCCGCTCGGCCGGGGCGCGCATCGTGTGCGGGCACTGGTCGGCGCTCGGTTACTGCGACGAGGCCGGGGTGCTCTCGATCGACACCGGATGCGTGTGGGGGGGGACGCTCGCCGCGCAGAGGCTGGACGCGCCCGCGACGCCGGTGTTCGTGCCGAGCACGATGCCGGCCGCGGACTTCAGTTCCGCATGAGCCAGCCGACGATCGGCGCCATCCCGGAGCCGAGCAGGCGCGTCAGCACGTTCAGCAATCGTGCGTCGAACCCGACGCGCCAGTGCGAGCGGTTGCCGTGCACCGCGCGCCACACCGTCTCCGCGACCTGCCGCGGAGTGACCTTCACGCCGAGGCGATCGATGGACGCGGGCTTTACCGCCGCATCGAGCACCATCGCCGTCTGTACGTAAGCAACGTAGATCGCCGACACGTTGATGCCTAACCTGCGCCACTCGACGTTGAGCGCCTCGGTGAAGCCGCGCACGAAG
This sequence comes from Gammaproteobacteria bacterium, assembly GCA_012026925.1. Taxonomy (GTDB): domain Bacteria; phylum Pseudomonadota; class Gammaproteobacteria; order Steroidobacterales; family Steroidobacteraceae; genus RPQJ01. The sequence goes on along the minus strand of VEPJ01000210.1, from coordinate 22,849 downwards.
AACTTCGTGGCGCTGTAGACCGCGTGCTCGGGGGCGCCGTACTCCGCCGACGTCGAGGCCATCGCGACGGCATGCGCGCCTGGCGTCTGCTTCAGGAAGGGCAGTGCCGCGTCGAACGTGTTCACGACGCCGCGCGCGTTGATGTCGATCGTGAGGTCCTTCTGCCCGCGCTCGACCCTGTCGTGCGACCCCATGTAGGCGACGCCCGCGTTGGCGAAGACGGCGTCGAGCTTGCCTCCGGTGCGCGCAGCGAAGGTGCGGATGGCGGCATCGAGTGCGGCGAAGTCGCGCACGTCCGCGACGTGCGTGCTGACAGCCTCGCCGCCGAGTTCCTGCTGCAGGGCCGCGAGCTTCGTGGCGTCCACGTCGGATGCCCCGACCAGCCACCCCTTGCCCGCGAAGACGCGCGCCGTCTCCGCGCCGATGCCGGCCGCGGCACCGGTGATGAAAATCGCCTTCTGCGGGATCACTTCTTCTCCGTGACGGGCTCCAGCACCTCGAGCGTGAGGTTCAGGCTTCCCGGGGTCACGGCCCTCGGCACGCAAGCAATGTGGTTCTCGACGACACGTGCGCCGAGCTGCTCGAAGACCTGCTTGCGCATCTCGTCGACCAGCTCGCAGTCCCCCTGCTGCACCGGGCCGAGCGGACCGCCCACGAGCCGCACCGTCCGCCAGCGGGCCGGGAACGGCACGGTTGCTTCCGGCGTGGGACTCTTGTGATGGCCCTTTGCCTTCGCCGCCAGCGCTCGCTGCGCGTCGCTCTTCGCGACCTCCTCCATGACCTCCGGAGTGGCCGGACGCGGCAGTGCCGCGCGGATCGTCACCCAGGGCATGCGCTCCACGCCCGGGGAGTTGATGCAGAACCGGGTATCGACCTTGAACCCGGGGCGTGCACCAATGGCCGCCAAGATCGCCTCGACCCTGTCCTGGATGCCGTCGCAGGAGTAGTAGCTCGTGAGTCCCATGTAGGCGAACTCCACTTCGCGCTCGACCCAGACTGCGCTCACTGTCTTCTGGCCGTCGGGCGTCGCGCCGCCCTGCCCGGCAGCCGGTGTCGCGGCATTCGCGACCGTCACCACGAACAGGGCGAGCGGTGCGGCGAACGTGCGCAAGAAGTTCATGCGGCCCTCCTGCCCCGTTGCGGGGCGAGGTGTCTATACTGCCATACCCTCGGGGGCTCGCCCGCCAGCACAACCAGAATCGAACGGCGCGCGCCGTCAACCATGGACCAGCTCCAATTCACGACGCACGGACGACACTGGAGGATCGACCCCCGTATCGTTTTCGACCTCGCGGTCCGGCTCGAGTTCGACGGCCCGCAGCCACGGTTCTTCGCGGACGAGCCGGCACGTGGCCGGCCGCTCGCAGTGGGCTCGTTCACGGGTGACGTGGAGGCGGGGGCCAGCTGCAACTGCGGCATCTATTCGGTCGCGCCACACTGTCACGGCACGCACACGGAGTGCGTCGGGCACCTGACGGGGGACGCGACGGCCGTGGCGGAGTTCACCCCGGCACCGCTCGCGCTCGCCCTCCTTGTCAGCGTGCAGCCCGGTCCACTCGGCGCCATCTCCCACGATCGACCGCGGGTGAGTGCGCCGACCGACCTGGTGGTCACCCGCGCGATGCTCGCGACGGCGGCGCAGCGCTGGATGCGCGATCCGTGGACTGCGCTCGTGTTGCGCACACTGCCGAACGGCGCCGACAAGGCGCGCCGCCACTACTCGGGCCCCTGCCCGGCTGCCTATTTCACTCCGGACGCGATGCACTGGGTGGTCGAGCGCGGCGTGCAGTCGCTGGTCGTGGACCTGCCGAGCCTCGACCGCGCCGACGACGGTGGCGGACTGGTCGCACATCGCATCTACTGGGGCCTGGCGCCGGGCGCGCGTGCCTCGCGTCTCGCGCAACGCGAGCGGGCGCTCGTGACCGAGCTCGCCTACGTACCCTCGCACGCGACGGACGGGCTGTACCTCCTCGACCTGCAGGTGCCCGCCTTCGGCGCCGACGCGGCGCCGAGCCGTCCGGTGCTGTACCCGATTGCGGAGGTCGCGGCGTGAGGCTCGACCGGGAGCAGTCGCTGGAGCTCGACGCCGCCGACGGCCTGCGCGGCTGGCGCGAGCGATTCGTGCTGCCGCAATCCGCGGACGGGCGCGAGCTCGTCTACCTGTGCGGCCACTCGCTCGGTGCACAGCCGGTGCGTGCTGCCGACTGCGTCGAGGAGGTGATGCGCGACTGGCGCACGCTCGGTGTCGATGGACATTTCGCGGGTGACCACCCGTGGACGCGCTACCAGGAACGCGTGGCACCGGCGCTCGCACGGCTCGCCGGAGCGCAGGAACACGAAGTCGTGGCGATGAACACGCTCTCCGTGAATCTCCACCTGCTGCTCGTGAGCTTCTACCGCCCGGCGGCCGGGCGCAAGGCCATCCTCATCGAGAAGGACGCTTTCCCGTCGGACCGCCACGCCGTCCAGTCACAGCTGCACTTTCACGGCCTCGACCCCCGGCGCGACCTGGTCGAGATCGCGCCGCGCGAAGGCGAGTCCGACCTGCGCACCGAGGACGTCGTGGTGACGATCGAGCGTGAAGGGCCACGCATCGCGACGATCCTCCTGCCGGGCGTGCAGTACCTGACCGGCCAGTCGCTGGACATCGCCGCCATCACGCAGGCGGGCCACCGCGCAGGCTGCACCGTGGGCTTCGATCTCGCGCATGCGATCGGCAACGTCGAGCTCGAGCTGCACGAACACGAGGTCGACTTCGCCGCCTGGTGCAACTACAAGTACCTGAACGGCGGGCCCGGCTGCATCGCCGGCGCCTTCGTCCACGAAAGGCACGGCCGCCGGACGGACCTGCCGCGACTCGCCGGCTGGTGGGGGAACGACCTCGAGACGCGATTCGAGATGGGACCCGAGTTCCGCCCGATCCCGGGCGCCCAGGGCTGGCAGCCCGGCAATCCGCCGATCCTGGCCATGGCTCCGCTCGTTGCATCACTCGAGCATTTCGCGGCCGTCGGACTGCCCGCCCTGCGCAGGAAGTCGCTGGCACTGACCGGCTACCTCGAGGCGCTCGTCCGCGAGCGCCTGCGCGGCCAGGTGACGATCCTGACGCCGGCGGATCCCGGGCAACGCGGCGCCATGTTGTCGCTCGAACTCCGCTGCGGACGGGATCGCGCCAGGGCCGCGTTCGAGACCTTGCTCGCGCGTGGCATCGTCCCCGACTGGCGCGAACCCGGCGTCATCCGCGCCGCCCCCGTTCCCTTCTACAACAGCTTCGAAGACGCGTGGCGGTTCGTCGACGCGCTCGCGGCAACGCTCGCATGACGGAGACCTCGTGCAAGACCTGACCCAGGGCCCGGTCCGCCGGCTCCTGCTGATGATGGCGGCCCCCATCGCGGCCGGCATGCTGATGCAGACCCTGTACTTCCTCGTGGACCTCTACTTCGTAGGCCGGCTGGGCGACGCCGCGCTGGCGGGCGTCGGCTCCGCGGGCAACGTCACGATGATCGTCATGGCCCTGACGCAGGTGCTCGGCATCGGCACGGTCGCCCTGATCGCGCAGGCCGTCGGCCGCAAGGACGCGGCGGACGCGAACCTCGTCTTCAACCAGTCGCTCGTCATGGCGGCAGGTTGTGCCGTGGCGACGCTCGTCGGCGGATACGCGTTCAGCGGCCCGTACATGGCTGTGCTCGGCGCGGACGCCGCGACCGCCGCGGCCGGCACGGCCTACCTCCACTGGTACATGCCCGGTCTCGCGCTGCAGTTCGCGATGGTCGCGATGGGCTCGGCGCTGCGCGGCACGGGCATCGTCAAGCCCACGATGGTCGTGCAGATGGTGACCGTGCTGCTCAACGCGGTCCTCGCCCCGGTCCTCATCGCCGGCTGGATCACGGGACGCCCCATGGGAGTCGCCGGCGCCGGGCTCGCGAGCACGCTCGCGATCGCCTGCGGCGTCGTGGTGTTGTTCCGCTACTTCGAGCGGCTCGAGAAGTACGTGGCCGTGCATCGCGACCTGTGGCGGCCGCGCATGGAAACCTGGCGTCGACTGCTCGCCATCGGCCTGCCTTCCGGCGGCGAATTCCTGCTGATGTTCGTCATCATGGCGGTCGTCTACGGCACGATCCGCGATTTCGGGGCGGACGCGCAGGCAGGCTTCGGCGTGGGCGCCCGGCTGATGCAGTCGATCTTCCTGCCCGCCATGGCGATCGCGTTCGCCGTCGCCCCGGTGGCCGGCCAGAATTTCGGCGCGCAGCGCCACGATCGCGTCCGCGAAACGTTCAAGTGGGCGGCCATCATGAGCTCGACCGTAATGGCGGTGCTCACCGTCCTGTGCCACCTGCGCCCGGCGTGGCTCGTGTCCGGCTTCGCCGACGATCCCGGCGTGATCGCGGTCGGCAGCGATTACCTGCGCACGGTGTCGTGGAATTTCGTCGCGTCGGGGCTGATCTTCTGCTGTTCCGGCATGTTCCAGGCGCTCGGCAACACCGTGCCTTCGCTCCTGAGCAGCGGCAGCCGGCTGCTGACGTTCGTCCTGCCCGTGCTCTGGATCGCGCAACGCCCCGGGTTCGAGCTGCAGAGCGTGTGGCATGTCTCGGTCGCGAGCACGGCGCTGCAGGCGGTCGTCAGCCTCTGGTTGCTGCATGCCGTCATGCAGCAGCGCCTGCGGAAGGACGGCTGAGCCGTGCGCGTTCTCGAAACCGAACGCCTGTCGCTGCGCCTCCTGACCGAGGGCGACGCCGCATTCATGCTCGGCCTGTTGAACGAGCCATCGTTCCTGCGGAACATCGGTGACCGAGGGGTGCGCACGGAAGCTGCGGCCCGCCGGTACCTGCGGGAGGGAGCGATCGCGAGCTACGCGCAGCACGGCTACGGCCTGTGGCTCGTGGAACTCAAGTCCACGGGCGAGCCGATCGGCATCTGCGGCCTGGTGAAGCGGGACTACCTGGACGACCCCGACGTCGGGTTCGCCTTCCTGCCGGCGTTCTGGATGAAGGGCTATGCCGCCGAGTCCGCCGCCGCGGTGAAGCACCACGCGTTCACTGCACTCGGCGTGACACGCGTGCTTGCGATCACCTCGCCCGACAACACCGGGTCGATCCGGGTGCTGGAGAAGATCGGGCTGCGTTTCGACCGCATGATCGCGCCGCCCGGGAAGGACGAGCAGGTCCGGCTGTTTACGTCCGACCGCTGACGACGGCAGCCATGCGGGGCCGTCGACGCACGCGGCGCAGCGTCACGTAGCTGTATGCATGGGCGTGCCGGTCGTCGGCCGGATGGTCCTCGCGGGCGATTTCCTCCCAGTCCTCGGCATCGAACGGCGGGAAGAACGTATCCGCGCCGACCGTGGCGTGCACGCGCGTGACGTACAGCGTCGCCGCGAGCGGCAACGCCTCGCGATAGATCCCGGCACCGCCGATGACGCACGTTTCCTCGGCATCGCCCGCCGCCGCGAGCGCAGCGGCCAGGGAAGGCACCACCCGGCAGCCGTCGATCGCGAGCCCCGGTTGCCGTGTGACCACGATGTTGGTCCTCCCGGGAAGGGCGCGGCCGATCGAGTCGTACGTCCTGCGCCCCATCACGATCGGCTTGCCCATCGTCAGCGCCTTGAATCGCTTCAGGTCGTTCGGCAGGTGCCAGGGCAGCCCGCCGCGAAGGCCGATGCCGCCGTGCTCGTCGGTCGCGACGATGATCGAGACGCCGGTCACCTGGGCCGGCTCTTCCCCGCGCGCGTTGCAGGCTTCTTCTTCGCCACCTTCTTCCGCTGCGCGGCCTTCTTCCGTTTCGCCGGCTTCCTTGCGTCGAGCGGCACCTCGTCGAGCATCGTGCCGCGGCAGTTCGGCGCCCCGCAGCGGCAGTCGTAGTTGGCGAGCTCGTCGGGGTCGTCCGTGCTCTCCCAGGTGAGCCCGTACTCGTAACCGAGCTCCTCGCCGGGCTTGATGTCGCGCAGCGCCTCGATGAACACGCGGTCGTCCTCGATCACGGTGTCGCAGTTCGGCGCGCACGAGTGATTGATGAAGCGCGCGTCGTTGCCGCCGACGCCGGCATCGATCACGATGTCGTCGCTCACCACGAACAGGAAAGTGTGCCCGTCGTCCTGCCCCTTCGCGGCGTAGCGCGCATCGGCCGCCTCGTGCGAAATACGGTCGCCGAGGTACTCAACGATGCGCGTGCCCTTCGGGATGCGGCGCCTTGCGTAGACGCCCTTGCCGTGGATGCCCGACCGCCGGACCTCGTACAGCGGCGAATCCTCTTCGTGCCCGGACGAGGTGCGCGCCGCATGGCGCATGTGTGCGTGGTGCTGCGACTTTTTCTTCATACTGCGATCGGGGCCTTGATGGCGGGATGGAACTGGTAACCGACGACCTCGAAATCGTCGTAGTGGTAGTCGAAGATCGTCGGCGGGCGACGCCTGATCTCGATCCGGGGCAGTGGCAGCGGCTCGCGCGAGAGCTGCAGGCGAGCCTGCTCGAGGTGGTTCACGTAGAGGTGGCAGTCGCCGCCCGTCCAGATGAATTCACCCACGCCGAGGTCGCACTGCTGCGCCATCATGTGGGTGAGCAGCGCGTAGGAGGCGATGTTGAACGGCACGCCGAGGAAGATGTCGGCGCTGCGCTGGTAGAGCTGGCACGAGAGCCGCCCGTCCGCGACGTAGAACTGGAACAGGGCGTGGCACGGCGTGAGCGCCATCCTGTCGAGCTCGCCCACGTTCCACGCGTTCACGATGATGCGGCGCGAGTGCGGGTCGCGTTTCAGCAGGTCGATCGCGGCCTGGATCTGGTCGGTCGTGCGTCCGTCGGCGCCCCGCCACGATCGCCACTGCACGCCGTACACCGGGCCGAGCTCACCCTCCGCGTCGGCCCACTCGTCCCAGATGGTGACGCCGTTCTCGCGCAGGTAGCGGACGTTCGTTTCGCCGCGCAGGAACCAGAGCAGCTCGTGGATGATGGACTTGAGGTGCAGCTTCTTGGTCGTGACGAGCGGGAAGCCGGCCTCGAGGTCGAACCGCATCTGCCAGCCGAAGGTGGCGAGGGTCCCCGTGCCGGTGCGGTCGGTCTTGCGCGCGCCGCGCTCGAGCACGTGGCGCATGAGGTCGAGGTACTGCCGCATCGTTCAGGTGTAATTGCCCGAGGGCTGCCGGCGCCGGTAGGCAACGGCCAGCATCCAGAGCCCGGCGACGATCATGGGCAGCGACAGGATCTGGCCCATCGTCACCCAGCCAAGCAACAGGTAGCCGCGGTTCTCGTCCGGCACGCGGACGAATTCGACCGCGAAGCGGAACAGGCCGTAGCAGGCGAGGAACAGGCCCGAGGGCGCCCACCGCGGCCGCGGGGTGGACGTGAACCACCAGAGGATGACGAACAGCACGAGGCCCTCGAGGAACGCCTCGTACAGCTGCGAAGGATGCAGCGCCACGCCGTCCACGACGAAGGCCCAGGGGACGTCGGTCGGCTTGCCCCACAGCTCACCGTTGATGAAGTTGCCGATCCGGCCGGCGCCGAAACCGATGGCCGGCAGTGGCGCCGTGAAATCGAACACGTCGACGAGCTGGCGGCCGCGACGGTTCGCGAACGTCGCCAGCGCGACGAGCACGCCGATGAGCCCCCCGTGGAAGGACATGCCGCCTTCCCAGATACGCAGCACGCCGAGCGGGTCTGCGAGGATGCGCTCGGTCCCGTAGAACAGCATCCAGCCGAGTCGCCCGCCGAGGATGACGCCGACCGCGCAATAGAAGATCAGGTCGTCCACGTCGATCGGCTTCCACGTCGACCCGGGTCGCGACGCGCGGCGGCGCGCGAGCCACCAGGCCCCGAGGAACCCGACGAGGTACATGAGCCCGTACCAGCGCACGTGGAGGGGCCCGATCGAGAGCGCGATCGGGTCGGGATTCGGGTAGACGAACATGAGGCGGGTAGTTTAACGGCTGCCGGAATCACGCGCCCGACTGGATGACGGTACGGCCACGACCGGCAGCGGGGCCCCTCACTCCTGCACGACGCGGCAGAAGATCGCCTTCAGGTACCGCGTCTCCGGGATGGCGGGATGGATCGGATGGTCCGGGCCGTGCCCGCCCACCTCGACGACCTGCGCGAACCGGTTCAGGTGACGAGCCGATTGCTGGATCGCGCCGATCAGTTCGTCCTGCGCGAGATGGTGCGAGCACGAGCAGGACACGAGGATGCCGTCGCGCGGCAGGAGCTGCATCGCGAGCTGGTTCAGCTTGCGATAGGCCGCCTGTCCTTTCGGGATGTCGCGACGCCGCTTGATGAACGCCGGCGGATCGACGATGACGACGTCGAATTTCTCGCCCGCCTCGCGCAGCGCCGCGAGGGCATCGAAGGCATCGTCGCGCATCGTGCGGACCGGGAGGCCGTTCTCCGCCGCGGATTCCGCGAGCAACTCGAGCGCGGGCGCAGACGAATCCACGCACAGCACGTCGCTCGCGCCGGCCCGGGCCGCGGACAGACCCCACGCGCCGAGGTAGCTGAACACGTCGAGGACCCGGCGTCCGGCGACGTACTTCAGCAGCGTGCGTCGGTTGGACGCCTGGTCGTAGAACCAGCCGGTCTTCTGTCCCCCACCGAGCGGGACCTTGAACCGTACCCCGTTCTCCTCGACCCACGCGTGATCGACCGGGTCGCCGAGTGCCGTCTCGACGTAGGACGGCAGGCCCTCCAGTTCGCGCGCGCCGGAGTCGTTCTTCCAGACGAACGCCCGCGGGTCGATCACCTTGCGCACCGCCTCCACGACCGCGTCTTTCATCGCCTCCATGCCCGCCGTACCCGCCTGCCCGACGGCGACGTCGCCGTAGCGATCCAGCACGAGCCCCGGCAGGCCGTCGGACTCGCCATAGACGAGCCGGTAGAACGGCGCCGGATACAGCCGTTCGCGCAGCGCGAGCGCGACCTGCAGGCGGTGCACGATCAGCGACCTGCCCGGCGGGAAGCGACCATCGCGACCGAGGATGCGCGCGCAGATGAGCGCGTGCGGGTTGACGTAGGCAAACCCGAGGAAACGATCGCGGTCCCCGACGACCCGGCAGATCGCGCCCTTCTCGAACGCGGTGAGCGGCGTGCGCGCCGTGTCCACCTCGTTGCTGAAGATCCAGAGATGGCCGGCCGCGAGGCGCCGGTCCTCCCGGGGCTTCAGGCGCAGTTCGGGCCATTCCTGCCCGTCTGCCTTCGCTTCGGGGGGGTGCGTCATCGGCGGCTCGCTCGTTCCGATATAGTGCCTGCATTCTAGCCGACCGCCCTGCCCCGCCATGCATCGTCCGCATTCCCGCACGCATCGCAACCGGCTCGCCGCCGAGACCAGTCCGTACCTCCTGCAGCACGCCGACAACCCGGTCGACTGGTATCCGTGGGGAAGCGAGGCGCTCGAGCGTGCGAAGGCCGAGGACAAGCCGATCCTGCTCTCGATCGGCTACTCCGCCTGCCATTGGTGCCACGTCATGGCGCACGAGTCGTTCGAGGACGCGGCGACCGCAGACCTGATGAACGCGCACTTCGTCAACGTCAAGGTCGATCGCGAGGAGCGGCCCGACCTCGACCGCATCTACCAGACGGCGCACCAGATGCTGACGCAGCGCGGCGGCGGCTGGCCCCTCACGATGTTCCTGTCGCCGCGCGACCAGCGACCGTTCTTCGGCGGCACGTATTTCCCCGGCGAACCGAAGTACGGCATGCCCGGTTTCCGCGACGTGCTGCAGCGCGTGGCCGACTACTACTCGAAGCACGCCGCGGAGATCGAGCGTCACGGCGAGGCTCTCGTCCAGGTTTTCGGCGAGTTGCTGCCGCCACCGGCCGCGTCTTCGCTCCAGCTGTCCCGCGCACCTCTCGAGGCTGCCCGGGCGTCGCTGCAGCGCGATTTCGACGGGCGTTTCGGCGGGTTCGGCGAGGCACCCAAGTTTCCCCACCCGATGAATCTCGAGTTCCTGCTGCGCGCCTGGCGGGCCACCGCGGAAACGGACCAGCCGGACCTGCAGGCGCTGTACATGGCGACGCTCACGCTGACGCGCATGGCCGAGGGTGGCCTCTACGACCAGCTCGGCGGCGGCTTCTGCCGTTACTCCGTGGATCCTTACTGGATGATCCCGCACTTCGAGAAGATGCTGTACGACAACGGCCAGTTGCTCTCAGTGAGCGCGCAGGCGGCGGTGGCGACTGGCGACCCGCTGTTCCGGCGCGTCACGCAGGAGACGGCCGACTGGATCCGCCGCGACATGGAGCAGCGAGCCGGCGGCTATTACTCGACGCTCGACGCGGACTCGGAGGGACACGAGGGCAAGTTCTACGTCTGGCGGCCCGAGGAAGTCGGCGCGCTGCTCGATGCCGTCGAGTACGACGTGCTCGTGCGCAGGTTCGGACTCGACCGCGACGCCAATTTCGAAGGCCAATGGCACCTGCACGTCTTCAAGTCGCTCGCGCAGGTCGCGGAGGAATCGAAGCTCGGCGAGGACCAGGCGGCCGCGGCACTGGACTCGGCGCGCGGCAAGCTGCTCGCAGCGCGCAATGGCCGCGTCTGGCCGGGCCGTGACGAAAAGATCCTGACCGCATGGAACGGGCTCGCCATCGCCGGCATGGCCGCGGCGGCCCGGGCGCTCGACCGCGCGGACTATCTCGAGTCGGCGGCGCATGCCGTCGCTTTCCTGCGGGAGCACTGCTGGTACGGGGAACGGCTGCTCGCCGTGCACAAGGACGGCCGCTCGCGGTTTCCCGCATACCTCGACGATCACGCGTTCCTCGCCTGGGGACTGCTCGAGCTCGCACAGGCGCAGTGGCACGGCCCCTGGTTCAGCTGGGCCATCGATCTCGCGGAGACCATGCTCGCGCGCTTCGAGGACGCGGCATCGGGCGGCTTCTATTTCACCGCCGACGACCACGAGCAGCTGATCCTGCGACCCAAGACGTTCGGCGACGACGCAACGCCGTCGGGCAACGGCATGGCGGCGCGCGTGCTGGTCAGGCTCGGCCTCCTGCTCGGCGAGACGCGCTACCTCGATGCCGCCGAGCGCACCTTGCGTGCGGCCTGGGGAATGCTCGAGAAGTACCCGCATGCGCACACGAGCCTGCTCATGGCGCTCGATGAGCTCACCGCGCCGCCGACGATCGTCGTCCTGCGCGGTCCGGACGAACACCTCGCGACCTGGCGCACGGAGCTCGACAAGTTCTACGACCCGAAGCGATTCGTCGCAGCCATTCCCGACGAAGCGGGCGACCTGCCGGCGGGACTCGCCGCGAAGGTGCCGCAGGGTCGCGCCGTCGCGTACGTGTGCCGCGGCATGACGTGCTCCGCGCCGCTAGGCACGCTGGGCGATCTCGTGCGCGAGCTGCGCGTGCCCTCGCGGAACTGAGCGGCGCGCCTGCGACGGTGGCTGAGCGGCGGACTCAGTATGCCGTCAGCATTCCGCCCGTGCGCGGAACGACGCTCGACCCGCCGGGTCCCGCGAACGCCACAGGCAGTGACTCGCTGTGCAGGCCCGCGTTACGCAGGACGACGAAGTGCAGGTGCGGCCCGCTCGAGTACCCCGTGTTCCCGGAATTCGCAATGTACTGGCCGCGCTCGACCCGCTGGCCGGGCCGGACACGGATCGTGTCCATCTGCAGGTGCGCGTAGACGGCCGTCGTGCCGTCGTCGTGCAGGACCTGGACGAAGTTGGCTTCGCTGCCGACCTGCGGCGTGAGGCCCCCGCGGAAAAACCGGTGCGCGACGTTGATGACGAGGCCCTCTCGCGCCGCGTGCACCGGCGTCCCGACCGGCATCGCGATGTCGATCGCGTTGCGGCTCGCGGCATCGCGGTGCGTCGCCGCGTCCGGCGGCGCCTGGCTGATCGTGAAGGACTGGGCCACGGCGAACGGCGCACGGTACGGGCCGCGCGGCTGGTGCGTCGCGCCGGGATCGCCGATTACGTACCCATAGTCGAATGCGATCGTTCCCGTCCCTGGCGGGGCCGGCACCTCCAGCAGTACCTGCCGGGAGCGTTGCGGCACGACGGCCTGCGCAGCCCGCGCCCGTCCGTCCGCTCCGCGTGTCTTCACGGCGAACTCGACGACGCAGAGGCACTCGTTCACCGCGATCATGTCGATCGTGCCGCCGGACGACCGTGGTTCGACCACGATGCGCGGCGAAGCGGCCTCGGCCTTGATGCGCAAGGCCTCGGCGCCCTGCCCCGCCGCCGGCGGCCGGTCGGTGTACACCCAGTTGCCGTGCTCGTCCCTGTATCGATAGACCTGCGCGATCGCGGGGAGCGCAGTGATCGCTGCGACTGCAGCAACGAGGATTCCGGCCCGGACGGTGCGAGGCAATGCGCGCTGCATGGAACGCAAGACTAGTCCGACGGTTGGCGGGGCGCCGACGCCAGGCGTGCCCGCAGTGCGTCGAGCAGCGCGCCGTCACGGGCAAGGTCGAACGCACGCGCCTTCGACCAGTCGTAGGTCCACGGGTGCGCGGCGCGGAACTCCGCCGGCTCGTCCGCGAAACGCGGGAAGACGTGTGCGTGCAGGGCCGGCTCGACGTTGCCGAACATCGCGTAGTTGATGCGGAGCGCGCCCGTGAGCTCGAGGACGGCCTGGCCGAGGTGGGCCATGTCGGCAAGGAATTCCGCCTGCCCGGCGGCGGCCATGGCGTTCAAGTGCGGCACGACCGGGTCGGGCAGCAGCAGGCAATAGCCCGGCAGCACCTGCGGGTCGCCCATGACGGCCCAACCGGACGGCAGCCGCGCGATGCAGGTCGGTTCGGCGCCGGCGCGGCAGGCCGCGACCCTGCGGTGGATTGCGGTGCTCACTTCCGGAACACGAAGTACACCGCGCCCATGATGCACAGGGCGGCCCAGAGGTAGTCGAGCTTGAGCGGCTGGCGCATGTAGAGCACGACGAACGGCACGAACACCGCGAGCGTGATCGCCTCCTGCAGGATCTTGAGCTGCGGCAGGGTCATCACGGTGTAACCGATGCGGTTGGCCGGCACCTGCAGCAGGTACTCGAACAGCGCGATGCCCCAGCTCACGAACGCAGCGACGTACCAGTGGCTGCCGCTCAGGTTCTTCAAGTGCGCATACCAGGCGAAGGTCATGAACACGTTCGACATCGCGAGCATCAGGACCGTGATCGGGATCGCCTGCATCGCTCAGTCCTCCCTGAAGGCGTCCGGCAGCCACACGCCGAAGCTGCGCAGGCTGCGCCGGGTCTCGAGCGGACTCTGGTGATGTATGGCATTCCAGCCGCAGGCGCGCGCACCCACGACGTTGCGCTCGAGGTCGTCGATGAACACGGTGGCCGCCGGCTCGAGCCCGAGGCGTCGCTCGGCCTCGCGGTAGATCGCGGCGCTCGGCTTGGTCGCCCCGACGCGGAACGACGCGATGGCGCCGTGGCCGACCTGCTCGATGCCGTACTGCGCGTTCAGGTGGGCCCAGTGCAGGTCGCCGACGTTCGAGAGCAGGTACACGCGGTACCGGCCCATCAGCCCGGTTGCAAGGTCGAACATCTCGCCCCAGCGCTCGAACATGTCGAGCCAGAGTCGCTCGAGCTCGCGCGGGTCGAGGGGACGCGGCGCGGAGGCGACGATCCGACCCATGAGTTCCTGCGCGGACAGCTCCCCGCGCTCGTGCGCGTCGAGGTCGATCGTCGCGAGCCACGCCGGCAGGTCGCTCAAGTCCACGCCGGCCTCGCCGAGATACTGGATGAACGGCCGGTAGCGCAGCCGGACGAGCACGCCGCCGACGTCGAACACTACGTTGCGGATCATGTGTGTGGTTGCCATCCCAGGAGCAGCAACAGGGCGAGGAAGCCGGCGACGTACCCGACCGCGACGTGCCAGCCGGCCCGCACCCAGTCGGCCACCGAGCGGCCCGCGGGAAACATGTTCGTGATGGCCACGCCCGCCGACGAGCCGAACCAGATCATCGATCCTCCGAACCCGACGGCGTACGCGAGCATGCCCCAGTCGTATCCACCCTGCTCGAGCGCGAGCTTCGTGAGCGGGATGTTGTCGAAGACTGCGGACACGAACCCGAGTCCGAAGGCCGTGTGCCAGGAGGCCGGGGGGAGCGCCTCGACCGGCATCAGCGAGGCGGCAAACACCAGGCACAACAGGAAGACCGTGCCGCGCAGGGCCCCCGGCAGCACCTTCCAGTCCGGCGCCCGCCACGGCGCTGCGACCAGCAGGGCGACCCACACCGCGAGCCCGATGAACGGGAACTGCTGGCCGAGGCCCGGCCAGCCGATGTTCACGACGACGTTCGTCACGATGGCCGCGGCCAGGATCAGGCCGACGACGCCGACGCGGGCCCAGTCCACGTGCTTGCGGGCGTCGGCATCCCGCACGATCGGCGAGTAGCGCTGCTGCTGGATGGACGCGGGTACGCCGAAGACGAGCAGCGCCGTGCCTGCCGCCACGTAGGCATGGAACACGTCGCGCGGGCTCACGCCGTCGATCCACATCATCGTCGTCGTCGTGTCGCCGACGACGCTGCCGGAGCCGCCCGCGTTCGAGGCTGCCACCAGTGCCGCGACGTACCCGATGTGCACCTTGTGCCGGTACACGGACGAGGCCACCGCCCCGCCGATCAGCGCCGCCGCGATGTTGTCGAGGAAGCTCGACAGCACGAACACCAGCACGAGCAGCACGAACCCGCCCCGCCAGTCGTCGGGCAGCAGCGCCGGCAGCCGGTCCGGGACGCGACTCTCCTCGAAGTGACGCGAGAGCAAGGCAAATCCCATGAGCAGGCAGAAGAGGTTCGCGAGAACCACCCACTCGCGCTGGAAGTGGCGCAGCAGTCCCCCGAGGCCGGGGACACCGTGGAAGCCCGTCACCGCGAGCTTGTATGCGATGACCGCCGCGAGGCCCGCGGCCGCGACCTCGAGCGTCCGGCCGTGGAAGAGCGCCACGCCCGCGAGCGTGACGCCGAACAGGATGAACTCGAGCGGGACGCCCACGTGGTCAGGCGCCTGCCCGCGGCACCCGCTCGAGTTCCAGCGGTTCGCCCGGCACGCGCCTCAGGCGCAGTACGAAGTCGAAGCGATCGACCTCGGTGCAGTAATCGAAGTCCGGGAGCGGCGCCCAGTCGCAGGCCGGGTCGAAGAACTTGCGCGCCGCCGGCGCGCTGCGCAGGCGTTCGCGGACGGACTCGGCGGCCGGCGCCGGAGCGCCCCGCAGCATCGCCTGCAGCGACTCCGCATACAGGTCGTCCTCGGCGCAGCGTTCACGGGCCTCGTGGCCCATGCGGACGAGCGATATGCGGGCGGGCGATTGCGCGAGGATGTAACGACAGACCGCGGAGATGTTCACGAACGCGCCCGTCAGCACTTCGTCGGCGGCCGCTGCGTTGACGAGCCCCTGCGTCCCGGCGTGGGTCGTGTGCACCAGCACCCTGCCGCGCAGGTCGAGCGCACGGATCTCCGTCGGCGAATTGCCCGCGTCGAATCCCGGCAGTTTCCGTGCGTGACGTTCGCCCGCCAGAACGGACCCGGGGAATCGGCGTCCGAGTTCGAATGCCTCGGCGATCTCGCCGACGGGGAAGACCCGCGACGCGCCCACGTCGAACGCGTGCGGCGCGACCGAGAAGGCCCGGAACACGTCGATGACGACGGCGATCCCGCGCGCTTCGCGCGCTCCGGCCACGTGATCGAATACGTCAATCTGCATGCCGTCGCCTCGCACGCTGGTTCACCGCGACGATCCTGGCGCGGGGAATGAAGTTGAAATCCGTGGCCGACGCGGCCGTGTAGGCCCCCATCATGCGCCCGACCACGAGGTCGCCGATCTGGAGTTCGGGCAGCGGGATGTCCTCGCGGATGACGTCGATGCTGTCGCAGGTCGGGCCGGCCAGCACGCACGGGTGGCGCGCGCCCGTGCGATCGAGTGCGTCGACGGGATAGAGCGCGTGATCGAACAGCTGGCCGCCGAAGGAGCCATACAGGCCGTCGTCGAGGTAGTACCACCAGCGCCCCTCGCGCTGCGCGCGGCCGGTCACCGCCGCCACGCAGGTCCCGGCCGGTCCGGCGATGAAGCGGCCCGGTTCCGCGATCACGCGCACGCCGGCGGGCAGGCCGCGCAGCTCGCGGCGGATCGGGGCGCAGAACTGACGGATCGGCTGCAGCTTGCCGCCATAGGGAATCGGGAAGCCACCGCCGATGTCGAGCGTGTCGAGGTCGTGGCCGTCGGCCCGGGCCTGCAGGATGAGTTCGCGGCACGCGTCGATCGCCTCGACGTACCGGGTCGGGTCCGCAACCTGCGAACCGACGTGGAACGACAGGCCGCGCACCCGGATGCCGAGGCTGCGCGCGATCTCGAGCATCGGCCGGACGGCGGCCGGCTCGCAGCCGAACTTGCGTGACAGGTCCACGACCGCCGCAGGGTTGCGGAACGAGACCCTCAGCAGCAATTGTGCCCGGCGCCGGTGCGCTTCGAACTTGCGCAACTCGTCCGGGTTGTCGGCGACGAAGCAGCGGATGCCGAAGCGCAATGCGGCGGCGATGTCCGCGTTGCGCTTGATCGGGTGCGTGTGGATGCAGCGAGTCGGCGCAACCCCCTGGGACCGGACGAGATCGATCTCTCCGGTGGTCGCCACGTCGAATCCAGCGCCGAGGTCGCGCAGCGTCGCGACGACCGGAGCAGACGGCAGCGGCTTCAGCGCGTAATAGAGCTCTACACCCGGCAAGGCGGCCGACAGCGCGCGGTACTGCTCCCGGATGGTTCCGCAATCGACGACGAGCAGTGGCGTGCCGAGGCGGCGCGCCAGCCTGCGCAGGACGGCCGGCCCCGCCTTCGCCCGGGGCCGCGTGCCCCGACGGAGACTCGTCACTGCCCGAGGTCCTCGCCGAAATCGGCACGGAGCGCCGCGATGTCCGGATCCACGGCCACCACGTTCTCCGCCGACGCCGCCCGGTGCAGCCGGTCGCGGACGGCATCCCATGCCTCGCCCGCCGGGACCTCTTCCACCAGGATTTCCCGGGCGCCCGCCTTGTCGAGCGCGCGGAGGTTCACGTAGAGGTCGCGCGCGTAGAGGTCCGCGCGGCGGCCGGCGTTGATCCAGGTCATGAACTTGTTCGCGACCCGCGGCGGCCGCATCGCGAGCACGGCGACCCGCTCGTGTTCGGACGTGAGTTGCGTGACGACTTCCTCGAGCGTCCGGCTGTTCACGATGCTGAGCGGGGTCGACGGCGCGTAGTGCTTGACGTCCGAGCCCGGCACGCGCGGCGCATCCGCATCCGACCGTCCCTGGACCTCGGGGACGACCGTCCGCAGCTGCGTCAGGGTGATGAATCCCGGCCGCAGCACCCGCGGCACGGTGTCGACGCACGATACGATCGTGGACTCGAGGCCGATCTTGCAGTCGCCGCCGTCCAAGACGACTCGCACGGCGTCGCCGAATTCCTCGCGCACGTGCTCGGCCCGCGTCGGGCTCACGTGCCCGTACCGATTCGCGGACGGCGCGGCGATCCCGCTGCCGAATGCGCGCAGCAGCTGCTGCGCGACGGGGTGGCCGGGCACGCGCACGGCGACCGTGTCCTGCCCGCCCGTGATGGCGAGGTCCACCGCCGGCGCGCGGCGCAGCACGAGCGTCAGGGGCCCCGGCCAGAAACGCTCCGCGAGCGCCCTGGCCGCCGGCGGCACGCTGAGCGCCCAGCGTTCGAGCACGCGCGGGTGGTCGATGTGGACGATCAGCGGGTGCGTGGCGGGACGACCCTTGAGCTCGAAGACCTTGCGCACCGCGTCTGGATTCTGCGCGTCGGCCCCGAGGCCGTACACCGTCTCGGTCGGGAACGCGATGACCTCCCCTTCGCGCAGCGCCTCGACGGCGCGGTCGATCTCATCCTGGGGCAGGCGTGACGTGACCATCGGCAGATGATAGCCGCAAAGAAACAGGGCCGCTCGCGCGGCCCTGTTTCCTCGTCGCCGGAGTGCCGTCAGAGCCTGAAGTCGTAACGGAACTCGATGCCGAACGTGCGGCCCGGACGCAGCGCGCCGAAGAATGCGCGCGGTGTGCCCGTGTCCGCCCCGCCTGCCTTGCCCGGCGCTGCGGTGACGGGATACCCGGCCGGCGAAGTCGCCGGGGGACCGCACGGCACGAGCGATGCACTCGGGTTGGTGGCGCAGTTCGCGTTGCCCGCGCTGCCGGTCGACAGGTCGAACCAGCGCGTGGCCATCGGGATCGTGTCGCTGTCGGTCAGGTTTCGACCGAACGCCACGACCTGCCAGCCGTCGTCGCTGCGGACACCGAAGCGCAGGTTCACGAGCGTGGTGGCGCCCGTCTCGGCCAGGTTGTGCACCTGGATGTACTTGCTGCCCTCGTAGCTCACGCTGAAGTTGCTGATGAGCGACAGGCCCGCATAACCACCGAGCGGCGCGTCGTAGTTCAGCGCCATGTTGGCCATCGTCTCCGGCACGAGCGGGTACTGGTTGCCCTTGATGTTGCACTCGGGAACCGTGCCCAGGCTCGGGTTGTAGATGATGCCGCCCGTGTTCAGCGCGTACTCGAAGTCGTCGCAACCCTTGGTGATCTCCGTATGCGTATAGGTGTAGCTCGCCGAGAGCGTGAGCGCCTCGGTGATCGCCGCCTGCATGTCCGCCTCGAGGCCGTACGTCTCGCCACCTCCCTGGTTGGTGGCGATCGAGGTCACGGCACCCTGCCCGGTCGGAGACGGCACGGACTGCGTGAACTGCACGTCCGACGCCTCGATGTAA
Organism: Gammaproteobacteria bacterium; assembly: GCA_012026925.1. Classification (GTDB taxonomy): domain Bacteria; phylum Pseudomonadota; class Gammaproteobacteria; order Steroidobacterales; family Steroidobacteraceae; genus RPQJ01. The sequence goes on along the minus strand of VEPJ01000210.1, from coordinate 4,174 downwards.
TAGAGCGCCGTGTTCAACCGGAAGCGGTTCTCCCACGCCGTCCACTTGTTGCCGATTTCCCAGTTGTCCGACGTCTCCTGCTTGTAGGTCGGCAGGCCGATCGTCTGGCCCGCGATGCCGTTCAGGCCGCCCGGCTTGGCGCCCTGCGCGTACACCACGTACACCATGTTGTTATCGTTGATCTGCCAGTCGAGCGTGATGCGCGGGGTCGTCGAGTTGAAGTCGGCCGACTCGTGGTAGTTCACGGTGCCGAGCGGCTTGTTGTAGAAGCCGGTCATTCCCGGCCTCATCGCCGGACCCCAGTTCGTGCAGCTGTTGGTGAACGGGTTGTAGTCGCCCGTGGAGGCGGCCGTCGAGCAGTACTCCCAGCGCTCCTTCGTTTCCTGCTGGTAGCGGATTTCCGCGTTCAGCGTCACGCCCTTGACGATGTCCCAGGACACCATGCCGAACACCGAATTGTCGTTGACGGTCTCGGTGTAATCCCTGTCGCCGTTGCTCGGGTCGTAGAAGGTCAGGTCCTTGCCGCGGTCCGTGTAGTCGTACCAGTAGTAGCCGACCATGGCGCGCAGGAACTTGTCCTGCGGGGTCGAGACGCGGACTTCCTGGGACGTGCTGCGGATGATGTCGCGGTTCGTGTTCGCGAACAGCGGCTCCTTGTTCTGCGAGATCTGGAAGCCGCCGCCGAGCGGGTTGTAGCTCGGTATCGCCGTGTACACCGCGGAGTGATCGCTGTCGGTGCCGAACTTGTTGTCGTACGAGCGGTAGCCCGTCAACGACGTCAGCGTCCAGCCCGAGCCCACGATGTTCCAGTCGCCGCGCAGCGTGCCGAAGTACTCGCTGGTCTGCACGCCGTCGAATGCCGTACCGTCGGGCACGCCATTCGGGTTCGCCGCAGACGGGGGGAGCGCGTCGGTGTTGAGCGCGACGATCCCCGGTGGGATCACGCCGCAGTAGTACTGGTTGACGTCCGCTCCGCGCGTCGCGGCACCCGGCGGGTCGCGGTAGTACGTGGAGCGGTAGCCCGGCTTGCAGTTGTTCTTGTTGGCCGAGGTGAGGAACAACGCGAGCGGGCCATCGTCGTCCTCGCGGTAGATCAGGTTCGACGCGAATTTCAGGTCCTCGATCGGCTTCCAGGTCAGGTACATGCCGGCCGACTGTGTGCTCTCGGCGCCGACGAGGTGGTTCGTCAGGGTGTTCTTGTACTGTCCGTCGTAGTTGTAGCTGCGCGCATAGAAGCGCGCGCCGACCTTGTCGTCCCAGAAGCTGCTGCCGACCGAGAACGCGTAATCCTGCTCGCCGTACTGCGCGAGCGATGCCTTGACGTAGGCCTCGACGTCTTCGGTCGGCGGCGCCACGATGAAATTGATCGCGCCCGAATACGTGTTGCGGCCGTAGAGCGCGCTCTGCGGGCCCTTGATTACCTCGACCCGTTCCATGGAGTTCATGTCGAGGCCCTGGATGTCGCCGGGCCAGTACACGCCGTCGACGAAGTACGCAACGCCCGACTCCACGCCGAACTGCACGCCCGCGAGCACGTTCGACTGGCCGCGGATCACCGGGCGGTCCGTCGTGCGTCCGAACGCCTTGGAGAAGGACAGGCCCGACGTCATGTTGGCGAGGTCGTTGATGTTGCGGATGCCCAGTTCCTGGATCGCCTGGCTGGTGACCGCGGAGACCGCGACCGGCGCATCCTGCAGGGACTCCTGCGTCTTGCGCGCCGTGACGACGACTTCCTCGAGCGCCTGGGCCGACGCCGAGGTGGATATCTGGCCGAGCGCTGCCGCAACCGCGAGGCTAACGAGCGCGGATCGTGAATAAACGGACATTCCTGCTGACCTCACCTTTTGTAGTAACTGTCGCGCGCCGTGGTGCGAGCCGGCTGCAGTCGTGTCTGTCCGACAGCCGCATCGCCTCGATCGGCGCCCCCAATCCAGCTGTACGCCGCCCGATACTACCCAAGCTGTCGCAATCAGCCAACGCCATTGCGGAAAGCCGAAATGCCTGCGACGCGGCCGATTGCTGCGGTGCAAGATGGTCCATGCGAGGTTGCTGTGGCCAGTTCGCCACAGGCGGCGGGCTCAGTCGACCGCAGTGCGGTCCCAGCCCTGCGGCGTGCGACGCAGTTCGTACGCCGGCCAGTAGTGCAGGTCGAGCTTGAGGGTCATCACCTCGACCGTGCCGTTCCAGGTGACCGTCTTCAGCCGCACGGCCGACCGGTCCGGGCGGCCGCGGACCGCTGCGATGAAGGAGTCGAGGTCGGGCGTCGGCCGGCCGTCCACCTCGACGATGCGCCGGCCCGCGTAGAGCTTGTAACGCGTGGATGGCGAACCGTAAGAGAAATAGGCGACGAACACGCCCTCCGGCGGAATGCCGCGCTGGATCGCCATCGCGCGATGCGGCGCATGCAGGACGGCTCCCGCCCAGACGAACAGGCGATCGATGTCGCGGCCGGTCAGCGCCGCGGTCGCCACGTCGAACCGGGACTCGGCACCGTCGCGGAAGACCGTCAACTCGACGCTCGCCGACTGCGTGGCGAGTTCCACCTCGCGGAATCGGCTGACGGGCCGGCCGTTCACGGCCAGCAGGAGGTCGCCTTCGCGCAGCGTCGCGGCCGCCGGCGAGCCCGCCGCCACGCGCGACACGCTCAGGACCTGCCGGTGCGCCCCGCTCTCCGCCTCGAGCCGCTGCACCCACGCGTCGGGCAGGCCGAGCTTGCGGGCCTCGGCGATCGACACCGACTCGAATTCCGCCTCGAGCGAGTAAAGCGGGCGGCCATCGCGCACGGCCTCGACGGCTTCCTGCACCAGTTCGACCGGCACGCCCCGGCTCACCTGGGACAACTCACGGCCGCCTTCGACGGCGAAGCTCGACCAGAGCGCGCGGACCTTGCCGTCGGCGCCCACGACCACACCGTCGAAGTCCGCTGGCCCGTTCACGAGCGTCGCGACCTCGAGGTTCGCGTCCCTGAACTGCAGGGTGCGCGACAACGGAAAGCTCACGTCGTCCACCGAGGCGACCGTCGTCGCGATCGAGCGCACTCGCGAATCGCCGCTCAGGCCGACGACGGTCACCGGCTCGCCCGGCTCGAGCTCGCGCGGGTCGAGCCCGGCCGTGCGGATCGGCGTGCCATCGAGGAGCTTCGGGTCGAACGAAACGATGGCGAGATTGTGCAGCGGATGGACGTACTCGACGCGACCCGGCACCTCGATCGATCCTGCGAACGTGAGACGGACGTCGCCCACGGCGACCGGGACCGTGTTCCGGTCGATCGCCACGAGGCCGCGCCCCGCGTCCACGATCAGGCCCGTGCCGTGGTAGTTGCGCTCGGTGACGCCGGCCACCGAGAACGGCATCTCGAAGTTGACCATCACGAGCGAAGGCGCGAGCCGATCGGTCAGGACATTGCCGGTCGGCGGGAAAGAAGTGCGCGCCACCGCCGGTACGCTCGCCGGAGGTGCCGCCGGGAGGTCGTGGCAGGGCCAGTAACCCGAGGCGTCGTCCCGCCGGCACTCGCGCGCCGGGAACCAGCGCCGATCCATGCGGATCACGCGCGTCTGGCTGCCGGTCGGGTCGTCGAGCGTCGTGTAACGCACCGCGACACGCGCGCCGTCGGGCAGTGCGGCCACGGCCTGCGCGAAATCGCCGAGGGTCTTCACGGGCCGCCCGTCCACGCTCGAGATCACCGCGCCACGAGGCACACCGGCCGCGCCGAAGACGTATCCGGGGTTGGCCACGAACACGCCCTGCACCGGCGCATTCATGTGCCGCGCCATCTGGTAGGAAAGATCGTGGACCACTGCGTCGCCGAACTCGAGGTACGACGCCGGCGTGATGGAGTTGAGGTCCTGCACGACGAGCTGCTTCGTGAGTACCTCGCCGCCCCGCTCGACCTCGACTTCGATGGTCCGGCCGACCGAGGAGTCGAGGATTTCCTCGAGCGGGTCGAAGGTCGCGATCAACCGGCCGTTCACCCGCACGAGGATGTCGCCGGGCTGCAGCTGGCCCTCGGCCGTCGAGCCCGGCTGCACCTGGTCCACGACGAGCATGCCCGTGAGCGCGGGGGCGGCCTTGCGCGCCTGGGACTCCGTCTTCCGGCGCAGCCCGAGCCGTTCGAGATCGTCGTACGGCGTGTAGGAGAAGACGGTCTGGAGCGTGCCCCGCGTGACGGGCTGCC
>VEPJ01000198.1 GCA_012026925.1 Gammaproteobacteria bacterium | reverse complement strand
CGTCGCGGTTCGGCGAGGCGGTGCTCTCGATGTACATCTCGTTGCCGTCGCGCTTGATGAGCAGCGTCGGCCGCACCGACTTGATCGCACGGCTGCGGCGGATGGCCACCGACAGCGGATTCTCCAGGGGCTCGCAGGTCTCCTCGTGGAAGCCGCGGAAGATGTCGTCGATGTGCTTGCCCTGCGCCTCCTCGAAGCGCCACCCGGTGAGGTCCTCGGCCACCGGGTTCAGGTATTCGATGACGAGGTGCTGGTCCGTGGTGATCACCCCGTCGCCGATGGACTGCAGCGTGATCTGCGCGCTCTCCTTCTCCTTGAAGAGCGCGTCCTCGTAGAGCTTGCGTTCCGTGATGTCGAACTCGACGCCGACGAGCCGGCGCAGGCGGCCGGTCGCGTCCACGCGCGCCTTGGCGCGGCTCACGACCCAGCGCCACTCGCCGTTGGTGTGGCGCATGCGGTGCACGCTCTGGAACATCGGCGTCTTGCCCGCGATGTGCTCGCGGATCAGCGCCTGCACGCGCGCCATGTCGTCGGGATGCACCAGGCGCCGCCAGTCGGGCGACACGTTCGGGTCGTGCTCGTCGTAGCCGAGCATCTTCCGCCAGCGCGGCGAGAAATAGACCGTGTTGTTCTCGACGTCGAAATCCCACATGCCGTCGTTCGCCGACGGCAGGGACAGGGCGTTGCGCTCCTCGAGCTTGCCGAGGTAGCGCGCCACGCGCAGCCGCTCGAGGCCCGTCGCGAAGCTCGCGCCGACGAGCTTCAGCAGCAGGTGCAGGTTCGCGTCCCAGCCGTCGCGGGGCTGCGAGGAGCACAGCGCCATGAAGCCGTTGACGCGGCCGTTCAGCGACAACCCGCACACGAGCAGCGAGCGGACGCCGAGCTCGGCGAATCGCGCCGCGTCCGTCGCGAGTTCGCGGCGCGGCGCCAGCGTGTCGCGCACCTCGACGATGCGCAGGTGTTCGAGCGTGCCCGAGACGTACGGCAGGCGCTCGAGCGGGTCGCCCTTCATCACCTGGGGATCGAACGGCGCGAACAGCCCGGCGGCGCTCGCGACGCGCTCCACGACTCTCTTCTCGGGATCGAACAGCGCGATGCAGAGGGCATCGACGCCGGTGGCTTCGCGCAGCGCCTCGAGGTTGCGCTTGACGCAGCTGTCGCCCGTCTCGCTCGTCAGGGCCTGGAAATCGACGGCGACCTTGGTCGCGAGGACGTCGAGGCCGACGGTCGGTCGGCTGCCGTTCCCGTTCCCGAAGATGGACTGCGTCGCCAGGAAGTCCTTGCCTTCCAGCTCGTCGCCGCCTTCGGGTGCGGAAATCGCCATCGCGTTGTCTCGGGCCCCCTCTCGGATCGGGTCAGTTTGTCAGTGCCGCCCCGATCGCAGCGGAACTGGTGCACAGTTCAGACTGCTTGCGCCACATGTAGTTGCGCCGCATTGTGACACAGGCGATTAGGAATGCAAGCTAACCCTCTGTATTTAAAGAGACATCAGGCGGCGTATACAGCCGGGCGCGGGACCGGTCGCCGCGCGCCGCGCACCCCGAATCGGGCGTGCCCGTCACGAGGAACCAGTGCTGGTTGTTCGCCTTGCCGAGATCCACGGCGGGAGCGTCCTTGAAGCAGAGTTCTCGAGTCCTCCGCTCGAGGACGAGCGCGCGACGCGGATCCTCTGCCAGCCAAGCCGCCGCGTCGGCCGCCTCGCTCTCCCGCTCGCGCCACCGCGCGTGGCCGAAATTGAAGCTCGGACGCCGGATCTGGAGCAGGTACTGTTCCTTGGCGCCGACCAGCGCGAGTTCCGCGTAGGCGGCGCTTGCCCGCTGGACTTGCGCGATGAACGCACGCCCGGACCGCTCGGCATCCATTTGCGGATACAGGTAGAGGCCCGTGAAGACCAGCACGGTGCCGAGGACGCCTGCGTAGGCGAGCCACGCGTCGCGGAAGCGGAAGATCACGAGCCACGCCGCTGCGCAGACTGCGACGACAGCGAGGGGAGCCACCGGCGATATGCCGTAGGCCTTGATGAAATGCGCGGCCCGACGCGGACTGAACCCGAGGTAGGCCGCGGCAAGCGCAGCGACAACCGTGATGGCGCAGGCCAACGCGAACGCGACTCGGCGAGGTCCCCTTGCGCGCAGCAACTCGGGCATCCACGGACCGGCGGCCATCGCGAACGCTGGAACGGCCGGCAGGATGTAGAGAGTCCGCTTGCCGGTGCTCGACGTAAAGAAGAGCACGACGATCAGCACCCACGCGAGCAGCAGGATGGTCAGCGTGTCGCGGCCACGGTAGGCCTCCCGCCAGCGCGGCCAGAGCCACGGCGAGATCGCAATCAGCGGCAGCCAGAAGATCGGGATGATCTCGACGAAGTAGTAATAGATCGGCGCGTGGTGGTGCCAGGCCTCGGCGTAGCGCGTGACCGTCTGGTGGAACAGGATCTCGTTGCGATACGCGAGCAGGTCGCCCCCGGCGGACGTGGCGACGATCATCGGCACGAACCAGAGACCGATCGCGATCACCATCGAGGCGAGGCCCGCGAGCCCGAGGCTGCCGATGCGCTTCGACGCCGCCGGCCAGTCGCGCTTCGCCAGCACGACGAACGGGACCAGCACGAGCAGCGGCAGGAAACCCACGCCTTTCGTGATGACACCGAGGCCGGCCGCGGCCCAGCCGAGCAGGAACCAGCCCCGGGCAGGGCCAAGGCACAAGTGACGCAAGAGCCCGTAGAGGCTCAGCGTCGTGAAGAAACACAGCGTGGCGTCGATCTGCGCCATGCGTGCCTGCCAGACGAACTGGAACGTGAGCAGCAGCCCGAAAGCCCCTGCGAGACCGGCCTCGCGACCGCGCGAGCGCCGCAGCAGGTCGTATGTGAGCAGCACGGTGCCGAGCCCTGACAGCAGCGAGGGCAGCAGGAAGCCGATGCGCAGGGAACCGGTCAGCCTCGTCGCGACGGCGATCAGCCAGAAGAAGAGCGGCGGCTTGTCCGCGTACAGGTCGCCGCCGATGCGCGGGAAGAGCCAGTCCCCGGAACGGAGCATGTCCTGCGCGACGAGCGCGAACCGGGGCTCGTCGGGTGGCCAGGGGTCGCGCAATCCCAGACCGGCCCCGATGAACAGCAGCCCGAGCCCCGCGAGCCACAGGAGGTCGATCGTGACGTCCCGGCGGGAGTTGCGTCCCGGACGCAGGAACCGGTCGAGCCAGGACGGCGCGGCGGCGCCCTCCGCCGCGGCCATTCAGGTTTCCTCGCTGACCGGCACGCGGGGCGAGGCCCGGCGGATGAGCCACATGACGCCGAACAGGTCGACGATGCCAACCCAGAGCCGGTTGTGCAGCCCGTATTTCGACTTGCCCCTCGTGCGCTCTCGGTGGTTCACCGGCACCGAGACCACCTCGCATCCTTCGCGCTGGAAGAGCGCCGGCATGAAGCGGTGCATGTGATTGAAGCGCGGCATGTCCATGAATACCGCGCGGTCGAACACCTTGATGCCGCAGCCCGTGTCGGGCGTGCCGTCGTTAAGCAAGCCGCCACGCACCCCGTTTGCGACGCGCGACGACAGGCGGCGCAGCCACGTATCGCGGCGGGTCGTGCGGTTGCCCATCACGAGGCGCAGCCTGTCGGACTTCGACTGCTTCACCGCATCGAGGAGCTTCGGGATGTCGGCCGGGTCGTTCTGCCCGTCGCCGTCGAGCGTCGCGATCCACCGAGCGCCCGCCTCGCGCACCCCGGTCGCGACCGCGGCGCTCTGGCCCGAGCGGATCGAGTGGCGGATCAGGCGGATCTCCGGCATGCCCGCCTTGCGCGCGTCGTGCACGGCCTGCGCCGTGCGATCGGTGCTGCCGTCGTCGACGAAGATCGTCTCGAACGCGTAGCGTCCGGACAGGGCGGCGTGGATCTCGCGCGCCAGCGGCTCGACGTTGTCCTGCTCGTTGCAGACCGGGATGACGACCGAAACGTCCAATCCCGGCGTCGCGCCGGCAGCCTGGGCTGATGTCAAGGTGAGGACTCCGCTCGGCAGGACGCTAGTATAGACGCTGGGCCGCCGCACGCCGATCCCTCGGTGCCGGCCCGGAGACGCAACGATGGCCGAGCGGAGCAACAAGCCGGAACTCGACGAACTCAGGAACACGCTGTACCGCAAGGTCACCAGGGGCAAGCGCCGGCTGACCCGCGGTCGCCTCGTGATGTATCGCGTCGCCGTCGCGATCGGCTACTGGATCGGTCGGTTCTTCTGGGCGTCCTGCCGTATGCAGCCGCCGCTCGGCCTCGAGCGCGCCCGGCAGGCCGTGCGCGACAACCGCTCGGTGATTCCCGCGTACTGGCACCAGCACATGCTGTTCGCGGTGAAGGGACTGCTCGACCTGACCCCGGAGGGCCTCAAGCTCGGGTTCCTGATCAGCCCGTCGGTGGACGGGGTGGCGCCGTCGCTGCTGGTGCAGCGCATCGGCGGGCACGTCATCCGCGGTTCCTCGACCCACACGGGCGCGCGGGCCCTGCGCGACTTCTACGAGACGATCGTGAAGCACGAGGTCTCGCCCGCGATCACCCCCGACGGTCCCCGCGGGCCCGTGCACGAATTCAAGCCAGGCGCGGTGCTGCTCTCGCAACTCACCGGCAAGCCGATCGTGCCCGTGAGCGTCGCGGCATCGCTCACCTGGCGGTTCAAGACCTGGGACCGGTTCGAACTCCCCCTGCCCTTCAGCCGCGTCGTGATCGCCTACGGGGAGCCGATCAAGGTCCCACGCGTGCTGAACGCGGACGCGCTTGCGCGCATGCAGCTCGAAATGGCGGAGAAGCTGCAGGCCTTGAATGCCGCGGCACGGGCCGCACTCGGCTAGCGACCCGGGTCCGAGGCGTCCGTCGTCGCGACGTCGAGAGACGCGATCTTCCGCGGCGTTGCAACGTGCGCCACGACGTCCGGTCCGATCGGGACGGGGCCCAGCAGGAATCGCCGTCCCTGCACGCTGCCCGCGGCCAGGCCGTCTTCCAACTCGACGGCGCGGGCGTCCCGGAGGCCGAGCCCGGCGGCCTTGAGCACCGCCTCGGTCGCCGTCCAGCGTCGGAGCCTGTCTAGCGGATCACGTTCGGAGGGCAAGGGACGAGCGATCTCTTCGAGATCGAATCCGAGATCGACGTCGTCGCTGATGGCCACCGCCACTCGCGTCGTACCGTGCGAAACGCTGAAGAACGGGCCACCTTCACAATACGGCTTGCCGCCGGCGGGGAAACGCAGCGCATCGGCACCGATGATCGTTCCGCGGAGCCGCTGCGAGCCCTGGAGGACCAACGCGATGCCGGCCAGGCTTGCGTTCCGGCCGGCCGCGTCGCGCCGTTCCAGCTCGAGCCGCCTGGCGTAGGGCAGCCGCTCGAGCAGCGGAAATGCGGTGCCAGGCACCGAATTTCCTATGACGGGGGCCAGCCGGGCGTGCAGCACGAGGACGCGAGCCATGGCCGGATTCTCGGCTCGTGCACGGCCCCGGGCAATTCTGGGACAATTCCGGCCTCACCGACCGCAGTCCGGGCCGAAAAGAATGCTCAAGTACCAGACGCTGCCGCAGATGCTCGACGACCGCGCCCGGGGCACCGGCGCCATCGGCTACCTCGAGGGCGAGAATGCGGAAAAGTCCCTGAAGATGGCGGACCTCCGCCGCCGTGCGCTTGGCATCCTGCACCACCTGCAGAAGCTCGGCGCAAGGCCCGGCGACAAGCTGATCCTGCACGTCTCGAGCAACGAGCAGTTCATCGACGCGTTCTGGGCATGCCTCTACGGCGGCATCGTCCCGGTGCCGGTGGCGGTCGGCATCAGCGACGAGCACAAGCACAAGCTGCTGCGCATCGCCCGCCAGCTCGGCTCGCCGTTCCTCTACACGGACAAGAAGCTGCGGGAGAGGCTCGCGGCGTTCGCGGACTCTATCGGGGCAGCGGACTCCTGGAAGCCGCTCGGCGCGCGCTCGTTCGTCGTGGACCAGCTCGACGACATCTCGCGCGAAGGCACGCCCGCGAAGCTGTCCGCGGACCAGACCGCGTTCATCCAGTTCTCCTCGGGCTCGACGAGCGAGCCGAAGGGTGTGGTCCTCACGCACGGCAACATCCTCGCGAACGCGGACGGCGCGCAGCGGGCGGCACGATTCTCGGACGAGGACGTCGCGGTCAGCTGGATGCCGCTCACCCACGACATGGGACTGATCGGATTCCACCTGATCATCATGTACGCCGGCACGCGCCAGTACCTGATGCCGACGGACCTGTTCGTGCGGCGCGCGCTGCTCTGGATGAAATTCGCATCGTCGAAAGGCGCGACCCTGACATCGTCGCCGAATTTCGGCTACCGGCACTTCCTGCGCGCGCTCGGCGACAAGACGCTCGAAGGCGTGGACCTGTCGCGGCTGCGCCTGATCTTCAACGGCGCCGAGCCGATCTCCGTCGAGCTCGCCGGCGAATTCCTCGATCGCATGGCACCGTATGGGTTGAAGCGTACGGCCATGTACCCGGTTTACGGCCTGGCGGAGGCCTCGCTCGCGGTGGCGTTCCCGGAACCTGGCACCGAATTCAAGTTCATCACCGTCGATCGCCGCTCGCTCGGCGTCGGGGCGCAGGCCCGCATGGTCGCAGCCGGCGATCCGTCAGCGATCCGCCTGATGTGCGAGGGCAAGCCGATTCCGTACACGAACGTCAAGCTGCTCGACGACTCGGGCAACGAGGTCGCCCCCGACACGGTCGGGCACCTGCTGATCAGCGGCGACAACGTCACCCGCGGCTACTACGAGAACCCCGAGGCAAACGCCGCCGCAGTCACGGCCGACGGGTGGGTGCGCACCGGCGACCTCGCGCTGTGGCACGGAGGCGAGCTCTACGTGACGGGCCGGTCGAAGGAGATCATCTTCGTCAACGGGCAGAACTACTATCCGCACGACCTCGAGATGATCCTGCAGGGCGAGCCCGGGCTCGAGCACGGCAAGGTCGCCGCGGCCGGCGTGCGCAATCCGGATGCTCCGACGGATGACCTGGTGCTCTTCGTCGCGCACAAGGGCAACATGGCCGACTTCGTGCCGGTGGCGACGCGCGCCGTGCACCTGATCAACGAGCACGCGGGCGTCGAGGTCGCGCGCGTGGTGCCGGTGGTCCGCATCCCGAAGACGACCAGCGGCAAGCTGCAGCGGAGCGCGCTCGCGGAGTCGTACGCGAACGACGAGTTCGCGGGCGCGCTTGCGGAATTCGACGCGGCCTGGGCCGACGCGCACGCGCACGGCCGGGCGGCGGCCGGCGGCATCGAGCGCCAGCTGAAGGCGATCGTGGACGACGCCCTGCCCGGCAAGAACATCGACGTGGACGACAACCTGTTCGAGGTGGGCGCGAGCTCGCTCACCCTCATCCAGATCCACGAGAAGATCGACGAACTCTTCCCGGGAGCCGTGGACCTGACGGAACTCTTCGACTTCCCGACTGTGTCGCAGCTCGCGAAGCACCTCGAGGCGAAGCTGCGCGGGTAGCGGGCACCCGGCTGGCCCGGCGCGTCGGAGGCCGCCTCGGAGACGCCGGATCAGGTCGGCGGACAGGTTCCGTTTGTCGTCCGGCTGACGTAGCCAACCCCGGTGCCGACGACGCGCAGGACCCTCTCCTGGCTACCGACCGGCTCCTCGCGGCACACCGTGAAAGTGGCGTCCGACGAGGCAATGCCGATCGGCTGGAACGTGAGACTGCGCACGCCCCCCGACTCGACGACCTTGAAACCGGCGGGCAGCGCGGGCTGGCTCTGGATCACGTGGGAATCGGCGTCGAGCACGATCCAGCCCTGCTCCCAGTCGCCCGCGCCGGCGCAGGTCGCCCCGTCCGCGGACGTGCACAGCGTCGTCGGAGCGTTCGCCTTGATGGCCTCGCTGCGCGCGACCTGCACGGCTGCATGCAGGCTGCTCGAGATGGCGTTGAGCCTGCTGCTCAACGACGCCTCACGGAAGGACGGCACGGCGATCGTCGTGAGGATCGCCAGGATCAGGATCGCGAACATCAGTTCGACCAGCGTGACGCCGGCCATGCGCCTCGCGAGGGCGTATTCCGCCCCGGCGGGACGCCCATGCCTGATCCTGAGCCTGCGGGTCCTCATTTCTCGATGTACCAGTAGGTCAGGCTGCGGGGCTGCGTACCGGTCGACGGGCTCTCGGGCAACTCGCTCTCGAGTGGCGAATCCGGATCGGCACCGATGATGAACGGCACGGTCCGGCCGTCGTCCAGCGTCACCATGCCGGCCACCGGCGAAGGCGGCAGGCCCCCGCCCGATACGATTTCGCCCCGGTTGTTGTTGCCCTTCGCCGCCGCGTTCAGGAAGCGCACGTTGTAGACCCGGGCGGTGCCCAGGTTGGATGTGCACTGCCCGGCCACGGGCACGGCCGGCGTGTGCGTGCTGAACGTCGTCGTGCCGTAGACGGTGATCGCCGACGTCACGACCTGCTCGTGGTCGTTAAGCGGCAGGTACCAGCCTTTCGCCGCGGCGAGATCGTCCGCGGAAGGATTCGAATCCGCCGGGACCTCGACCAGCGAGTCCAGACAGATCACATCCGCGCTGCAGTGTGCGTTCTCGCTCGTCAGCCAGGAGCCGTCAGAAGGGTTGTCCTTCACCATGAAGAAGTAGTTGTCCACTCCGTAAGCCGACGGCCATGCATCGAGCGGCTTCTCGCGGTCGCCCGAGCCGACCAGCAGATAATACACGCCGTCCTTCTCGACGATGTCCGGCATGAACATGAACTTGCGGTTCGCGACACCGGAGCCGCAGGTGGTCGCGTCGCAGCCCAACGACGCGATCTTGGTGATGTTCCACCCGGCCGGCGGCGTGCTGCCGAAAGCCGCGAACGCGCCGGTCGTAGGCGTGTTGGCGCTGCCGGAGATGCGGTAGATGTTGCCGCCGAGGTCCGCGACGTACGCATACTTCGCCAGCCCCGTATTCGGATCGGTGATCACGAACACGTCGCCGATGACGCCGCGATCGGTCGGGAAGACGCTGACCAGCGTGCCGTTCGACGCATCGATCAGGTAGACGTAGCGTCCCTTCGAGTTGGACTTGCACGTGTCACTCGGCGGGTCGACGTCCTCGCAGGGGTCGTAACCGCCGCCCATGATGAGGAGCGGCGCCGGGCTCCCGCTCGCGGTGTAACCCGCCACCTTCATGACCTTGGCCGCGGACCAGGTCTGCCCTATTCCGCTGAATCCCGCCGAGCAACCCGTGTCGTTCGCCAGGTTCGGGCAGCCGCGCTTCCAGAGCAGCCGCGGCGCGACGGGCGTCGCCGCTGCGATATCCGTGATGTTGAACGCATACAGGGCCCGGCCACCGCGCCGCATGCCGACGAACAGCGAGGTGTTGTTGTAGGAGGTGATCGCCCCGTCCATGCCGTACGGCTTCGGCAACGGCGTGGGCGTCGTCGTCGGATTGCCCTGGAAGTTGATCTGCGTGCTGTTGTCCCTCAGGCGCTTGATCTGCCCGTAGAACTCCGGCGGGACGAAGGCCCAGAGCTCCTTGCCCGGGGTGACGGTGCCGATGTTCGTGCTGCGGTTGCCGTTGACTGCTCGCAGTACGCCCTCGTTGCCGGCGTAGAAGACGACAACCTTGGGCGAGGCGTCGGTGCCGAAGTTGATGGCGACCGGCCGCGAGTGCACGACATCGCCGTGCGCAGACGGACGCATTTCCGTCGTCGTGACCGCATTGATGTTCTCGTCGTCGACGTCGAGGCCCTTGAACCAGTTGACGAGCGCGTCGCGCTCGGTGGTGTTCGCTGCACCGAGCAGCGCCTGCAGGTTCGTGATCGAGTTGTTGAAGTCGGTGAGCGCGCCGGCCGATGAGCACGAGGAGAACGTACTCGAGCAAGTCCGCATCGTCCGTGTGGTCGAGCCGCGCAGGACATAGGCCTGCGCACCCTTCTCCACCACCTTGCCATCCGGGTAGTTCGAGTTGTCGTAGTTGACGCCGCCCATCGTGCACCCGCCCTGCGGCCGGAACGCCCAGTAGGAGTCCGCGGCGGTCGGCGTCCAGAAGCTGCGCGCGCATTCCGTGATGAAGCCCGTCGAGCTGTTGATCGCCTGGTTGCCGTCCGCATCGAGCGTGCGCAGCTCGTTGCCGACCTGGCCCAGCTTGTACTGCTTCAGGTTGCCCGCCCACCGCGGGAATCCGTCGGCGTCCGGGCGGAACATGCCGATGTACACCTGGTTGAGGTACGTGCCCTCGGTGTTGACGCTGACCGGCAGCGAAACCGAGGCGAACACGCTGTTCACGGCCTGGATCTCGGAGAAGATCCTGCCGAGCGCGGACTCGAGCGCCGCACTGCCGCTCGAAGTGGTGACGGCGAAGTACTTGCCGCCGCTCACGCTCGCCATGCTCTTCAGCAGCGCCGTCCAGCCCGGCCCCTGGCCGTTCGTACCCGGATTGACGTCCACCGTATAGGTCGTGATCGCCCGCGGGCTCTTCTTCATGAAGCGGGCCCACTCGTCGGCAACGTTGTCCTGCGACCCGGAGGGCGAGATCGGGATCGCAGTCGTGGCGCCGTTGATGCCGGCGGCGGTGGCCGCCGTCTGCAGCTGCGTCGTCGCGGTACTGGTGTCCGAAGCGTTGTCCTGCACCGGTCCGTTACTGATGTAGACGATGTAGTTGCCGGCGCAGCTGCCGGAGACGATCGGGCTCACGTACGGCGACCCGGCGAACGCGCTGATGGCATTGCCGGCCAGCGCATAGATGGCCTTCGACTGCGCGGTGCCGGTCACGTTGCCCGTATAGTCGGTCTTGACCTTGTTGTTGCCCGAATAGGGCGCCAGGCCCGAGAAGTACTGGTACGCCTCGGACATCGTCTTGCCGGCCTTGCCGCCGTTCGACTTGTCTCCCAGCACGTCGAGGCTGTTGACCAGCGCCGACATCTTGGTCTTGTAATTGCTGTCCAGGTTGCGGATCGCGGCACGCATGTACCCGCCGTCGACGTTGTTGTTCGGATTGCCGGTCTCCGTGAACAACATCAGGCCAAGCCGGTATTTCGCCGTGCCACCGGTGCCGACCTGCAGGCCGGTCACCGTATTGACCAGCGCCGTCTTCTCCGCGGTGAATGGGGTGTTCCAGTTCGCCGTGTTGTCGAGGAGGATCAGTACGTTCGGCAGGCCGGACACCGCGCCCGGGGGCTGGACGAACAGGTCCGTGTCGTCGGCCCGAACCGGCGCCTGGGCCGCGAATACCGCCACGGCCGCGAGGCAGGCATGGAGAAGCCGCTGCATGATCGTGCTCCTGCTCGGTGACATTTTCATGGGCACACGTCGTCCTTCTGGGCTTCGGTGAGCAGCGCGCGGACACCCGCACGGATGACGACCGCCGAGCCGCCCGCGTTGCCCGTGCGGTCCACGGTGGCCTGGATGTCCCAGACCGTGTTCCAGGTTGAGGCCACGGTCATCGTCGGCGGCAGCGACAGGCTGCTCGGGTCGGCGCCGAACGCCTGCTGCGCATACACGCACTGCGGCTGGGCGATCTGCACCACGTAGTCGTTCGTACCATCGTTGTCGATGTCGACCTGGATTTCCTCGGCGACCGGGTCCGCGGTGAAATTCGAGCTGATGACCTGGTCTATCGCGCGGTTCGCCGCGGCAACGGCCTCTTCGCGGAACTGCATGTTGCTCACGGAGCGGAAATTGGCGCTGCCGAGGGCGAGCGCCGCGAGCAGCATGATCGTGATCAGCACGAGCATGATCAGCCCCACCACCAGGGCGGCGCCTTTTTCGGAATGCGGCGAAGCGCAAATCATGGCGTCGCCCTCCGTCCGGCGACGTTCGGCAGCCGCACCGTCGTCACGTAGACGTGACGCTTGAAGGCGTCGTTGAAGGGACCCATCGTGGTGCTGCCGAGCGTGTAGGTCTTGGTGTCCGTGTAACCCGGGCTCGGCTCGCGGCTGCGGACCAGGACGTAGATCTTGACGGCCGTGACGTTCATGAGCTGTGCCACGGTGCACGGCGAAAGCGTCGTGCAGCTGACGAACGCACCGTCCGGCGCTCCGTCGCCGCGATTCGTGGGTGTCGTGCGGGTGTTCGGATCGAGCCAGTTGACCGCCGCCGTGTAATCGACCGGCGTGCCGGTCGGCTGGCCCGCGTAGGCCTTGCTGCGGTTGTCCACGCCGAGCTCGACCCGGAAACCCTCGATGCCCTCGACCATCGCCTCCGCGGCCTGGTGCCCGAGCACGCCGCCGGACAGGCCGAAGCGCGACCGGACCAGTGTCGGGACGCCGTCCCCGACGTTGGAGTGGTCGCGGACGTAGTAGATGTTCGACACGAAGCGTCGCTTCTCCGCCGTGTCCGTGCAGTTGCGCTGGTGGAGGTTGAGGCCGTTCGTGTCGAGCACCCAGGGATTCACGTCGGTCAGGCAGCGGGTCGTCTGGAAGTACAGCTCGTTGGCGGTATCGGCGCAGTCGCCCGTGCCGGTCGCGGAGGCGGCGCATAGTTCCGCGTGGCGTATCACGAGTACATCCGTGTTCGGCTGCTTGTCGGTCACGATGGCGCTGCAGAATGTGTCGGAGTCGTACACCTGCAGCGGAATGTGGATCAGGTTGCCGCGGTGAGCCGCCGTCCACGGCGTCGCGTACGCGAGACACGGATTGGGCACCGCGGTCGGGACGTCGCCCGGCACGGCGGTGGTGGTCTGGTCGTCGAAGGTCGGCACGTGGCCGCCCCAGTAGCCCGCATGCGTGACGTCGTTCGCCAGCAACTCGATCGCGAGGCGACCGTTCTCGATCATGCTGTTGGCCCGCGCCATCTCGCGGTTGCCGCCGCTCGTGTTGACGAACAGTGCCACCATCGACGCCAGGATCAGCAGGCCGATCACGATCGAGACCATGAGCTCGACCAGGCTGAAGCCGCGGCTGCGCACGCCGGCGGGTCCCGGATGTTGACTCGACTGAGGAGAGATGTTCATCGCGGCCTACGTCAGCGTCGCGATGCGGACGATCGTCGTCACGACGCGGCGACAGAGGTCATTCACGCAAGGCGTGCCCGCCGCACCGTTGTAAAGGTTCTGGCCGCAGGTCACGCCCGCCGGCGGCGCGGACACCGGCCCGAGGCCCTGCCAGGCGACGGTCACGAGGTATTCGTTGCCGGCCCCGAGGCTCTGTACGCAGCCACGCCCGCCGACCATCGCGCCCACGTTGTTGCCGCCGCTCGTCTCGGCCGCGCCCTGGAGCGCGACGCACCAGTCGCGCAGGTCGGCATCGACCCGCGACGCGTTCGCCACCGGGCAGACCATGCCCGCCCCGAGGGGGTTGGCGGTCACGTAGGAGGCGGCGTTGTTGCGGTTGAGAGCGATGCGGCTCGCCATGTCGTGCAGGAGGATCAGCGCCTGGGCGCGCTGGTAAGACTCCATCTGCATGACCTGGATCCGGCCCTGCAGGCCCACGAGGCCGAGCAGGCCGATCGCGAGGATCACCATCGCGATCAACACCTCGATGAGCGAAACGCCCCTCTGGGGAGTCATGGACGGCATGCGCATGGCTACCACTTGTTGGCCGGCGTCTTGACCCCGGCACTGCTGAGCGAAAGGTTGCCGTCCGCCGCCTGGGCGCCGGCCGCGGTGAAATTGATCGTGAATCCCGGAGGCGGGCCTGCGTCCAGGGTGATCGTGTACGTGTACTTCCCGCTGACCTCCGCTGGCAGCGTGTAACCAAGTTCACTCTGGTCGGCGAACGCACGGTTGGCGATGAAGTACTGCCGCTCGCGATTGGCGATGTCCATCATGACGGCCTGGGCCGCCCGTCGGTTGCTCTTGCGCACGGACTCGCGGTACGCCGGCAGTGCGATGGAAGCCAGGATGGCGACGATCACCAGCGTGATCATCAGTTCGATCAGCGTGAAACCGCCGTGCTTCTTCTTCATGGGAGCCCTGGTGCCTGCACTGCGGAAAGTCTAGCCACGCTGACGGGATGCCCCGCCTGTTCCCGACGGGTGGCACATGGCGGGCGACGAGCGGCAGGAAACCGGCCGCACGTTTGACATATCAACGGCCGGACGCGCTCCCGTAAACGTCGGGTTTCAGTTTCCATCGACGGTGCGACCACCACCATCCCGGAGGATCATCCCGGATCCAGCGCTCCAGGGCGCGCGCATACCGTGCAGTGACCTCCCCGCCCGGCAGCTTGTCCCCCGGCTGGTTCAGGGGCTCGAACACGATTTCGTACCGTCCGCGGGCGAGGCGCTGCATGCGCACGAGGACGACCTGCGACCTGAGCGCGCGGCCAAGCAATTCCGGTCCCATGTAGAACGCCGTGTCCTGGTTCAGGAACGTCACCCAGTGCTTCTCGGGACTCGTGCGCGGCACCTGGTCGGCAACGAGCCCGATGGCCGCGATGTCCCGCATGCGGGCGAGTTCCTGCAGTACGGACTTGGCGGGGATCAGCCTTGCCCCGAACCGCGTGCGCATCTTCCTCAGCCACGCGTCCACGCGAGGGTTCCTGATGGGCTTGTAGAGCCCCACGATCCGGCTGCCGAACTCGAGAGAGAGCCGCTGCAGCATCCACTCGAAATTGCCGTGGTGCGCGCCCACGAGGACCATCGGTCGCGGCGGCGCGGCCGACGCCAGGATGGCCGGATTCGCCAGAGTGACCCGGTCACGTAGTTCCGCTGCACCGATGCGCCGCGCGTAGGAGACTTCGGCCGCGACCTCTCCCTGCCTTCGCGCGAAGTCCCGCTCGGCGGCGCGCCGTTCGGCGTCGGACCATTCCGGGAACGATCGCTGCAGGTTTTCGCGCACGACCGACCGGCGCAGTCCGAAGACTCGATAGGCGAGCCAGGCCGCCGCGCCGGCGAGCGCATAGCGGAGCCTCAGGCATGCCGGATCAGTCATACAGCCGGCGGGCCCGTTTCCAGCGGTTGTACGCCCAGAAATACTGTGCCGGATGCCGCCGCACCTGGTCTTCGACCGCGCGAACGTAGGCTTCCTGGACGCGGTCCGCGTCGGCGCGCTCGCCGGGTGCGAGGAGCGGCACGAAGCGGGCCACGTAGCGGCCCCGCCCCTCGCGTCGCATCGCGATGAAGAACGGCTGGTAACCCATCTTGGCCCCGATCCAGCCCGGCCCGCGGAAGAAGGCCGTCTCCTGCCCGAAGAAGGACAACCACGACTGCTGGTCGCTCGAAGCCGCGGGCGACTGGTCCGCGACGAGCGCAAGCAGCTTCACGGCACCGCGCTGCTCGAGCAGGTGCTGCACGATCTTCTTCGCCGGGATCATCGTCGCGCCGAAACGGGTGCGCATCCTCGTGAGCTCGCGATCCGCGCGCTCGCGGCTCGCCGGCTTGTACGCGGCGACGAGCGGCACGCCGAACGCGGTCGAGCACCGCAGCAACAGCCACTCCCAGTTGCAGTGATGCGCAGCCAGCAGCATCACGCGCTTGCCGGACTCGAGTACGCCCTCGACGGCTTCCGGGTTCTCGAAGCGCAGGCGCTCGACGAGGTCCGCCGGTTCGGTGCGCGCACCATGCACGGCTTCGGCAACGAGCTCGCCGAGATAGCGGTAGAAATCCCTGCCGATGCGGTCTCGCTCCTGCCCCGGGGCGTCCGGCAGGCAGCGTGCGAGGCCGTCACGCACGAGCTGCGTCCGCCAGCCGAACAGGCGGGCCAGGAACGCGAGCGCGCCGAACACCGCATACAGGATCGGCAGCGGCAGGAGCGAAAACGCGCGCAACACGGATCAGATGGTGCCGGAGGAGGGACTCGAACCCCCGACCCGCGCATTACGAATGCGCTGCTCTACCAACTGAGCTACTCCGGCGGGGAGGGGCGCGCAGTATACGGATTCGGCCCGTGGCCGGGAAGCTCTAGGCCTTCCGTCGCAGCCGGACCACCACCTCGACGTCCGCGACCTCCATGCCGGGGGGCAGCGGCGGCATTTTCGCGAACGAGAGCTGGTCGGGCGGGATGTCGATCATCTCGCCGGTCGCGAGGTCCTGGAAATGGTGGTGCGGCGTCATGGTGGAGTCGTAGACGCACCGCTCGGGATCCGCGTGGATCGGGCGCGCGAGACCCTGCTCCACGAACAGCTTGAGGGTGTTGTAGACCGTCGCCTTCGAAACCCGGCCCGAGGACTGGCGCAGCGAGGCCAGGATCTGCTCGGCCGTCAGGTGGCAGGGGGACGTGAGCAGGAGTTCGGCGACGCGGACGCGCTGGGAAGTGGGTCGCACGCCGCGCTGCTCGAGGATGGACCGGGCCCTCGCGGCGACACTGGTCGGGGCAGTTGGGGTCGACATGGTCCGAAATTATACGTCCGACCGGCCCGACACCCGCAATTTCCACGCGAATCCGCCAGTAATGCGCGGAGAACACGTACGCGCGGAGCCCTACCATCGGCATCCTCGGAGTCTCAGGACCGGGCAAAGCCATGGAAGGGCCGCGCGGTTTCACCCTGCCGGAGTTCGTCTTCACGATCGCCATCGTCGCCGGGCTGGCGGGCTGGACGATCCCGACCTTCCGGGACATCCAGCGAAACGCCTTGCGCACGCGGCAGGTCAACGAGTTCGCGGAGGCGGTGCACCTCGCACGCGGGGAGGCCATCAAGCGCAATGGAGTCGTCAGCCTCTGCCCGAGCTCGGGCACCGACGCCTGCGCGCCCTCGGGCACGCCGTGGGAGCGCGGCTGGATCGTCTTCGTCAACCTGGACCACGACGCTCCCGCGGACCGCGATCCGGGCGAGGAACTCCTGCACTCGCACGCGGGCTGGAAGGCCGGCCGCATCGTTGCCAACCGCTCGACGCTTTCCTTCCGGGCCTTCGGGCAGAGCGGCGTGACGGCGACATTCGCGTTCTGCGATGACCGGGGCAGCGCCGCGGCGCGCGCCGTGATCATCAGCCAGACGGGCCGACCGCGCGTATCGGACCGGAGCGCGTCCGGATCCGCGCTCACGTGCAACTGACATGTGCCGGCCCGCACGAAATCGCGCCGCAGGCAGGGGCTTCACGCTAGTCGAGGTGCTCGTCGCACTCGCCGTGCTCGCGATCGGCGTGCTGGGCGTCGCAACGATGCTGCTCGCGGCCCTGAGGGAAAGCCAGGACGCCCTGCTGCAGACCCAGGCCGCAATCCTGGTGGCTGACCTCGGCGACCGAATACGGGCCAATCGGCTGGCACGCGGCAGCTATCAACTGGAGGAAGGCGCAATTCTGGCACCCCCGCCGGTGGACTGCCGCGCGACGGGCGCGTGCGAGCCCGCGGAACTCGCGCGTCTCGACCTCTATGAATGGCAGCAGTCTGCTCTGGCCGCCCTGCCCGACGCGCGAACCTGCGTCCGGGTCACCGAGACGAACGGACTCGAGGCCCGCCACTACACGATCACCGTCTGGTGGGCAGCTCGCGGCACCGACGCCTCCAACCGGTTGCAACTCACGGTGCTGACATGAAAGTCGTCGACTGCATCGCCATTTCGCCAGCGTGCCGACGGCTTCGAGGGCTGACTCTCGTCGAACTGCAGGTCGCGCTGGTCATCGGCGCGGTCCTGGTCGCGGGCCTGGTCACCTTGTACCTGAAAGCCCGCGACACGGGTTCCGCGCTGGACGCCCGCGCCCGCCTGCAGGAA
Source organism: Gammaproteobacteria bacterium (assembly GCA_012026925.1). Classification (GTDB taxonomy): domain Bacteria; phylum Pseudomonadota; class Gammaproteobacteria; order Steroidobacterales; family Steroidobacteraceae; genus RPQJ01. The sequence continues at coordinate 10,378 of VEPJ01000198.1, read as the reverse complement.
ACGGCTCGCTACGCAATGGCGATCCTCGAAGCCGACGTGCGCCTGGCAGGCTACTGGGGGCTGACGAACCGCGCCGATGCCGTGAGCGCAGACGCGTCGCTCACCTTTCCCGACAAGTGCGGGGGCACGCCGTGGGTCGCCGACGCCGGACGATTCCTCGACGGCGCGAACGACGGCTACCTCGCGCTCCCTCGATGCACGGCCCTGGGCGGAGGACCGCGGGCGGGAGCGGACGTGTTGATCGTTCGCCGCGCCAGCGCGCAACGGATCTCGCCGCAGAGCGCGACGGTGGCGGCGTCGCGACGCGATCGCGTCCTGATCGTGACCGACCACCTGGCAGGCGAGATCTTCGTTCCGGCAGCTATCGGCAACGTGATTCCGGCGGGGTTCGCGACGCAGGACATTCCCGGCCAGCCTCCGCTCGCGGACACGCGCGAATTGATCGTCAACGCCTACTACGTCAGTTCAAACTCGAGCGTTGCCACCGGCTACCCCGCCCTGCGCCGCAAGACGCTGACCACGGGGCCGGACATTGCCGACGAGGAGGTCATCGCCGGTGTCGAGGACCTGCAGTTCCAGGTCGGCGTGGACCTGGACGGCGACTCGAGCGCGGATGCGCTCGCGAACCCGGGTTCCGTCCCGCCCGGGGGCGTGCCGGTCTCCGTCCGAATCTGGCTGCGCGTTCGCTCGCAGGAGCGGGACCCCGCGTACACGGACCGGCAGACCTGGTCGTACGCCGGGCGGACGGTGCCGGCCACCGGCGACGCATACCGGCGCGTGCTGATATCCCGGACGCTGCAGCTCAGGAATTCGCATTCGTGAACACCGCGCGGAGGATTGCAGCCTCCCTCGCGCCGGCGGGACGCGGCCAGTGCGGCACTGCACTCGTGATCTGCATGTTGTTGCTCCTGGTGCTCTCCTTAGTGGGCATCGCTGGGCTCGTCACGGCAACGCTCGAACTGCGCATGGCGGCGAACGCGCAGTACCGTGAACGCGCGTTCCAGGCTGCGGAGTACGCGATCGAGCAGGCCATGAGTGCAACCGACCTGGGCACGGCCCAGACCGTTCTCTCGCCTAAACGCGTGCCGGCGTCGGGTCCGCCACCCGCCGTGCCCGGTTCATCCACCGACACTTATTCATATCGCCTGTACTACGACACGGCAGCCGGCCCGACCCCGATCCCCGGGGGGCACGCCGGGCAGGGAACGAACCTGATGGCCTACCACTTCATCGTAGAGGCCGCGGGCTTCTCGGCCAAAGGAGCCAGCGACACGCACGTCCAGGGGTTCTACCTTCTCGGCCCGGCCGACCCGTCCGCTATAACCACGCGGCTCGATTGCCCCACCGCCGCGGACGATTGCCGTGGCTTCTCGAGCCCCGAACGGCACCGCACGTACTGGCTGCAGACCAATGCCGAGTAGTCGCCACCAGATCGGGTGCGGTTTCCGTTCGAGCGCGTGCAGCAGCCTGGGCGCGCGGCCTCGAGGCTTCAGCCTGATCGAACTGGTCATCGTCATGACGATCGCAGCCATCCTCGCCGCCATCGCCTTACCTGCCTACCGTGCACACGTCCTGCGCACGCATCGCGTCGAGGCTCGGGCCGCGTTGCTGGGTCTCGCCACGGCCCAGGAGAAGTTCTACCTCGAGTGCAACGTCTATGCGACCACGCTGGATCCAGCCGCATCCGCGTGCAGCCCGGCGAGCCTTCGATTCGCCGCGAGCTCCGAACGCGGCAGCTACTCGCTTTCGGTGACTCACGCGGATGCCTCATCCTGGATTGCTACGGCGACCGCCGCCGGGACTTCCCCACAGCTTGCGGACACCGCGTGCCGTGAACTGCAATTGACGAGCACTGGCGCACGGACCGCGAGGCGCAGCGACGGCTCACCGAACGACTTCGAATGCTGGAATCGATGAACGTGCCGACCTGCCGAACCGCCGGGGTGCCGGCCCTAGGATCGCCCGACCCGCAGCTCCCGCGGCAGCGAGAACACGACGTTCTCCTCGCGGCCGACGATCTCCTCGGCGCCCTCCCCGCCCCTCACCCCGTGGCGCGCCACGACGCGCTGGACCAGCAACTCCGGGGCCGATGCCCCGGCGGTCACGCCGACGCAGCGCTTGCCATCGAACCACTCCCGCTCGAGGTCCTCCGGCCCATCCACGAGGTAACCCGGGATGCCGGCCTTCTCCGCGATCTCGCGCAGGCGATTGGAGTTCGAGCTCGTCCGCGAGCCCACCACGATCACGACGTCGCACGCGGCCACGAGCGACTTCACCGCGTCCTGGCGGTTCTGCGTGGCGTAACAGATGTCTTCCTTGCGCGGCGTGAGCAGCGTGGGGAAGCGCGCCTTGAGCGCCTCGAGCACGTCGGCCGTATCGTCGACGGAAAGCGTCGTCTGCGTGACCACGCCGACCCGCGCTGGATCGGCGACCTCGAGCTCCGCGACGTCCCCCACGTCCTCGACGAGCGTGATCCGCCCGCCCTGCGACCCGTCGAACTGCCCCATCGTGCCTTCGACCTCAGGGTGGCCGGCGTGTCCGATCAGGATCACCTCGCGCCCCTCCCGGGCGAAGCGCGACACCTCCATGTGCACCTTGGTCACCAGCGGGCACGTGGCGTCGAAGACGCGGAGCCCGCGCCGTCGCGCTTCCGCCTGCACGGCCTTCGATACGCCGTGCGCGCTGAAGATCACCGTGGCGCCGTCCGGCACGTCGTCGAGTTCCTCGACGAACACGGCCCCGAGTCCGCGGAGCCGGTCGACGACGAACTTGTTGTGCACGACCTCGTGGCGCACGTAGATCGGCGCGCCGAACAGCTCGACCGCGCGCTCGACGATGTCGATGGCACGGTCGACGCCGGCGCAGAATCCGCGTGGATTCGCAAGAAGTATCTTCACTGTCCGCTATCCGCTAGTCACGATCCGCTCAAACTCACGCCGGCCGCTTCTCGCGGAACGCGTCGATGATGAGCAGGCCCGCGCCGATCGTGATCGCGCTGTCGGCGATGTTGAATGCCGGGAAGTAGGCACCGCCCCAGTGGGCGTGGATGAAGTCGATCACGTAGCCGAGCCGCACGCGGTCGATGACGTTGCCGAGCGCGCCGCCGAGGATGAGCGCGAGCGCCACGGGCAGCAGCTTGTCGCCGCGCGGCGAGCGCCACATCCAGACGACGAGCAGCAGGCTCACCGCGATCCCGAGCGTGATGAAGAACGGCCGCTGCCAGCCCGAGGCGCCCGCGAGCATGCTGAATGCGGCGCCCGTGTTGTGCAGCAGCGTGAAATCGAGGACCGGCAGCACCTCGACGCGCTCGTAGAGTTCGAAGAAACGCGTGACCAGGAACTTGGTGGCCTGGTCGAGCGCGATCACGCCGCCCGAGAGCCACAGCCACGCCGCGGGATGCGTGCGCCTGCCGTAGCCCGGCACGGGGGCCCTGCGTTCGGGGTGCCAGGCATCGGCCACTTACGCAAACCTCCGCGTCTCGCCGGGTCCGTCGAGATTCGATGCACAACGCGAGCAGAGCTCCGGGTGCGCCGCGACCGTCCCGACGTCGTCGCGCTTGTGCCAGCAGCGGACGCACTTGGTCGCCGTCGAGGCATGCACGTGCAGCCAGGGGCCGGACGTGCCCTCGGGATCGGCTGGCACCGCCGCCTCCGGCTTATCCTCGATCGGATGCACGTGGGCTTCCGAAGTGATGAACACGAAGCGCAGCTCCTCGCCGAGCGGGGACAGCGCGGCACGCAGTTCGGGCCCCGCGTACACCTCGACGATCGCATCGAGCGGCGCGCCGATCTCGCCGGCGACCCTGAGCCGCTCGAGCTCGCGCAGGACGGCACCACGGACCTCGAGCACCTTCGCCCAGTCGATCGTCACCGTCTCGGGTGGTGCGACCGGCAGCTTGGCCCAGGTCGTGAGGAACACGGACTCGGCCCGCGGTCCGGGCAGGTAGCGCCAGATCTCTTCGGCCGTGAACGACAGGATCGGCGCGAGCCAGCGAACCATGGCTTCCGCGATCCAGTACATCGCGGTCTGCGCCGAGCGTCGCGGCAGCCCCTTCGCGGGCGTCGTGTACAGCCGGTCCTTGAGCACGTCGAGGTAGAACCCGCCGAGGTCCACCACGCAGAAGTTGTGAACCTTCTGGTAGATCAGGTGGAAGTCGTAGTGGCGGTAGGCGGCGACCACTTCTTCCTGCAGCGCGCGGGTCCGGCCGAGCGCCCAGTGATCGAGCGCGATCATCTGGTCCTCCGGCACGGCATCCGCCGCCGGGTCGAAGCCGGACAGGTTGCCCAGCAGGAAGCGCACGGTGTTGCGCATGCGGCGGTACGAGTCCGACATGCGCTTCAGGATCTCGTCGGAGACGCTGATCTCGTTGGCGTAGTCGGTGGCCGCCACCCACAGGCGCAGGATGTCCGCGCCGAGCGAGTTCATCACCTTCTGCGGCAGGATCACGTTGCCGAGCGACTTCGACATCTTGCGGCCCTTCTCGTCCACGGTGAACCCGTGGGTGAGCACGCCCTTGTAGGGCGCGTGGCCCTTCTGCGCGACCGACGTCAAGAGCGAACTGTGGAACCAGCCGCGATGCTGGTCGGACCCCTCGAGATAGAGGTCGGCGGGAGTGCGGATCTCGGGGAAGATCCGCGAGACGCAGTGGTGCGACACGCCCGAGTCGACCCAGACGTCCATGATGTCGGTGACCTTCTCGTAGCGCTCCGCATCGGCCCCGAGCAGGGCCTTGGGGTCGAGGTCGAACCACGCGTCGATGCCGCCCTTTTCGACGAGCCCGGCCACGCGGTCCACGAGCGCGGGCGTCTCGGGGTGCAGTTCGCCAGTCTCCTTGTGCGTGAAGAGCGCGAGCGGCACGCCCCAGGTGCGCTGGCGCGAGATGCACCAGTCGGGCCGGCCTTCGATCATGCTGTAGATGCGCTGCTCGCCCCAGTCGGGCGTCCACTCGACCTTGCCGATCTCCTCGAGCGCGGCCTTGCGCAGGCCCGCCTGTTCCATGCTGATGAACCACTGCGGCGTCGCGCGGAAGATCACGGGCGTCTTGTGGCGCCAGCAGTGCGGGTAGCTGTGGCGGAAGGACTCGTGGTGCAGCAGCGTGCCCTTCTCGCCGAGGACCTCGACCACGTGCTTGTTCGCGTCGAAGACCTTTTCGCCCGCAAAAATGGGCGTGTTGGGCAGGAACCGGCCGTCGCCGCCGACGGGATTGTCCACCGGCAGGTCGTACTTGCGGCCGACGATGAAGTCCTCCTGTCCGTGGCCCGGCGCCGTGTGCACCGCGCCCGTGCCGCTGTCGAGCGTGACGTGATCGCCCAGGATCACCGGCACGTTGCGCTCGTAGAACGGATGCTTCAGCACGAGTCCTTCGAGCGCCGCACCCTTCACACGGGCGAGTTCACGAGAGTCGGCGATGCCGGCACGCGCGAGCACCGAAGGCGCGAGTTCCGACGCGAGCGCCAGGATCTCGTTCGTGCCGCCCGCGTCCACCTCGAGGAGCGAGTACTCGAACTCGGGGTGCAGCGCCACCGCCTGGTTGGCGGGCAGCGTCCACGGCGTGGTCGTCCAGATGACGACGCTCGCCCGGCCGGACGGCAGGGACGCCCCGCCGAGGCGCTGCGCGAGGTCGGCGCGATCCACGACCTCGAATCGCACGTCGATGGAAGGCGAGGTGCGATCGTCGTATTCGACCTCGGCCTCGGCCAGCGCCGAACGGCAGTCGAGGCACCAGTGCACGGGCTTGTAGCCCTTGTAGAGGTGCCCGTTGCGGATGATCTGTGCGAAGGCGCGCAGCTGCTCCGCCTCGTAGCGCGGGGCCATCGTGAGGTACGGGTTCCCCCAGTCGCCCATGACGCCCAGCCGCACGAAGTCCTTGCGTTGCACGTCCACCTGCTCCAGCGCGAACTCGCGGCAGGCCTGGCGGAACGCCTTGGCGTCGAGCGTCTTCGCCTCGCGTCCGCGCGTCTTCTCTACGGCGTGCTCGATCGGAAGCCCGTGGCAGTCCCAGCCCGGGACGTAGGGCGCGTCGAAGCCGTCGAGCGTGCGCGACTTGACGATGATGTCCTTCAGGACCTTGTTCACCGAGTGGCCGATGTGGATCGCGCCGTTCGCGTACGGCGGGCCGTCGTGCAGGATGAACTTCGGGCGGTCCGCCGCGATCGCGCGCAGCTTCTCGTAGATGCCGTGCTCCTCCCACCATGCGAGCATCTCGGGCTCGCGCCGGGCGAGGTCGCCCTTCATCGGGAAGGCGGTCTCGGGGAGGTTGACGGTGTTCTTGTAGTCGGCCATCCGGATAGCGGGTAGTGATCAGGGGGTAGGGGCGGCAGGAACGCGGGGGAGTGAACTGCGAATATTGACGCAAAGGCCGCTATTTCTCCAGAAAGAACGGTTCCTTGCGTCGCGATGGGCCCCTGCGGGCGGCGCGCCTGCCCGGCCCACGAGCACGCCGCCCAAGGGACTCAGGCCCCGAGCACGGCCCGCGCCTGGGCGGCATCGCGGTGCATCTGCGCGACGAGCGCGTCCAGCGACTCGAAGCGCTTCTCGTCACGCAGGCGCCGCACGAAATCGACGTCGAGGTACTGGCCGTAGAGGTCGCCGTCGAAATCGAAGACGTGGACCTCGAGCAGCGGATCGGTCCCGTTGATCGTGGGTCGCGTGCCGAGACTGACGACGGCCGGATGGTCCGCGAGCCCGGGCCCCGTCACCCGCACGGCGAAGATGCCCCAGAGCGGCACCACTTTCCGGTGCAACGCGAGATTCGCGGTCGGGTACCCCAGCGTGCGGCCGAGCTGCTGGCCGCGGCGCACGCGGCCCGCCATCCGGTATGGCCGCCCCAGCAGCATGGCGGCCCGATCGAGCTCGCCTCGGCCGAGCGCCTCGCGCACCAGCGAACTCGAGACGCGCTCGCCCTCGACGAGGAATTGCCCGACCTCCTCCACGCCGAACCCGTGCAATGCGCCCGCCTCGCGCAGCGTCGTGATCGTGCCCTCGCGGCGGCGCGCGAAGTGAAAGTCGTGACCGACGACGATGTGTCGTGCGCCGAGCCCGCGGACCAGCAGTCGATCCATGAAATCGGCCGCGCTCATGCCCTGCATGCGACGGTCGAAGCGCAGCACGACGACCCGATCCACGCCATACATCGCCAACGCCTGGATCTTCTCGCGCAGGCGCATCAGTCGCGACGGCGCATCGGCGCCCTCGAAGAACTCCCTCGGTGTCGGTTCGAACGTGACTACGGTCGCCGGCATCCCGAGCTGGCGGGCGCGCTCCCGCACCGTCTCCAGCATGTGCTGGTGGCCAAGGTGCACGCCGTCGTAGTTGCCGATGGTCACGACGGAGCCGCGGTGCCGCTCGCGCAGGTTGTGCAGGCCTCGGACCAGTTCCATGTTCTTGCGCCAGGCGCGGGGCCGCTCAGCCCTGGGGAGCCGGCGGCCGCGGCGGGATCGGCCCCACGGAGCGAACGCGCAGGTGGCTGACGCGCATCCCGAGCACGTACAGCGTGGCGAAATAGATGCCCGCGCCTCCCACGACCAGAACCGTGGTCCACTCGAGTCGCTGCCACGTGCGCATCTGCATCCAGCGCTCGGTGTCGCCGGCGACGAACCAGAGGAACAACCCCATCAGCACGTTGCCGACGAGGACCTGCAGCAGCATCGCCCGCCAGCCCGGCGCGTGGTGCAGCACGTGCGCGCGTCGCAGTCCGCGATAGAGCATCACGGCGTTGTACCAGGCCGAGATGCCGATGTTGAGCGCAAGCAATGCATGCAGGCCCGGCCGGTTGCCGTACAGCGCGAGTGGCAGCACGACGAAGACGTTGAGGCCCATGTTGACCGCGAGCGCGCGTACCCCGATCTTCATCGGGGTCTTCGTGTCCTGCCGCGCGAAGAACCCGGGTGCGAGCACCTTCACGAGGCTGAAGCCGAGGAGCCCGGTGGCGAACGCCATCACGGCGAGCGTCGACATGCGCACGTCCTGCGCATTGAACTCGCCGTAGTGGAAGATCGCGACGGTGAGCGGGCCGGCCAGCACGATCAGTGCAACGGTCGCAGGCGCGACGACGATGATCGTGAGCCTGAGCGCCCAGTCGAGCGTCGCCGCAAACCGCTCGATCGACTCCGCGGCGTGGTGCGCCGCGAGACCCGGCAGGATCACGGTGGCGAGCGCGACGCTGAACACTCCGAGCGGGAACTCCATCAGGCGGTCGGCGTAATAGAGCCAGGAGATGCTGCCCGTCACCAGGAACGACGCGATCAGCGTGTCGAGCAGCAGCGCGACCTGCGAGACCGAGGAGCCGAATATCGCCGGCAGCATGAGCCGCCCGATCTTCTTCACGCCCTCGTGGCCCCAGCGCCAGCGCGGCCGCCTCAGCACCCCGAGGCGGATCATCGCCGGCAGCTGGAACGCGAGCTGCGTCGCGCCAGCGACGAACACGCCGACCGACAGCACGATGCCGGGCCGGTCGAAACGCGGGGCAATCCACGCCGCAAACACGATCATGACCAGGTTCATGAGGGTGGACATGAGCGCCGGGATGCTGAAGCGCTGGTAGCTGTTCAGGACGCCGGAGCAGAGCGCGGCGAGCGAGATGAACAGCAGGTACGGGAACGTCCAGCGCAGCATGTCGACCGTGAGGTCGAACTTGCCGGCATCAGTGCGGAAGCCGGGCGCGAAGAGCAGCACGAGCACCGGCGCGGCGACGATGCCGACGATCGTCACGATCGACATGAACCACGCCATCGTGCCCATGGCCCCGTCGACGAGTTCGCGAACCTCGTCGTGCGTGCGCTGCACCTTGTACTCGGACACGACCGGCACGAAGGCTTGCGAGAACGCCCCTTCGGCAAAGAGGCGCCGCATGAAGTTCGGGATCTTGAACGCGACCAGGAACGCGTCCATCAGCACGCCCGCGCCGAACATGCGCGAATAGACCATGTCGCGCAGCAGGCCCGTGACCCTCGAGAGGAGCGTCAGGCCGCCGACGATGCTGGTGCTGCGGAAAAAGCCGCCGCTCACGCGGGGGCCTCTGCGGTGGTCACGGAAGGGACAGCCGGGCCAGGGAACATGCGGGGCGAACTATAGGTGGAAAATCGGTGCCATTCACCGATTTATCGCCCAATAAATCGGTGAATGGCACCGATTTTCCCTTGACCCAGCCGGGCAGGGTCGCCAAAATACGCGGCTCTTTGATTGACCCAGCCGGCCACGCGCCGGCCCGTAGGAGACCGATTCCGTGGCGAACATCAAGTCCGCAGAGAAGCGCGCCAAGCAGGCCGTCAGGCGTCGTGCCCACAACATGGCGGCCCGTTCGCGGCTGCGCAACTCGATCAAGAAGGTACTCAATGCGGTGGGCGCCGGCGACAAGGCCGAAGCCGCCGCGGCGCTGAAGGCTGCCCAGCCGGTGATCGACACGATGGTGACCAAGGGCATCATCCACGCCAACAAGGCCGCCCGGCACAAGCGCGAGCTCAACGCCAAGGTCAAGGCGCTCTCCGCCAAGTAAGCACCCGGTTCTTCGTTTCGAGAAAGAGCCGGCCTCGTGCCGGCTTTTTTCATTCCCGGGCCGGATTCCCGCCCTGCGCGGCATCGGCCTGGATCTCATCCAGGCGCCGCATCACGGCCTGACAGAGCTCCTTCGTGCCGGCGCGGGTCGCACCGGAAATGCGGAACACCGGCCCCTTCCAGCGCAGCCGCCGCACGATGTCCTTGCAGCGCTTCTCGGCATCCGCCGGCGGCATCAGGTCGAGCTTGTTCAGCACCAGCCAGCGCTCGCGTCCAGCGAGTTCCGGGCTGAACTTCTTCAGTTCGGCCGCGATCGCCCGCGCGTCCCTGACCGGGTCCGCCTCCGGGTCCGGCGGCGCGATGTCCACGAGGTGCAGCAGCAGCCGCGTGCGCTGCAGGTGCTTCAGGAAACGGATGCCGAGGCCCGCGCCTTCCGCGGCACCCTCGATCAGTCCAGGGATGTCCGCCATGACGAAGCTCTTGTGCTCGCCGACGTACACGACCCCAAGGTTCGGATGCAGGGTGGTGAACGGATAGTCCGCGATCCGGGGCCGTGCCGCCGAAACCGCGCTGATGAGCGTGGACTTGCCGGCATTCGGCAGCCCGAGCAGGCCGACGTCGGCGATCAGCTTCAGTTCGAGGCGCAGCTCCCGCTTCTCGCCGGGATAACCCGGCGTCGCCTTGCGCGGCGTCCGGTTGGTGCTGCTCTTGAAGTGCTGGTTCCCGAGGCCGCCCTTCCCGCCCTTCGCTACGAGCACGCGGTCGCCGCCGCGGGTCAGGTCGCCCAGCGTCTCTTCGGTGTCAACGTCGTAGCCCACCGTGCCGACGGGCACCACGACCTCCAGCTCCTCCCCGCCCTTGCCGCATCAGTCCGCGCTGCCGCCCG
>VEPJ01000222.1 GCA_012026925.1 Gammaproteobacteria bacterium | reverse complement strand
TGGTCGGGGACTCGCTCGGCATGGTGATCCAGGGCCACGACACGACCGTGCCGGTCACCCTCGAGCACATCATTTATCACTCCCGCGCGGTGGCGAAAGGACTGTCGAGGCCATTCCTGATGGCCGACATGCCCTTCATGACCTACACCTCCCGCGAGCAGGCGCTGCAGAACGCCGTGCGCCTCATGCAGGAGGGCGGGGCCAAGATGGTCAAGCTCGAGGGCGGCGCGAGCCAGGTCGAGATCGTCGAGTTCCTGGCGAACCACGACATCGCGGTCTGCGCCCACCTCGGTCTCAAGCCGCAATCGGTGCACAAGACCGGCGGGTTCAGGGTGCAGGGACGTGAAGAGGCGGCGGCGGACCAGATGCGTCGCGATGCGAAGGCGCTGCAGGACGCCGGCGCCGACATCGTGCTGCTCGAGTGCATCCCGTCGAAGCTCGGCAAGGAGATCACCGAGGAGCTCCACGTGCCGGTGATCGGCATCGGCGCCGGCCCCGACACGGACGGCCAGATCCTCGTGCTCTACGACGTGCTCGACATCACGCCGGGCCGCAAGCCGAAGTTCGTGCAGAACTTCATGCCCGGTCACGACAACCCGCTCGACGCGCTCAAGGCCTATGTTTCCGCGGTGAAGAGCCGCGCCTACCCTGCGCCGGAGCACTGCTTCTAGCAGCGCCTGCGATGCGGACGATCACGACCATCGCCGAGCTGCGCGAGACCGTGCGCGAATGGCGCCTGGCGCGGGAGAGCATCGCCTTCGTGCCGACGATGGGCAACCTGCACGCGGGCCATGCGAGCCTCGTGGGCGCGGCCCACCTGCACGGCCGGCGCGTCGTCGCGAGCGTCTTCGTCAATCCGCTGCAGTTCGGCCCGAACGAGGATTTCGCGGCATATCCGCGCACGCCTGACGAGGATTCGCAGCTGCTGGAGGGTCTCGGCGCGGACGTGCTGTTCCTGCCGAAAGTCGAGGAGATGTATCCGAAGGGCACGACCGGCAGCACGATCGTCGACGTGCCCGAACTCTCCGGCATCCTCTGCGGCGCGTTCCGTCCCGGGCATTTCCAGGGCGTCGCGACGGTCGTCGTGAAGCTGCTGAACCTGGTGCAACCGGATGTCGCGATATTCGGCGAGAAGGACTACCAGCAGCTCACCATCATCCGCGTCTCGGTCGAGGACCTCTGCCTGCCCGTGAAGATCGTCGGCGCGCCGACGGTGCGTGCGGACGACGGACTCGCATTGAGCTCGCGCAATCGATACCTCGATGCCGATGAGCGGGCGAGGGCGCCGCAGCTCTACCGCGCGCTCGACCGTGCGCGGCGCCGGCTCGAATCCGGTGACGGCGACGTCGCCGACATCGAACGCGAGGGCGTCGAGGCGCTCAAGGCGGCGGGTTTCCGCCCCGACTACTTCGAGGTGCGCATGGCGGAGACGCTTGCGCGCCCGCGCGGCCACAACGTGGACGTCGTGGTGCTCGCGGCCGCCCGGCTCAGCCGCGCGCGGCTGATCGACAACCTCCAGTGCAGGGCCGCAGGAGAATTGCAGGAAGCGGTTAGTGGTCACTGACCACTTCCGTGCCTGGCCAGCGCCCAGCCCACGCTGTCCCTGACCACGTCACTGGGGTCGTCCCGCCGCCGCTCCAGGGCCGCGATCACTTCGGGTGTCCCCGGTGCATTACCGAGCGCGATGGCGACGTTGCGCGACCAGCGGTCGTAGCCGATGCGCCGGATCGCGCTGCCGGACGTCTTCTCCACGAATTCGCTCTCGGTCCACGAGAAGAGCTCTGCGAGACGCGGCGCGTCGAGCCCGTGCCGCGGGTGGAAGTCGGGTTCGCTCGTGACCTTCGCATACCGATTCCACGGGCACACGAGCTGGCAGTCGTCGCAACCGTAGATGCGGTTGCCGATCGCGCCGCGGAATTCCTCGGGGATCGATCCCTCGAGCTCGATGGTCAGGTAGGAAATGCAGCGGCGCGCATCGAGCTCGTAGGGTGCGACGATCGCCTGCGTCGGGCAGACGTCGAGGCAGGCGGTGCAGCTGCCACAGTGCGCCGGGACGGGCTCATCCACGGGCAACGGCAGGTCGGTGAAGATCTCGCCCAGGAAGAACCAGGACCCGTCGTGACGGTCGAGCAGATTCGTGTGCTTGCCGATCCAGCCGAGGCCGGCGTTGCGAGCGAGCGCCTTCTCCAGTACGGGCGCGCTGTCGGTGAAGGCGCGGTAGCCATTGGCGCCTGCCGCCTCGGCGAGCCGGTCGGCGAGTCGGGCGAGGCGATTGCGCAGGACCTTGTGATAGTCGCGGCCGAGTGCGTAGCGGGAGACGTAGCCCAGCACGCGGTCGTCGAGGATACCCTGTGCGTCGGCTGCGTCGGGCCAGTAATCCATCCGGGCCGAGATGACCCGGATCGTCCCGGGGACGAGTTCGGCCGGCCTCGAGCGACGCGTGCCGTGCCGCGCCATGTAGCGCATCGCTCCGTGCCGGCCCGCCCCGAGCCAGTGGAGCAGCCGCTGCTCGTCCTCGGCCAGGTCCACGGCCGCAATCCCGACCTTCCGGAAACCGAGCTCGCGGCCCCAGGCCTTGACCTGCGCGGCGAGCGCGACGGGATCGATGCTCACGTGGGTTGCGGTGTTCCGGGTCGCTGGGGGCGCGGCCAGTATAATGCCCGCCATGCAAGCGCTCTCCGGCGCCATCTACACCGCCGAACAGGTTCGCGGCCTCGACCGTCGGGCCATCGACGAACTCGGCATCCCGGGCTACGAGCTCATGACCCGCGCGGGTCACGCGACGTTGAACGTGCTGCGAGCGCTTTGGCCGGCGACGCGTTCGATCACCGTGCTGTGCGGCCCCGGCAACAATGGCGGCGACGGTTACGTCGTCGCGCGCGTTGCGCGAGCCCAGTCGCTTCGAGCGAAGGTCGTTGCGCTCGGCGATCCGCGGAAGCTCGCGGGCGACGCGCGCCGGGCCTTCGAGGATTTCGCGGCCGCCGGCGGGCGGTGCGAACCGTGGTCACGCGCGGCGCTCGATTCGGACGTCATCGTGGACGCGCTGTTCGGTACCGGACTCGCGCGCGAGGTCGGCGGGGAGGCCGCGGCTCAAATCGAGGCGATCAACGCATCCGGTCGCCCTGTCGTGGCAGTCGACATTCCGTCGGGGCTGCATGCGGACACGGGTGAGGTGCTCGGCGTCGCCGTTCGCGCGGGGCTCACCGTAACGTTCATCGGACGGAAGCTCGGCTTTTATGTCGGTGACGGGTTCGAGCACACCGGCAAGCTGGTACTCGACGACCTCGATGTTCCGCCCGCGACGTACGCGGGGACGGAGCCCGTCGCGCGGTTGGTGGACGAAGGAACGGTCGCTCGCGCGCTGCCGATAAGGGCGCGAGCCTCGCACAAGGGCGCCTACGGCCACGTGCTCGTGATCGGCGGTGGACCCGGCATGCCCGGCGCTGCGCGGCTTGCGGGAGAAGCGGCGCTCCGCTCCGGCGCGGGGCTCGTCACGGTGGCCGTTCATCCGGACAACATCGGTGCGCTCGCGAGCCGTCCGGAGCTGATGTGCGTGGCAACACGCTCCGCCGAGGACGTGCGTGCAGCCCTGGAGCGGGCAACGGTCGTCGCCATCGGTCCCGGTCTAGGGCAGAGCGAGTGGGGCGAGGGCCTGCTCGACGCGGCGCTCGGCAGCGGTCGGCCGCTGGTCGTGGATGCCGACGCACTCAACCTTGTCGCCGCGGCTCCGCGCGTCTGCGATCACTGGGTGCTCACGCCTCATCCGGGCGAGGCAGCGCGTCTTCTGGATGAGACCACTGCAGAAGTGCAGGCGGACCGCTTGCGTGCTGCACGGGAGTTGCAGTCGCAGTTCGGTGGTCACGTCGTACTGAAAGGCGCAGGGTCGATCGTGCAGTCGCCAGGTGCGTCGCCCTCCATCTGCGACCGTGGCAATCCCGGCATGGCGGCGGGCGGCATGGGCGACGTCCTGACCGGCGTCGTCGCCGGCATTGCCGCGCAATGCGGGGACCTCGGGCTGGCCGCTCGAGCGGGCGTGTTCGTGCACGCGCAGGCCGGGGATCTCGCTGCGCGCGGGGGGGAGCGCGGAATGCTCGCAGGCGACGTCCTCCGGCAGATCCGCGCCTGCGTGAACCCGGCGTGAGGCTAACTGCGGGCAGTGCCGACGAGACGCGGGCGATCGGGGCGCGGCTGGCGGCTGCGCTCGTCGGGGTAGATGAAGCAGGTCCGCTCGTCATCGGGCTCAGCGGCGATCTCGGCGCGGGAAAGACGACGCTGGTCGGCGGCCTCCTCGAGGCGCTCGGGCACGAGGGCCCGGTCCGCAGCCCGACCTACACGCTCGTCGAGCCTTACCTGCTGGCCGGTCGCGACGTGAATCACTGCGACCTGTACCGGTTGCGCGATCCGTCCGAGCTCGACGACCTGGGCCTGCGCGACCTGCTCACTGCTCGCAGCCTCCTGCTCGTCGAATGGCCCGAACGCGCCGGCGACCGCCTCGGTACCCCTGATCTTTCGCTGCGACTCGGCTATTGCGACGGGGGCCGGAGCGTGGACCTCGATGCTGCGACTGAGCCCGGGCGGCAGGTACTTAGCCGGCTCAGCTCGCACCGAACCTGACGAATCCTGCGTATCTTTATAATTTCATTGAAATATTGGCCGCCGTCAGAGTAGATTATGGCGCATGCGCGCGCGCCCGGCCTCGTGGATCGGTCACTTCCTGGCGTTCATCGGCCTGACGGTCGCCTTCTCCGCCGCCGCCACGACTCGAGTCACCGACGTCCGTCTCTGGTCCGGGCCCGAGGGCACGCGACTGGTGCTAGACCTGTCGGGTCCCGTGAAGCACGAGGTCTTTGCGATCGAGAACCCGGATCGCATCGTCGTCGATCTCGAGAATGCGGAACTCGCGGCGCCCGGCGATCTCCCCGACGGCCAGGGCCCCGTGAAAGCCGTGCGGGCCGGTCCGCAGCCGAACCACGGGCTCCGTCTCGTACTCGACCTGAGCTCGCCGCAGAGAGTGACGAAGACATTCAGCGTGGGACCCGACGGTACCTCGGGCAACCGGCTCGTCGTCGAGCTGCCGGCGGCGAAGTCGGCCGCACCGGCGGGCGCGCAGGCGCAAGCCGCCGTCGCTGCAGCGACGCCCGTGCGGCAGCCGGAGGCGTCCAAGGCGGTGAAGAAGCTCGCGGTGGCCGATGCGAACGGCCGTGATCTCGTGATCGCGGTGGACGCGGGCCACGGCGGACAGGACCCGGGCGCGATCGGCCGCGGCGGCACGCGCGAGAAGGACGTAACGCTCGCCATCGCGCGCAGGCTCGCCGCCGAGATCAACGGGCAGGAAGGCATGCGCGCCGTGCTCATCCGGGACGGCGACTACTTCATCACGCTCGGTGGCCGCACGCGCAAGGCGCGCCAGCTCGGCGCGGACATGTTCGTGTCCATCCACGCGGATTCCGTGCGCAATCGCGACATCAGCGGCGCGTCCGTGTACGTGCTGTCGCTGCGTGGCGCGTCGGACGAGGCATCCCGCTGGCTGGCCGAGCGCGAAAACGCGGCCGACCTGATGGGCGGCGTGTCGCTCGACGACAAGGACGACGTGCTGGCCTCGGTGCTGCTCGACGTCACGCAGAAGGAGTCGGTGAGCAACAGCGTCGAAGCCGCGGACAGCGTGCTCGTGGCACTGCGTCGGATCGGGGCTGTGCATCGCGAGCGGGTGCAGCACGCGGGCTTCGTGGTGCTCAAGTCCCCGGATATACCGTCCATGCTGGTCGAGACGGCGTTCATTTCCAACAGCCTCGATGAGCGTCGCCTGCGCGACGTGGACCAGCAGCAGCGTCTCGCCGAAGCGATCCGGACCGGCGTGCGCAATTACTTCTACGACAAGCCGCCGCCGGGCACGAAGATCGCAGCGGTGGTCGCCGCCCGCCAGGGCGGGAACGCGGACGCGGCGCAACAGCTCGCCGAGCGGTAGCGACAGCGGCGAGCGTGTGCGGGCGTCTCGTCGGGTCCGGTCCGGACGCGCGAAGAAGATATGCTCGTCCGGAC
>VEPJ01000186.1 GCA_012026925.1 Gammaproteobacteria bacterium | reverse complement strand
GTGCAGCGGGCCGGTGGCCATCACGAAGTGGCGCGCCTGCAGCGTCTCGCCCGAACGCAGGTGCACCGTCCACCGCGCCGTCTTCACGTCGAAGTGCGCACCGTCCACCTGCTGGCCGAAACGGATGTAAGGCCGCAGGCCGTACTTCTCGGTGGTGTCGAGGATGTACTGCTGGATCTCTTTCCAGCCCGCGTAGCGCTGGCTCCAGTCGGCCTTGCCCTCGAACGAGTACGAGTAGAGGTGCGACTGCACGTCGCACTCGGCACCGGGGTACTGGTTGTCGCGCCAGGTGCCACCGACCTCCGTGTCCTTCTCGAGGATCACGAAGTCGCGAATCCCCTCCTCCAGCAGCTTGATCCCGAGGCACAAGCCACCGAAGCCGGCGCCGACGATCGCAACCTCGACCTGCCGAGGCAGCGCGCCCGCCTCGACCTTGGGTACTGCAGACATGATCAGCCCTTGGCAGCCGTACCAGATTTCGACTTGCGTGCCCCGGCGGAACGCTTGCGAGCCGGCGCAGGCTTCGCCTTCGGAGCCTTGGGAGCCTTCGGAGCCTTTGCAACCTTCGCCGTCCGTCCGCGGCCGCCCTTGACGAACACCCGCTCGAGCTCATCGAGCGCTTCGCCCATGTACACGGCCACGCGCTGCACGCTCGGCACGCGTTCGTGGCAGGCCGTGAAGCCGAAATACAGTCCGCCCGCATAGCTGAGCACCGTGATGTTCAGCGCCTGGCCGTGCACGAGCGCGGAGATCGGGTAGTACCCGTCCATCTCCGCACCCATGAAGTACAGCTTCTGGCGCGGACCCGGCACGTTCGAAATGATGATGTTGTAGCTCGGCGGCACGCGCGCGCCGACCCCAGGGATGCGCGTGAGGATCTGCGGCGAGCTGATCAACACGGTGTAGTCGATCAGCGCGGTGCCGCTCATCTGCTTGAGGTACTCGCGGCCCGCCGCACTGCTGCGCTTGATCAGGTCGAAGCGTTCGCGGACGTCGGCAACGTCGGTGCCCATCTTCACGTTGGCGAAGCTGATCGCGTTGCCACCCGTGCCGTCCGCCTCGCGCGGCAGTGCCACGGGGATCGAGCAGATCAGCGACTTCTTCGGCAGCTTGTCGATCTCCATGAGGTAGCGGCGCAAGGCGGCGCTGCACGCCGCGAGCAGCACGTCGTTGATGCTGCCGCCCGCCGCCTCGCCGATCGCCTTCATGCGCGCGAGGCTGGTCGCCTGCGTGGCGACGCGGCGCTGCGGCGTGACGTTGGCATTGAAGATCGTACGCGGCGCCTCCGCCAGCGACGCGAAATCGGGGTTGTCCTTGAGGCCGATGGCGGCCTTGGCGGATCCCGCGAGCCCGCGCAGCAGGCTCGGCAGCGCTTGCGCCTGGTTGAGCAACGCCGTCGGCAGCACACCCATGGCCCCAGGCTGGCCTGCACCGCTGCGCGGCTTGCGCTTGCGCTCCTGCGCCCAGACCGGCGGCGTGCGAGTCTGCTCGGGGTCCTCCGGGAAATTCACCAAGCCGACGCCCGAGACTCCGTCCGCGAGCGAGTGGTGCATCTTGCCGTACATGGCGAAGCGCCCGCCGTGCAGCCCCTCGATCAGGTGCACCTCCCAAAGCGGCCGGTCCATGTCCATCGGGTTCGAGTGCAGGCGCGAGATCAGTATCCCGAGCTCGCGCTCGCCGCCCGGATACGGCAGCGCCGAGTGCCGCAGGTGGTAGTCGAGATCGACCTTCTCGACCTCCTCGAAATGCGGCACCAGGGCTCCGTTGAGCGGGCTGCGCAACCGGTAATTGAACGGCGACGCCGTCACCGGGAAGCTCTTCAGGTACTCGTAGACCTGGCGCGGAAAATCCCGTGGCGCCCCCGGCGGCGGCAGGAAGGTCTGGAGCCCCGCGACGTGCATGGGCGTCTGGCGGGTCTCCATGAGCACGAAGCTCAGGTCGAGCAGGTTGAGCGGCTTGGTGTAGGCCATGGTCAGTCCCCCTGGGTCCGCTCGACTATAGGCCAGCGCCCGGGGCCGGGCCAGATCCCCGCCCGGCCTGGTCGGCGGCGTACGTGTAGATGACGTCCGTGCTGGAGTTGAGCGCAGTCTCGAACGAGTCCTGCACCACGCTGATGATGAAACCCACGGCCACGACCTGCATCGCCACGTCGTAGGAGATGCCGAACAGCGAGCAGGCCAGCGGCACGAGCAGCAGGCTGCCGGACGGCACCCCGCTCGCCCCCGCGGCACCCAGGGCCGACACCACGCACAGCAGCACGGCGTTGGCCGGCGACACCTCGATGCCCAGCGTGTTGGCCGCCGTCAGCGCCAAGACGCTGATCGTGATCGCCGCGCCTGCCATGTTGACCGTGGCACCGACCGGGATGGTCACGGCATACAGCTCCTCGGTGATTCCCAGCTTCTTCGACAGCTCCAGGTTGACGGGGATGTTGGCCGCCGAGCTGCGCGTAAAGAACGCCGTGATTCCCGACTCCTCGAGGCAACGCAGCACGACCGGATACGGATTGCGGCGCGTGACGGCGAACACGATCAGGGGGTTCACCACGAGCGCCATCAGCAGCATCGTGCCGACCAGCAGCGCGGCGAGGCTCGCGTACCCAGCCAGCGCCTCGATCCCGACCGTCGCCACGGTGAGGCACACCAGGCCGAAGCTGCCGACGGGCGCGAACCGGATCCCGTGCCGGACGCTCTCGCTGATACCGTCGGCCAGCGTCTGCAGGTTGCGCCGGAAGCCTTCGGGCGCCTTGCGGAAACCGATGCCGAGCAGCACGGCCCACGTAAGGCAGCCGAGAAAGTTGCCCGTCAACAGCGCGTTGACGGGGTTGTCGACGAGCTTGAACAGGACGTCGCTCAACACCGACGTGACCGCGGCCGGCGGCGCACCCTCGGCCGCGGCGCCGAGGGCGATGGTCTGCGGGAATGCCTCGCTCATGACGAGAGCGAGGACGGCGGCCGCTGTCGTGCCGATGGCATAGAGCGCGAGCGTGAGCAGGACCTTGCGCCCGTCGGTAGCTCCCCCGTGGCGGTTGGCGATGGCCGCCATCACCAGCACCATCACCAGCAGCGGGGCCACCGCCTTGAGCATGGCCACGAACAGCTGGCCCAGGATGCCCAGCTTGCCGGCGATGCCGGGTGCCAGGACGCCGGCCAGCGCGCCGAGCACCACGCCGATCAGGATCTGGGGCACGAGGCCGAGTTTGCGGTTCGTCATGAGGCGGGCCGATGTGCCGGACGATCGCGGCGATGACGCAGCTTAGTCGAGCGGCGCACAACCGTCACACGGAGTTCCGGTAGGCTCGCGCCATGAACCCTTCGAACGCAGCATCGCCCGCCACGGCGCGTCAACTGCTCGAGGCCCAGTACCGGGAGTCGCTGGCCGCCGTGACCGAGCGCATGTTCGCAGTGGCGGGCATCGGGCCGGGCCAGCGCGTGCTCGACATTGGCAGCGGCAGCGGCGACACGGCACTGATTGCCGCTGAATGGGTGGGTCCGACCGGCCGCGTGCTGGCCACCGACGTTACCCTGGCCGCGATGCAGGGACTCGCCGCGCACCTGCGCGCGCAACCGCGATCGCTGCCGATCGCCCTCGAGGCAGTCGCTGCGGAATCGCTCACCCAAATGCCGGGCTCGTTCGACGTCGTACTTGCGCGTAACTGCGTCATGTATTTCACGGATCTGCCCCGGGCGCTGGCCAACATTCGTGCGGCGCTGCGCACCGGCGGGCGGTTCGTGGCATCGGTTTACGGGCCGCTCGCTCACGAGCCCTTTCACGACATCCCCATCGCCGCGGTACGGCGCCGATGCCCGATCACCGAACCGTATCCGGACTACGTACAGGCCTTCCGGGCAGGCGCCGACGTCGTGGGAAGCGCACTGCGGAGCGCCGGCTTCCAGTCCGTGGAGCGGCACGTCGTGCCCACAAGCCGCTCGTTCCCTTCGGTCCCCGAGGCCATCGAGGCCCTGCGTCTGTCTCGTTCGCTGGCCCAGTTGCTGTCGGTTCTCCCGGAGAGCCTGCGGGAGGACGCCTGGACCGACATCGAGGCGGGTTTCCGCGACTACGAATCCGCCTCGGGCCTGCGCATTCCGGGCGAACAGGTGGTCCTGGCCGCCACCCCGTGAACGGTGCCAGATGACCTGATTTCAGGCACTCTACGAGCAATACCTCGCAGAAACGAAAGCGCACCCCTAGCCGGCGCGCAGGGAGACTCCAGATGAATGGCGCACAAGCCTTGTTCAAGGCACTGACCGACGCGGGCCTCGACACCTGCTTCGCGAACCCGGGCACGTCCGAGATGCACCTGGTGTACGAGATCGGGCGGACCCCCGGCGTGCGCGCCGTGCTGTGCCTGCAGGAGAACACGGTGACCGGCGCCGCCGACGGCTACGCTCGCATGGCCGGCAAGCCCGCGTTCACGCTGCTGCACGTCGGCAGCGGCTTCGCAAACGGCATCGCGAACCTGCACAACGCGGGCCGCGCCAGCACGCCGATGGTCAACGTCGTGGGCGCCAACGCCACCTACCACCAGCCGAACTTCTGCGAGCACGAGCTGATCAACGGCCGGCTCGCCGACCTCGCGCGCCCCGTCTCGCACTGGACGCAGGAAGCCCGCAACGCGAGCGAACTCGGCCTGCTGGCGGCGCAGGCGGCACAGCATGCGCGCATGGGCAGCGGCAAGCTCTGCACGCTGATTGCGCCGACCGACTGCCAGTGGGATCCGGCGCTCGCGCCGCCCGCCCCGCTGCCGGCGCCGGAGCGGCCGACGGTCGCGCGTGAGGTGATTGAGGACGTCGCCGCGCTGCTCGGCAACGGCAAGAAGACCGCCTTGCTGCTCGGCAGCCACGCGCTGCACGGCGAGGGCCTCGAGCTGGCCGGCCGGATCGCCGCGCGGACCGGCGTCGACCTGCTCGGCGAAATGTGGATCGCGCGCCTCGCCCGGGGCGAGGGCCGCGTGCCGGTGCGCATCGTGCCCTACCTGCGCGAGCACGCCGCCTTCTTCCTGCAGGGCTACGAGCAACTGATCCTGCTCGGCGCACAGCTGCCGATGTCCACGTTCGCCTACCACGGTGCGCCGCTCAACAAGGTGCCCGCGACCTGCCAGGTGACCACTTTTGCGACGGTCGATCATGACCTGCAGGCGGCTTTGCAGGGCCTCGCCGGGGCCGTGGATGCGCCGGCGCAACCCGCCGTTCGGACGGCACGCGCCGTCGCAAGCGCGCCGACCGGCGCGCTGACCGCCGATGCGATCGGCCAGAGTCTCTGCCTGCTCATGCCGGAGGACGCCATCCTCGTGAACGACGGGGCGACCTGCAGCCCGCCCATCGTGAACCGCACGGCCGGCGCACCGGCGCATGACTACCTGGACGGTTCGCGCGGCGGCGCACTCGGCGGCGGCCTGCCGCTGGCGCTGGGCGCCGCGATCGCCTGCCCGGATCGCAAGACGATCCTGCTGCAGGGCGACGGGTCGGGCATGTATGCGAGCCAGGCGCTCTGGTCGATGGCGCGCGAACGCACCGACGTCGTGGTGATCGTCCTGCGCAACGACAACTACGCCATCCTCGAGGTCGAGCTGGCTCGCGTGCGCGAGCAGGACGCCAACGACAAGATGCTCTCGATGATGCACCTCGACGACCCGGCGCTCGACTGGGTGAAGCTTGCGGAGGGCCACGGCGTGGCTGCGACGCGCGCCACGACGGCCGAGGAATTCCACGCACAGCTGGAGTCC
Source organism: Gammaproteobacteria bacterium (assembly GCA_012026925.1). Taxonomy (GTDB): domain Bacteria; phylum Pseudomonadota; class Gammaproteobacteria; order Steroidobacterales; family Steroidobacteraceae; genus RPQJ01. The sequence goes on along the minus strand of VEPJ01000186.1, from coordinate 333 downwards.
GCGCTCGGGCAGAGAGGCCCGCGCCTGATCGAGGCCAAGGTGACGGACAGCATCGCGCCGTTCGTCGCCATGATCCGCGGCGCTCGCTGAGCTCGGCCGTGCAGTCGATCAAGGCCCGCCTGAGCCACGTGCCCGAGGGCACGGCGGCGCTGTTCTTCATCCAGGTGTTCGCGACCCTCGGTTTCGCGGTGCTGTATTCGACGCTCGTGCTCTACACGACGCGGCACCTGCAGTTCTCGGTCAAGGAAGCGACCGCGATCATGGGCGTGTTCGGCGCCTTCAACTACGGCCTGCACCTGTTCGGCGGTTACCTCGGCGGGCGCTTCCTGAGCA
>VEPJ01000092.1 GCA_012026925.1 Gammaproteobacteria bacterium | reverse complement strand
ACTTCGCCATGCGGGCACCCTAGCAGAATCGGCCAGCGGGCCCGGTCCAAAAAAAATGGCCCTCACGAGGAGGGCCAAATCAGGGGGAGACTGTTGCTGCATCGCAGCATCGCTCATCCCCCAAGGGCCGTACATAGGGGTTTCTACTGCGCTAGGATCAACTGCAAAACTCAGGGGGATCCAGCATGTACAAGCCCACCTTCCGTTCGTTCTGGACGGCAATGGTTCTCGTTTCAGCCACGCTGCTTTCACCGGCCCGCGCAGAGGATGCAGCACCAGCTTATGACCCCGCGCTCGCCGCCGCGGTCGGCGCCGATGAGAACGGCATGCGCCGCTACGTGCTGGTCATCCTCAAGACCAGCCCAACCCCGGTGCCGCCAGGCCCGGCGCGCGACGAGATGTTCAAGGGGCACTTCGCCAACATGAAGCGGCTCGCGGACGCGGGAAAGCTCGCCCTCGCCGGCCCGCTCGACGGCGTGGATGGCTGGCGCGGGCTGTTCATCATGGCAGTCAGCGACATCGAGGAAGCGCGGGCGCTCGTTGCAACCGACCCGGTCGTCGCGCAGGGCGAGATGATCCCCGAGTTCCACAAGTACTACGGCTCGGCGGCCCTGATGCTCGTGAACGACGGCCACGCCAAGGTGTCCAAGAAGCCGTTCTGACCTGGGTTGCGGCGATCGCACTTGCGGCAGTGCAGCGAGGGTCAGTAGAGTCCTAGGGATTCCCCAAACCCCCGTTTGCACGGAGACCGACCATGAGCATCACTGGCACCTGGAACCTGACCCTCAACTCCCCGCTGGGCGACCAGTCGGCGCGTCTCGACGTCACCGAGGCCGGCGGTGCGCTGCAGGCCACTCTCACCGGCAAGGGCGACCCGACCCCGGCGCAGCGCTTCGAAGTGAACGGCAACGAAGTGTCGTTCGCCGCGGACGCCGACACGCCCGTCGGCCGCCTCAACCTCGCGTGCTCGGGCACGATCGACGGCGACAAGCTCGCGGGCAAGTACCAGACGCCGTTCGGCGGCTTCGATTTCTCGGGCACGCGCGCCTGATCCACATGAGCAACTTCGAGCAACAGAAGACGAAGTTCCGCACCCAGGCAGGGTTCATCGCCGCGCTCGACCAGAGCGGCGGCAGCACGCCGAAGGCGCTGAAGCTGTACGGCATCCCGGAGACTGCGTACTCCGGCGACGCGCAGATGATGGACCTCATCCATGCGATGCGGACGCGCATCATCACGAGCCCGTCGTTCAACGGCGACCGCGTGCTCGCGGCCATCCTGTTCGAGAACACGATGGATCGCGAGATCCTCGGCCGGCCGACCGCCGACTACCTGTGGAACGTCAAGAAGGTCGTGCCGATCCTGAAGGTGGACAAGGGCCTGCAGGACGAGGCCGATGGCGTGCAGCTGATGAAGCCCATGCCGGGCCTCGACCAGCTGCTCGCGCGCGCGAAGGCCAAGGGCATCTTCGGCACGAAGATGCGCTCGGTCATCAAGCAGGCGAACCCCTCCGGGATCAAGGCGATCGTCGCCCAGCAGTTCCAGGTGGCTGGTCAGATCATTGCCGCGGGCCTCGTGCCGATCATCGAGCCCGAGGTGGACATCAAGTGCCCCGACAAGGCCGGCGCCGAGGACCTGCTCAAGGCCGAGATCATGGCGCAGCTCGACAAGTTGCCCGAGGGGCAGCTGGTGATGCTGAAGCTCACGATCCCGAGCCGGGACAACCTCTATGCCGACTGCATCAAGCACCCGCGGGTGCTGAAGGTCGTGGCGCTTTCGGGCGGCTATTCCCGCGCCGATGCGAACGAGAAGCTGGCCCGCCAGCACGGCATGGTCGCGAGCTTCTCGCGCGCGCTCACCGAGGGCCTGACGGCGCAGCAGTCGGACGCGGAGTTCGACAAGGCGCTCGACGCAGCCATCGAGAGCATCTACCAGGCGTCCCGCACCTGACCTGCCGGATCCCGGCGGTGCCGATCCCCTCGGCATCGCCGGTTCCGTATTCCGTCAAATCCGCCGCAATGATATGTTGACTCGGCCCGGACGATCGGGCCGAGCGAGTGTGCTGACCATGAGATTCCTGGCCGATTTCTTCCGCGTCCCGACCGATGCCAAGCCGGGCGCACGGCGTGAAGGCACGCGCCCCGCGGAAGACACACGGTTCCGGGCGGTGAGCATCCGGCCGGGCGACGGCAGCTGCGAGGCGGCGCGGCAGTTCGGCAACATGCGCTTCCTCTGCGCCAAGGCCCCTCGCCTGCCGGTGCCCGAGTGCACGGCGGCCACCTGCAATTGCCGCTACGTGCACTATTCGGATCGCCGCAGCGGCCGGGACCGGCGTCGCACGTACGATTGGACGCGCGAACGCGACCTCGGCGTGGTGAACCGTCGGTCCGGGGGCGGACGGCGCTCGACCGACGCACTCGCCTAGCGCTGCACCCAGCCCCCGCACACGGGGAATACCTGTCCGACGAAGCAGTTCGCAGCCTCCGAACACAGGTAGGCGGCGAACAGCGCGTCCTCGCGCGGCGCCACGAGTCGCCCGAGTGGCACCTCGCGCTTGAGGCGCTCCTGGAAGGCCGGGTTCGCCTGCACGGCCGGCGGGAAGTACGTCGGGTTGTCGACGAAATTCTGCGCGATGGCGTTGACCTGCACGCCGTGGCCCGCCACCTCGACGCCGAGTGCCTGGACGTACGCGAGTTGCGCGCCACGCGCCGCGCTGTAGGTCGAAGCGCGCTTCATGCCCCGCAGTGCCGAGGCGCTGCCGAGCACCAGGATCTTGCCCGAGCGGCGCTCGATCATCTGCGGGAGCACGGCACGCGCCAGCCGGGGCAAGGGATCGACGAGGTGCGCGAACACGTGCTGCCACTCGTCGTCGGTGACCTGCACGGCCGGTGTCGTGGGTGCCGGTACTGCCAGGTTGGCCACGAGCACATCCACGTGACCGACGGCTTCGACAAGCGCGCCGATCGTCGCCGGATCGGCCAGGGGCCGCGAATCCTCGATCACGGTGCCGCCGCATTCGGCGAGCACCTCGCACAGCGCCGGGCCCATGAAGTCGCGCGACTGCGTGACCAACAGCCGCAATCCGTCGAGACGTACCACGCCCGCGCTCACTTCGGCTCGATGTCGATGAACACCAGTGCCCCGCAGCGCGGGCAGTCGGCCGTCTGCACCGGATCCACCTCGAACCAGCGCCGGCCGCACTCGCAGCGCACCTGCAGCACCCAGTGGCCCACGGCGTGACCGAGGCGACGCTCCTTCACCTCGATGCCTTCGGGCATGCGCGTGATCCTCGGCAGCGGCGCCGTACCGAGCGTCGCGTCCTCGTCGGCGGCCGGTTCGGGTGCGTCCTCGAGGACCTTCATCAGCCGTGACAGGCTGATGAGATCCTCCGGTTGGTCGTCCGCCGGTGTCTTGCCCCCCATGCGCCGCTTCCCTTCTGTTCTTGGTCTTTTGACCGCGCCAGTGTGCCGGAGATCGTGCCGGCAGGGAACCGATCCCCCCTGGACCTGTCACAAAAAGAGTCGGGGCGGGCACGACCGGAGAAGTATCATGGTCGGTCAGGAAGTCCCGTTTCGTCCATCAGGAGGTTCAAATGAAGAGAATCGCGAGTGCTTTCATCGCCACCGTGATCGTGGCTCTTTCCGCGCCGGTCATGGCACAGAAGACAGCGGGTGCCGTGGTCGACGACAACACGGTCAACGCAAGCGTCAAGGCGGCCTTGCTCGAGGCCAAGGGCGTGCCGTCGACGCAGATCGTCGTCGAGACCTACAAGGGCGTCGTACTGCTGTCGGGCTTCGTCGAGACCCAGAAGCAGAAGGATGATGCCGGCAAGGCCGCGGCCGGCGTATCGGGCGCCACGAAGGTGCACAATGCCCTGGCCATCCAGCCCGAGAACAAGATGGGCGCGAAGCTCGACGACACCGTCACCACCAGCAAGGTCAAGGCCGCGCTGATGGACGACAAGGACGTGAAGAGCGGCCAGATCAACGTCGAGACGAAGAACGGCGTGGTCTCGCTCGGCGGCTTCGTGTCGGGTGAGAAGGTGAAGACGCGGGCCGTCGAGGTCGCCAAGGGCGTGAGCGGCGTGAAGAGCGTCGTCGACGCGATGTACGTCAAGCCGAACTGACCGGCTCGCTCCACCACGCGTACATGTGAACGCGCCCTGTGCGTACGTCGCACAGGGCGCGTTTCTTTTGGCCGTCCGCCGTCCACTCCTTGACGGCGACGCGCGCCGGCAACTGCACCGGCGTCAGGAACTGCGTTTCGATGCGCGCACCGCGTGGAATTGCGGGCAGCGGCGCCTGCGCGAGGCTGCGGGCCAGCGACCACATGCCGTGGCCGATCGCGCCCTTCAGCCCGAAGAACCGCGCCGCGCGATCGTTGAGATGGATGGGATTGAAGTCGCTGGAGACCCGGGCGTAGGCCCACGCGGTGTCGAGCGACACCTCGAGTTCGGCGAGCACCGTCGCGTCCTTGGGGGCCTTCGGCGGCCGCGGCGGCCGCCCGCCCGTCCGCTCCGTGGGCTCCGGCCAGCGCGACAGGAACACGCAGGTCTCGCGCCAGAGCACCTCGCCTCCCGTGCTGATGTTCGTCGTCATGTCGAACGCGAGGCCGGCATCGGTGCGCTGGTAATTGCAGGCCGAAACGGCGATGTCCATCGGCCGCCCTGCTTCGAGCACTCCCGGGCACTCGATCACGTTCGACATGTGGATCAGGCCCATCGGCCGCAGCGCGAAGGCACGCTGCGCGAAGATCTTCAGGTGCAGCGGCATGGCGAGCACGTGCGGGTACGTGACCGGCAGGCCGGCCGCCGGATCGAAGCCGCACATGGCGGCATAGCGCGCCGCCGACGCAGCGTCGATGCGCACGCCGCGGACGGTGACGCTGATCTCCGGCGGTGTCTGGACGCCGAGGAGCGGCGGGCGCGGCGTCAGCAGCACCCGCGGGTAGGTCGCCCAGACCGAAGGCAGCTTGGTGAGGTTGAGGTGCAGCGTCCCTGCCACTGACTTACGGGGCGACCTTGTCGATGACGACGTTCAGGTCGGCCGGCGCGCCCTTCCGGTGGCTGGCCTGGCCGGTGAGGTCACCGCTCGTCGTGACCGGCGTGCCACCGAACGCAACCCGCGCCACCACCTGCACTTCGTCCACCGACGAGAGCGTGCGGCCTTCGATCATCGAGTTGGCGTCGCTCAGCACGACCGTGGTCGGCAACTCGTCGCTCGTGATGCGGACGGCCGCGATCGGCGGGCCCGGGATGCCGGCCTCGCGCGCACTCACGAACACGGGGGTGCCGGGCCTGAGCTTCGACGCGAGGGCCGGATCGAGCGACACCGCGATCCGGATGGTGCGGCCGCTCGGCGCAGGCGCCGTGCCGGAGCCGCCACCCATGCCCGCGCCCATGCCAGCCATGCCGGCAGGCGGCGAGGCGCCCGCCGCGGCCGGGACCGGCGCGCCGAGCTTCTCGAGCTGGGCCACGAGGATGTCGCGGATCTGCTGCGGCGGATCGGACTCGAGCAGCTTGGTGAAGCGCACCTTGGCCGTCTCGTTGTCGCCCGCGCGCATCGCCATCAACCCCGAGTACCAGAGTGCCTTCGGGTTGTTCCCGTCCGCGGCCAGCGCGGCGTCGATGATGCCCTTCGCCTTGTCCAGGGAATCGGGCTTGTCGACGAGCACCAGCGCCTCGGCGAGGTCGAGTTCGATCTCGGGGTTCTTCCCGCCGGTGAGCGCGCTGGCCTTCTCGTAAGCCGACACCGCGTGCTCGAAGCGGTTCGAGACGAGGTAGCTGCGGCCGAGCATCTGCCAGCCCTCGAGGTCGCCCGGGTTCGCGCGCAGGCGCTCCTCGAGCTTCGCAACCACTTCGTCCATCGAGCCACCGTCCTGCGCGTGGCTGCCGGTGCCGACCATGCCCGGATCGTTCCAGGGGAAGTTCGAGGTCGAGCCGTAGAACGCCGTTGCGGCGAGCGGCAGGCCGATCATCAGCACGACGGCCAGCGGCACCGAGCGCGGCAACGGCGCCTTGTTCTTGCCCTCGCCCGGCACGTTGCGCAGCAGGGGCACCAGCACCA
>VEPJ01000158.1 GCA_012026925.1 Gammaproteobacteria bacterium | reverse complement strand
AGGTGTGGCGTGACCGCGCGTCGCGCAAGCTGAGCGTCAAGCTCGGCGAAGCCGAGTCCGCTGAAGTCGTGGCGGACAACGGCGCACCTGCGCGTGGCCGCCTCGGCTTGAGCGTGCGGCCGGCCAGCCCGGGTGAAGCCGGTGACCCGGAATCGTCGCGCGGCCTCGTCGTCGAGGACGTGACGGGTCCGGCCGCCGAGGCCGGCATCCAGCCGGGCGACGTCGTGCTCTCGGCGAACGGCCGGCCCGTGCGCAACGTGGAGGAGCTGCGCGCCATCGTGAAGGAGGCGAAGGACCTCGTCGCCCTGCTGGTGCAGCGCGGTTCGTCGCGCATCTTCGTGCCGGTGGAACTGGCCTGAGGGCGCTCGCGGCCCGGATGTCTCGAGCTGCTGGCGCTCATCGGCGCCGGGTGATCACTCCAGCAGCTCGAGCACCTTCGCGTAACGGGGCTGCGTGCGGAGTGCGTCGAAATCCGGGTCGTAGCGCACCCAGGACTTGGTCTCGTGATTGGCGTGCGGCAGCAGCCGCTCGAGCAGGTCGAACGCGACGTCCAGCTCGCCGAGCTTCGAGTACACGCAGGCGACGTTGTACTGGGTGAGCACGTCGTCCGGGTCCGTCGCCATGGCCCGCGAGATCCACTCACGCGCCCGGTCGCGCTCGCCCAGTTCGATCAGTGATCCGGCCCCGAGGTAAGCGGGACGCGGGTTCTCGGGATGCTTGCCCAGCTCCTGCTCGGCGATTTCCACCACCTTGCGCGCCGCGGTGCTGACGTCCTGCTGGCGGCCGATCGCCCGGTAGATCATGACCAGCATCGCGGGCGACTGGTAATCGTCGGGCTTCAAGGCCGCCGCACGTTCGAACTGCGCGGCCGCTTCGGCTTGCCGGTCCTGGGCGAAGCACGCGCGCCCGTAGAAGTAGTGCCCCTCGAAGGAATTGGGGTCGAGCTCGATGGCGCGCTCGAATTCGGCCATCGCCTCCGGATAGCGCTGCACCAGCGACAGCGCCAGGCCCCGCGACGCGTGCGCCTCGGCGAGCTTGTCGTCGAGCGCGAGCGCCTGCGCGCTCATGGCGAGGATGGAGTCGACCGCGACGTTCTCGTGGTAGTGCAGGAAGAGGAATGAGTCGCAGTCGGCGATGCCCGCGTACGCCCGCGCGAATCCCGGGTCGAGCTCGACCGCCTTGGCAAACATGCGCCGGGCGAGCTGGTAATAGGACTTCGAGTGGCGGTGCAGGAACTGCCGTCCGCGCAAGTAATAGGTGTAGGCCTCGACGTTGTCGGTGGGCGCCTTCGCGATCGATCGCTGCTCCTGCGGCAACAGCTTCACCTTGAGCTGCTCGACGATGGCGTGGGTGATCTCGTCCTGGATCGCGAAGATGTCGGTGAGGTCGCGGTCGTAGCGGTCGGCCCACACATGGCCGCCGTCCGTCGCGTCGATCAGCTGGCCGGTGACACGCACGCGGGCCCCCGCCTTGCGCACGCTGCCCTCGAGGGCGTACTTGACGCCGAGTTCCTTGCACACGTCCTGCACCTTCACCGGTTTGCCCTTGTAGGTGAAGGCGGTGTTGCGGGCGACGACGAACAGGCCGGAGACCTTCGAGAGATCCGTGATCACGTCTTCGGTGATGCCGTCGCTGAAGTACTCCTGCTCCGGGTCGCCGCTCATGTTGTTGAACGGCAGCACCACGATTGACGGTCGCTCTGCCGTTTCCGTCCCGCCCTTGCCGTCGGCCGCCGCGGTGCCGGGACCGAGCAGCCGCCGCACGGTCGTGACGAGGTTCGCGACGTGCGGATCGAGCGGGGTCGTGAGCGCGTCGAACCAGTGCGTCCCGCCGAGGCAGTACTCCATGGCGCCGGTCGGCGTGATGTTCTCGACGCGGAAGGGAACGATGCTGCGGTCGCTCGATACGGCGCGTTCGACCTCGCGGCGGACGTGGGGCGACGAGTTCGCGCTCGAGGAGAAGATGACGACGAAGACGCGGCAGCCCTTCACGGCATCGACGATCTGCTGCCCGTACTCGGAGCCGGCCGGGACGTCGCGCGGCGCGATCCAGCAGCGGATGCCCGCCCGCTCGAGCCCCTCGAGGACGGCGAGCGCCGCCGCCCGGTCGGCGGCCGCATGACTCAGGAAGACGTCGTGTGCCATGGGCTTGCGCGAGATTACTGCCTGGACAATGGGGCTTTGGCCGCCGTTTGCGGCCGATCTTACGGACAGCGGCTGCAAAAGGCCATTTCGCGAGCCGCCTGCTCCGGCCGAGCAAGACCGTCCGGGGCCTGGTCGCACGGACCACGCTTGATATCCCCAGTCTGACGGCGTATGAGCTGACCTCAGACGATACAAGTACGTGGACCCGGGGGAGACGGATCGCCGGCGCGCGTCGATGCGAGTCGCGGCGGGCGGTATCCGTTGTAGAGATGAGCGACGAGGCGGTCACTGCACTGCTCGAGCGACTCTCGTCCGGTAGGGGCGACGCCGCGTGGACAGAGTTCCTCGCCGGGTACTCGTCCGTCGTCGTGCACGTGATTCGGCGGTGCGGGGTTGACGCCGACCAGGCCGACGAGTGCTTCCTGCACGTCTGCGAGGCACTCAGTGACGGCGGATTTCGCCGTCTGCGCAGTTTCCGGACCGATGGCCCGGCCAGCTTCAAGACCTGGCTCATGGCGGTCGTCGCCAATCTCTGCATCGACTGGAAGCGCCGGGAGAACGGGCGCGTCCGACCTTTCCGCAGCGTATCGCGCCTGCCCGACCTCGAGGGGCAGGTCTATCGCTGCATCTTTGAACGACGCATGACGCGGACTCAGTGCCTCCACGCGCTGCGGCCGCGATTTCCCGGGCTGACGGAAGCCGGGGTGGCCGAGATCAATGCGCGCCTGTTCCAGCTGCTCACGCCGCAGCAGCGCTGGCAGCTGACCGTGCGTACACCGTCCCTGACACCCGTCACTTACCCCGTCTCTCCGGAGGACGAGAGCCCGGCGTGGCAACTCGCTGAACCGGGCCCAGGACCCGACGAGCTCGCCGAGGAATCGCAGGAGCAAGGCAAGCTGCAGCAGGCCCTGGCGAAGCTATCGGCCGATCAGCGGCTGCTGCTGCGGATGCGATACGAGCAGAACTTGTCACTGGCCGAGATCGCGCGCCTCACGGGACAGGCGGATCCGTTCCGGGCGAATCGGCGCGTCCAGGCGGCTCTCGATGCGCTCGCGGACGCCATGGGTGGCCAACGCGCTCGATCCGACCGCAAAACCCGCTGACGGGTCCGTGTACCGGATCGGGCCCCACCGGATTCAACCCTCGCGAACCCAGAACGACACGACATGGACCCCGATCACATGACATCGCTGCTTGCAGAGGGGGCGGCGGAGCGCCCGGGGCGGTCCCCGGCCTGTCCAGACGAGAGCCGGATTGCGGGCTACGTCGATGGGGGCCTGGATGATGCCGCGCGGCAGGAACTGGAGCTCCACCTCGCGGATTGCGGGCACTGCCTGGCGCTCGTCGGATTGCTGAGTCGGGAGCGACACGCGTCGACGGCGGAGCCGGTCCCCGCGCAGGTCCTGGTGCAGGCCCGCGCCCGGCAAATGAGGGCACCGGAACGGCGCTGGCAATTTGCGCCACAGTGGGCGGCCGCGGCTGCGCTGGTCCTCGCGGTGCCGTTGCTGCTGCAACTCGGCCGCAGTCCGGATGCCGGCCTCGAGGGACAGGGACGTCCCGCACAACCCGTGACACGCACTTTCGCTTCACCGGCGGATGCCCTGCAGGTGCTCGCACCGCGTGCAGGAACCACGTTGGACCCTGAGCGCGTGCAGTTCCGCTGGACCGCAGTTGCAGGCAGCCCGTACTACGACGTTCGCATCGTGACGGACGACGGGGCCGTCGTGGTCCGGGAGCGGGTCACCGGCACGGCGTGGCAGCTGCCCGAGCGGCTGCAGCTGCAACCTGGCGCCGAATACTTCGTGCACGTCGATGCCTACCCGTCGGGTGACAAGGCCGTGAGCTCCGATCACATCCCGTTCAGGGTGGCGGATTGAAGCGCCATGGCTTCGACCACCAGCAGTTTCGTCCGCGCCCTGGCTTTGGGATTGCTGCTGGCTGTTCCGCCGTGGGCGCGGGCGGAGGCGCTCGATCCGCGACTCGAGGCCGCGACGCAGCTCTATCGTGAAGACGGCGCCGAGAAGGCCCTGCCGGTGTTCGAGAAGCTGGTCGGCGAGTTCGCGCACGGCTCGCCGAGCCGCGACCATGCTGCGGCCCTGCACTACGTGGGCGAGTGTCACTGGCGGCTCGGCAACTTCGCGGAGGCACGACGGTTCCTCGACCGGGCGCTGCAGCTGGAGCGCGCCGCGGGCGACCGCCTGAGCGAGGGCAAGACGCTCAACGTGCTCGGGCTGCTGGCCTGGGACGAGGGCAGCTACGACGCGGCGATCGCGAGCTTCCGCAAGGCCGGTGAGATTGCCCATGCCGCGGGCGACAAGAAGCTCGAGGGCTCGAGCCTCAACAACCTGAGCCTCGTGTACGACGAGCAGGGCGACTACGACACCTCGCTGAGGCAGTACCGCCGCGTGCTCGAGCTCTACCGCGACGTCGATTTCCCGCGTGGCGTTGGCGACACACTGGGCAACATCGGTGGCGTGCACCTGTTGCTCGGCCAGTTCCGCGAAGCACTCGGCTATTACCAGCAGGCGCTCAGGATCAGCGAGCAGCTGGAATCCAGGACCTCCATGAGCCAGGACCACGGCAACATCGGGCTGTGCCTGCTCGGACTGGGCGAGGTCGCCGCCGCGATCGGCCACCTCGACCAGGCCATCGCGCTCGCGCAGCAGGCGGGCATGAGGCAGGACCAGGCCTACTGGTTCCGCGTGAAGGGCAACGGCCTCGCCGACAAGGGGCGGTACGACCTGGCGCTGCTCAACTACCGTGCGGCCCTCGCCACCTACGAGAGGGTCGGCGCCAAGGCCGAGTTGCTCGAGACGCTGCACGACTCCGGCCGGCTGCAGCTGCTGCTCGGGGATGCGGCGTCCGCCGAGCACGACTTCCGGCGCGCGCTCGATATGGCGCGAGCGATCGGGCTCGAGCGCGGCATCACGCTGAACCTCGTGGCGCTCGGCGACCTGGAGTTTCGCCGCGAGCGGCCGGACGCGGCCCTCGAGCTTTACGACGAAGCGCGGCGGCGTGCAGCCGCGGCGGGCGTCCAGCATGCGCAGGCGCTCGCACTGTTGCGGCTCGCGCGGGTCAACCGCGCGCAGGAGCGGCTCGAGCAGGCTTCGGCGCAGACCGACGACGCGCTCGCCATCGCGCGCAGGATTGGCGGGCGGGACCTGGAGTCGGAGGCGCTCTATTCCCAGGCGGAGCTGGAGCGGGCGCAGCGGCGCTTCGACCGGGCACTGGTGCAGTACCGGGCGGCGGAGAACGCCCAGTCGCGCATCCGCGACCCGGAGCTTCTCTGGCAGATCCACCTCGGCCGGGCGCGCGCCGAAGAGGCTAGTGGCGACGTCAACGGCGCGATTGCGTCGCTGGAGGCGGCCGCGCAGCTCATCGAAGGCGTGCGCGGGCGGCTGCAGGAGCCGCGGTACCGTTCCGGGTACGTCGAGGACAAGTTCGAGGTCTACCTCGAGCTGATGCGGCTGCAGCTCAAGCAGGGCAGGACCGACGACGCGTTCTCGACGGCCGAACGGCTGCGCGCGCGGAGCTTCGTCGAGCAGCTCGGCGGGCGTGCCACCACGCCGCTCAATTCCGTCGAGCGGCGCAGGGAATTGGAGCTGCGAGAACGTGTTCATGGGTTGCAGCGGTCACTTGAGGACAAGGACGAGAGCGGCGCCCCGGCATACCCCGAGCGAGCGCGCAACAGGTTCTCGCTGGAGCTTGCGCACGCCGAGAAGGAATACGCGGCGTTCCTCGATGATCACGCGCGCGTCCAGGCCGCGGCTGCTGCTGTGCCGACCGCGCAGAGCATCCAGCGGCGACTCGAACCGGACCAGGGGCTGATCGAGTACGTCGTTGGCCCGGCGAACGTGATCGCGTTCGTGTTGACGTCGCGGGCCATGCAGGTCGCGACGCTGCCGCTGCGGGAGCCCGACCTCGCCGCGCGCATCGAGCTGCTGCGCGGCCAGGTCCGTCGTCCCGGCGGCGG
>VEPJ01000180.1 GCA_012026925.1 Gammaproteobacteria bacterium | reverse complement strand
CCTTCGCCTCGAGCCTCGACCAGGGCGGCATGCTGACGCGCTCGGCCGAGGACGCCGCGCTGCTGCTGAAGGCCATGGCCGGATTCGATCCGCGCGATTCGACCAGCGTCGATGCGCCCGTGCCCGATTACGCGGCCGAACTCGCCACTCCGCTCGAGGGCCTGCGCGTCGGCATCATCCGCGAGTTTTTCGGCGAGGGCCTCGACCCGGCCGTCGGCAAGCTCGTGCAGGACGCCATCGGCGTGCTGCGCGCCAACGGTGCGAGCATCGTCGAGGTCAGCCTGCCGGCGCTGCCCCTGTCGGTGCCCACGTACTACGTGGTGGCGCCGGCCGAGTGCTCGTCGAACCTGTCGCGCTTCGACGGCGTGCGCTTCGGCCACCGCTGCGAGTCGCCGCGCGACCTGCTCGACCTGTACAAGCGCTCGCGTGGCGAAGGCTTCGGCGACGAGGTCAAGCGCCGCATCATGACCGGCACCTACGTGCTGTCGGCGGGCTATTACGACGCCTACTACCTGAAGGCCCAGAAGGTGCGGCAGCTGATCGCCGCCGACTTCGCGCGCGCCTTCGGCGAGGTGGACGTGGTGATCGGCCCGACGGCGCCCACCGCCGCGTTCGAGCTCGGCGCGAAGACCAGCGACCCGATCACGATGTACCTGAACGACATCTACACCATCGGCGCGAACCTCGCCGGGCTGCCCGCCATCTCGATTCCGTGCGGCTTCGTCCAGGAAGGCGGCAAGTCCCTGCCGGTGGGGCTGCAGCTCGTCGGCCCGCACTTCGCCGAGTCGCGACTGCTCTCGGTGTCGCACCAGTACCAGCAGCTCACTGACTGGCACCGTCGGGTGCCGCAGGGCTACGAGTAACGATCATGGAATGGGAAACAGTCATCGGCCTCGAGATCCACGCGCAGCTCGCCACGCGCAGCAAGATCTTCTCGGGCTCCGCCACCGCTTACGGCGCCGCGCCGAACACGCAGGCCAACCTCGTCGACCTCGGCTACCCGGGCGTGCTGCCGGTGCTGAACGGCGACGCCGTCAAGATGGCCATCCGTTTCGGCCTCGCCACCGGGTCGAAGATCGCGCGCCGCTCGGTGTTCGCGCGCAAGAACTACTTCTACCCCGACCTGCCGAAGGGCTACCAGATCAGCCAGTACGAGCGCCCGGTGGTCGAAGATGGTTCGCTCGAGATCGTGCTCGAGGACGGTACGCGCAAGACCATCGGCATCACGCGCGCCCACCTCGAGGAGGACGCGGGCAAGTCGCTGCACGAGGACTTCCACGGCCTGTCGGGCATCGACCTGAACCGCGCCGGCACGCCACTGCTCGAGATCGTCTCGGAGCCCGACCTGCGCTCGGCCAAGGAAGCCGTGGCGTACATGAAGAAGATCCACACGCTGGTGCGCTACCTCGGCATCTGCGACGGCAACATGCAGGAAGGCTCGTTCCGCTGCGACGCGAACGTCTCGGTGCGGCCTGCCGGCCAGGCCGAGTTCGGCACCCGTGCCGAGATCAAGAACCTGAACTCGTTCCGGTTCGTGGAGCGCGCGATCAATTACGAAGTCGAGCGCCAGATCGACCTGATCGAGAGCGGCGGCAAGGTGGTGCAGGAGACGCGCCTCTACGACCCCGACAAGGGCGAGACGCGCTCGATGCGCTCGAAGGAAGAGGCGAACGACTACCGCTACTTCCCGGATCCCGACCTCCTGCCGCTCGCCATCGGCGAAGGCCTGATCGAGTCGGTGCGTGCCACGCTGCCGGAGCTGCCGGACGAGAAGGCCGCGCGCTTCGTGCGTGATTTCGGCCTGTCGGAATACGACGCGGGCGTGCTCACCGCGAGCCGCGAGATGGCCGATTACTACGAGACCGTGGTCGCGCGCCTCGGTGGCAATGCGAAGCTCGCCGCCAACTGGGTGATGGGCGAACTGTCGGGTGCGCTCAACAAGGAGAACCTCGACGTCACCGGGAGCCGTGTCGGCGCCGACGCGCTGGCGGGGCTGCTCGTCCGCATCGTCGACAACACCATCTCCGGCAAGATCGCCAAGGAGGTGTTCGAGGCCATGTGGAGCGAGGGCGCCGCGGCCGACGCGATCATCGAGGCGAAGGGCCTCAAGCAGATCACCGACACTTCGGCGAGCGAGGCGGCGATCGACGAGGTGATGGCGAAGAACCCGCAGCAGCTCGCCGATTACCGCTCGGGCAAGGACAAGCTGTTCGGCTTCTTCGTCGGGCAGGTCATGAAGGCCACCGGCGGCAAGGCCAATCCGGCGCAGCTGAACGAGCTGCTGAAGAAGAAGCGCGCGGGCTAGACCGCGCGTCGGCAGGCCGCGCCGCCGAACGGTCCCGACGGCGCACGCGCATCGAACTGTGCCGATGCGCGTGGCCGTGACAGGCGCAAGCTACGGCACGATGCGCAGCACGCTGCCGTCGCCACCGGTGGGCGAGAACGAAACCACCTGGTTGGACGTGTACAGCGCCCCGTCCGGGCCCCTCACGAGGCCGCCCGGATAGCTGGCGAACCCGGTCAGCACCTCACGGCGCTGGCCCGTCCTGGGATCGAACGTGACCAGGTTGGCGCTGTCGGTCGACCACGGGTTGTCGTACGGGAACATCTCGACACCGTACAGCTGGTTGCCGCTCCACGTCAGGCCGACGAGCGGGTTCAGTGACTGGAACGGCAGCGTGTAGCGCGTGAAACCCTTGTCGAACAGCGCGAGCGCGGCCGGGCCGCCGTCCTCGCCGAAGGTGCCGACGTAGAACTCATTGCCGCGACGGGTCATCACGATCGGGTTGTGTTCGGCCTGGTCGATCGACATGTCGTACAGCTTCTCGATCGCGCCCGTCCGCGGATCGACGCGCAGCAGCATTCCGCGGTTGGTCTCGACGACATACAGGTACCGGCCTGCCGCGTGCATCGAATGAAACACGCCGCCGGGTTCGAAGTCAGAGGTCGCCGGGTCCGTGTCCTTGATGAAGGCGGGCGGATTGGCCGCCAGCCAGGCGTTCAGGTTGGCCACGTTGGTCGTCGAGCCGTCGGGGTTGACCCGCAGGATCGCAGGCAGGTTCTCGGGCAGCGCGTGCGAGCAGCCGCCCAGTTCGATCAGCACATAGAGCGTGTCGCCGATGAACGCCACGTCTGTCGGCCCGAAGTTGGTCATGGTGGCGTCGGTCGCGCTCGGCAACCCGTCGGCGACGACCTCCGTGGTGCCGTTGGCTCGGACGCGGATCACGCGGCCGCTGTAGCCCGCCGTGTAGGGGCTGAAGACGTTGACGATCTCGGGGCAGCCGGGACGGATGTCGGCCGGCTTCTGCCCGCCCCCGACGCCCGCTTCCGCGACGTAGAGATGGCCGTCCGGACCGAATGTCAGGCCGCGCGGGGTGGTGAGGCCCGTCGCATACGTCGTCACGGTCGGTCCGGCTTTCCCGCGTGCACTGCCGTCGGGTCGCGTGACCGCGTCTGCGTGAAGGACGCCGGCGCCTGCGCACGCGATCGCTGCGAAAACGGCTGCGGTGAAACGAGTGTAGTGTTTCATGACTGGGTCTCTCCTGCTTCTTGCTGTGTTGTTTACGGACGGACTGTTTGCGGCGGGGTGGGCCGCACGGACTGCTGGAACTCCTGGGCTGCGACATCGCGGCAGGCGAGCATGTCGAGGATCTGCGCCGACGAGACGCCCTCGAATCCGCTCGGCGCGGCAAAATCCTTCGGGTTGCGGAACGTGCCGAACAGCACGTCGAACAGGGGCAGGTCCGAGTAGTTGTAGGCGTGGACGCCGCGCGCGTGATGCACGCTGTGGCTCTCGGGCCGCTGCACGATGTAGCCCAGCCACTGCGGCGTGCGGATGTTCGTGTGCTGGAACGTGGCGAGGAACATCGTCGCGTACAGGTACCAGGTGACCGACTGCGCCGGCAGGCCCACGATGGTCAGGGTCAGGCTGCTGAGCAGCGCGAAGCCGGCGATGTCGAGCGGACTGAAGTAGAACGCCCCGAAACTGTCGACGCGTTCCGCGCTGTGGTGCATCTGGTGGAAGGCGCGCCACAGCCAGTGGTGCTTGTGCATCGCGCGGTGCCAGACGTACACCAGCAACTCGAAGAACAGGACGCCGACCGCGGCCCCGACCAGCGGGTGCACGGACTCGAGGTCGAAAAGCCGGAGCGGGGCCAGCGCGTCGGCCCAGAGCAGCGGCAGGTAGGACGAGAGGAAGAAGTAGACGACGAACACGGCCAGGGCCCGGGCGTGCCAGCCCGGGACGCGCGGCAATACGCGCGCCGGAAACAAGGCCTCGACCAGGACCAGTGCGCCATAGATGGCCAGCACGGCCAGCGAGACGGGGTCGAGCAGAATTTCGAGGGGTGTCGGCATGTCGGGCTCCTGCGTTGCTGTTTCGACGGGGCGCCGGTATTGTCGAAACGGAGCGCAAGTGCCTGCTTGGCCGGACGCTAATGTTTCGCTAATGATTCGGTAATCATTGGCATCGGAAGGGCAGGAAGGGCATCAATGCTTGCGGCGGATGGCAGGAAGTTCCGGATCGGCGAGTACGTCGTCGATACAGCCCGCTACCGGGTCAGCCACGGGGACGAGGTCGTCCCGGTCGAGCCCAAGGTGTTCGACCTGCTCGTGCACCTGATCCGCCATCGCGACCGGGTGCTGACGCGCGAGCAGCTGTTCGAGGCGGTCTGGGACGGGCGCGAGGTGTCCGACGCCACCCTCAGCAACCACGTCCGCAGTGCGCGCAAGGCGCTCGGCGACAATGGCGAGCTGCAGCAGACCATCCAGACCGTCCGTGGCCGCGGCTACCAGTTCGTCGCGCCGGTCGTCGAGGTCATCGACGAGGCGACAAGTCCCGTCGTCGGGCCGACGGCCGCCCCGGCACCGGCGTCTGCACCGGCAACCGAGTCAGCCCCTGCACCGGCGAACGTGGCCGGAAGTCCGCACGAGCCGACCCGACGTCCGTGGCGCCCGGCCCTGGCGCTGGTCGCGGTTGCCCTGCTGGTGCCCGTCCTGTTCTTCGGGGCGCGGTTCCTGGACGTCCCGTCGGAGCAGCCCGAGCCCAGCCGGCCCTACATCCTCGTCGTGCCGTTCGGTGTGTCGGACAACGCCACCGAGTACCACCGCACGTTCGCGGACCAGGTGACACGGGAAGTGGTCGACAACCTGCGCAAGATCTCGGGCCTGCGGACGGTGCCGCACGCCTCGGCCTTCCATTTCCGCAATAACAAGACCCGCGAGCACGTCCTCGAAAGCCTGCCGGGCCTCGAGTTCGTGCTGGACGGCGAGGTGATCGTCGCGCCCGACGGCACGCTGCGGATCACTCCACGGCTCACGGACCTGCGGCGGGACCTGGACGTGTGGAGCAGCCCGTTCACCGTCCGGGTGGACAACCGCGATTTCTTCGAGACGCCCGCCGGGATCGCGCGGGCCGTGGCGCGAGCGCTGAAGGTGGAGATCCTCAAGGACGAGCAGCGCGCACTGGCCGAACTGCCCCGCATCCCGCAGGCCTACGAACCGTACGCGGCGGGGTGGCGCGAGATGGAGAAGTTCACGCACGACTCCATGCATCGTGCCGTCGAGTACTTCGACCAGGCGATCGCGCTGGACCCCGATTTCATCGCCGCCTACCAGGCGAAGAGCGATGCGCTGCGCTCGATCTTCGCCTACTTCGAGCCGCCGCAGAAATTGCTGCCGGTGGTGGAGGCTGCCCTGGCCGCGGTTCTCGAACGCGACCCGGATTCCGCCGAGGCGCTGTCATCCCTCGGGCTCACCCGGGTGATGGCCTGGCAATGGCGGGAAGCCTGGGAGAGCCTGAACAAGGCGCGGGCGCTCGACCCGACGCTCGCACAGACGGAAATCGGTTTCGCGCTCTATTACGCAGCGCTCGGCGAGAACGAGAAGGTCAAGGCCTCGCTGGCCCGCGCCGTCGAACTGGATCCGCTGAACACGGAACTCGCCGACTGGGGAACCTGGGCCCTGTTCATGGTGGGCGAGCAGCAGGCAGCCCGTGACTGGGCGGTGACGCAGATGCGCCAGCATCCGGAGAACGGGTTCGTCTTCTGCGGGGCAGGTATTGCGTCGTACCTGCGCGGCGACGCGGCCGAGGGGGTCGCGCTACTGGAAAAAGGCGTGGAACTGTCGGGACGGGCGCCCGTTGCGCTGATCATGCTGGCCCAGGGCTACGGCTATGCCGGCCAGAAGGACAAGGTCC
>VEPJ01000056.1 GCA_012026925.1 Gammaproteobacteria bacterium | reverse complement strand
TCGCCTGCGTGACGATGGCCGCGACCCACGACCTCGGGCTCGACCCCGCCAAGGTCAACGTCAACGGCGGCGCGTGCGCGCTCGGCCACCCCATCGGCGCGACGGGAGCACGCCTCATGACGACACTGGTGCACGCGCTTCGCCGGCGTGGCCTGCGCCGCGGCATTGCCTCGCAGTGCATCGGCGGCGGTGAGGCGACTGCGATCGCCATCGAAATCGTCGGCTGAGCCTTGCATCGGGGCGAAGGGTCAAGCGCATGCAGTTGAAGGACAAAGTCGTCGCCGTCACGGGCGGCGCGCGCGGCATCGGCCGCGCCATTGCGAACGCATTTTCCGCAAAGGGCGCGCGCATCGCGCTCATCGATCTCGTCGCGAAGGACCTCGATACGGCGAGGGCAGAGTTTGCGGCCGCCGGCGTCGCCGTCGGCACCTACACGGCCAATGTCGCGCGCGAGAGCGAGGTGATCGCGGCGCTCGATGGCGTCGTCGCCGACTTGGGCCGCCTCGACGTCATGGTCAACAACGCGGGCATCATCAAGGACAGCCTGCTCGTCAAGGCAAAGGACGGCGCCGTCGTCGGCAAGATGACGCTCGACCAGTGGCAGGCCGTGATCGACGTGAACCTGACCGGCGTGTTCCTTTGCGGGCGCGAAGCGGCGGAGCGCATGATCAGGCTCGGCAATGGCGGGCTCATCATCAACATCTCGAGCATCTCGAAGTGCGGCAACGCCGGCCAGACGAACTATTCGGCCGCGAAGGCCGGCGTCACGGCCATGGCGACCGTGTGGGCCAAGGAACTCGCGCGCTACGGCATCCGCGCGGCGTCCATCGCGCCCGGCTTCACACGCACCGACCTGCTTGCAGGTATGCCGCCGGAGATGCTCGACAAGGTCACGGCACCGATCCCGCTCAAGCGCCTCGCGCTGCCCGAGGAGATCGGCCACACGGCCGTCTACATCGCCGAGAACGACTACTTCACCGGGCGCGCCATCGACGTCGATGGCGGCCTGCGCCTGTAAGGACTCACGCTCCGCGAGGTAATCACTCATGTTGATGCAGGACGTCCGCGCCATCGTCACGGGAGGCGCCTCGGGTCTCGGTCTCGCAGTCGTGGAGAGCGTCGTTGCCGCAGGCGGCCGCGCGACCCTGGTCGACGTCAACGAGGCCGCGGGCCTGGACGTGACCCGGCGCCTCGGCAGGCAGGCCGCTTTCCAGAAGGTGGACGTAACCTCCGAGAGCGCCGTGGACGAAGCCGTGCGTTCCGCCGTCGAGTCGATGGGCGGCCTCGACCTCGCGGTCAACTGCGCGGGCGTCGGCTGGCCGAAGCGCATGGTCGGCAAGGACGGCCCGATGCCGGGCGACTTCTTCCGCAAGGTCGTCGAGATCAACCTCGTCGGGACGCTGCTCGTCAGCAAGGCGGCGGCGGCGGCGATGCAGAAGAACGCGCCGAACGCCGGGGGCGAGCGCGGCGCCATAGTGATGACGGCGTCGGTGGCTGCCTTCGACGGCCAGATCGGCCAGGTCGCGTACTCGGCGTCCAAGGCCGGCGTCGTGGGCATGACGCTGCCGATGGCCCGCGAGCTCGCCGCGTTCGGCATCCGCGTCGTGACCATCGCGCCGGGCCTGTTCCTCACGCCGATGATGGCCGCGCTCCCCAAGGAGGCGCAGGACTCGCTCGGCAAGCAGGTGCCCTTCCCGCCTCGCCTCGGCCACCCGGCGGAATTCGCCTCGATGGTCCGCCAGATCGTCGAGAACCCGATGCTGAACGGCGAGACGATCCGGCTCGACGGGGCCATCCGGATGGCCCCGCGCTGAGGGGGCCCCGCGCCCGGTTGCGGGCGGCCGGCGGGTCGATCAGGCCGCGGGCAGTTCCCCCGCCGCGATGAGCTGCTGGCGGAACTGCGCCAGGAACGGCTCGATGTAGTTCGGGAAGAGCTCGTCGAGCGGCGTTCCCCTGAAGTCGGGGATGAACGTCTTGTTCCAGTTCGCAAACAGCGACATGCCCTCCGCGCCCTCGGTCGCGAGGATGCCGATGGCCATGAGCTCCTTCAGCCCGCCCATGGGCTGCCGCTCGTAGGCAGCTTTCCACTGCGCATTGCCGAGATGGATGCGCTCGACCTTGCGGCCCAGCGTGCGCTCGCGCAGCGCGAGCAGTTCGTCCCACGTGCAGTACGCGGTCGCCGCGACGGGGCAGATTGCATTGCGCGAGAGCGGGTGCGCGAGCACGTGCGGAATGATCCGACCCACGTCGCGACCCGTGGACCAGGAGACGAGCTGCGAGCCGTCGCCCATCACCATCACCGGCTCGAGCATGTAGTACTCGGGCCAGAATCCGGCGGGAATGATCGTGTAGTCGAGCCCGGCAAACTCGATCATGCGGCGGATGAACGCCTTCTGGCGCGCCATGGCCCGGTGGATCGTGTCGGTCGGCCAGAACTGCTCGAACTCGTAGATGGCGCCGAATTCGGAAGGCACGAAGCGCTCGACCCCGGCCTCCTTCGCCGCCCAGATGAGCGGGTACTGCGACTCCGTGGCGTTGATCGGCACGCACGAGACCAGGTAGTCGGTGCCACGCAGCGCCGGAATCAGCTCGGCATGGTCGGTGACGTCGGCGAGCTTCACCTCGACGCCCGACTTGCGCCACCTGTCGTAGATGCCCCGCTTGGCATCCGCGCTGTGCGGCGCGAGCGCCGAACGCTTCTCCTGCTGGCCCGGCCGTCGTGCCAGCACCTGCACGTTGAACGACCCGAGGCGGATGAGTTCCTCGACGCAGGCGCTGCCGGCTGTCCCGGTGGCGCCGAATACCGTGATCGTCTTTGTCATCGGATTTTCCATTCTACGCAGGTCGCGGGGCGGCTCCGAATCGCGCCATCCCCGCCCCCCTCTTCCCGGGCGTGGAGTTCGCTTCGCAGGTGGGGCTACCATACGCTATTGCGCTGCAACGAAGCACGGCGCCCGGGAACGAATCCGCGACCAACACACGAACCTGCGGGGTCCTCCAAGTGACTGAAAACCAAATGGAAAACATCGAACGGGACGTGATGGAGTACGACGTCGTGATCGTGGGCGCAGGCCCTGCGGGCCTGGCGTGCGGGATCCGGCTCAAGCAGCTGAAGCCCGACCTGAACGTCTGCATCCTCGAGAAAGCCGCGAGCGTCGGGGCACACATGCTGTCGGGCGCCGTCTTCGAGCCCGGCGCGCTCGATGAGCTGCTGCCTGGCTGGCGCGACGAGCACAAGGGACTGCGCGTGCCGGCGGGTCGCGACGAGTTCAGCCTGCTCACGAAGACGAAGCGCATCCGCATGCCGACGCCGCCGCAGATGAACAATCACGGCAACTTCATCATCGCGCTCGGCGGACTCGTCGAGTACCTGGGGACGAAAGCCGAGTCTCTCGGCTGCGACGTATTCGCGGGCTTCGCGGCGGCCGCTCCCCTCTTCGACGACAAGGGCGCGGTCGTCGGCGTGCGCATCGGCGACATGGGTCTCGAGAAGAGCGGCGAGCCCGGCCCCAACTTCGCACCGGGTCCCGAGATCCGCGCGAAGACCACGATCCTCGCGGAAGGCTGCCGCGGCAGCGTGTCGAAGGTCCTGATCCAGCGCTTCCGCCTCGACGCTGGCAGGTCTCCGCAAACCTACGGCCTCGGGTTCAAGGAACTGTGGCAGTTGCCGGAAGGGCGCGTGCAGCCCGGCCTCATCCAGCACACGGTCGGCTGGCCGATGGATGCCGCCACCTATGGCGGCAGCTTCATGTATCACCTCGACCAGAACCGGCTGTACGTCGGTTTCGTGGTGGGCCTCGATTATGCCGATCCGCGCTTCCAGCCCTTCGAGGCGTTCCAGCAGTTCAAGAACCACCCGAGCCTCCGTCCGCTGTTCGACGGAGGCGAGATCCTGTCCTACGGCGCGCGGACGATCGTCGAGGGCGGCTGGCAGTCGATGCCCACGCTCGAGATGCCGGGCGCGATGCTGATCGGCGACGCGGGCGGTACGTTGAACGTGCCGAAGATCAAGGGCGTGCACCAGGCGATCCGCTCGGCCGCGCTCGCCGCGGAGCATCTCGTCGAGCAGGGGCGCGCGGAAGGCTACGACCAGCGCTGGCGCAAGTCGCCGGGCGGCGTCGAGCTCTACAAGGTCCGCAACATCCGCCCCGGCTTCCGGTACGGCATGTGGGTCGGCATGGCGAACGGCGCGCTCGAGACGGTCACCGCCGGTCACTCGCCGTGGACCCTGCAGCACCACGCCGACCACGCCGCGCTCAAGCGGCTCGAGCAGTATGCGTCGCCCGACCGCGGCTGGGCCGAGCGGACGTTGCCCCCGCGGGACCGGCTCGCCGCCGTCTACTTCGCCGGCAACACCCACGAGGAAGCGCAGCCGGTGCACCTCAAGGTGGCCGATACGAACATCTGCTCGACGCGCTGCGTGCAGGAGTTCGGCAACCCCTGCCAGCACTTCTGCCCGGCGCAGGTTTACGAGATGGTGGACGACGGGTCCGGCGGCAAGCGCCTGCAGATCAACGCGTCGAACTGCGTGCACTGCAAGGCGTGCGACATCAAGGACCCGTACGAGATCATCACCTGGACGACGCCGGAGGGCGGTTCGGGACCGAACTACCAGAACATGTAGGGGGAAGCATGACGGGAGCGGTCTGGACGCCTTCGCCGCAGAGGATCGCCGACTCGAACCTGACGCGCTTCGCCGAGTTCGCCCGGGGCCGCTACGGCGCGCCCCCGGGCGACTACGGCGCGCTGTGGCGCTGGTCGGTGGACGAGCGCGAGTCGTTCTGGTCGGCCCTCATCGAGTTCGCCGCGATCGTCCGTACCCCGGGCCGCGCGCCGGTGCTGCAGCACCGCGACCGCATGCCGGGTGCAACCTGGTTCGCGGATACCCGGCTCAATTTCGCCGAAAACCTGCTCGCGCGCGACGACGAGCACGTCGCCCTCGTCTTCACCAACGAACGCGGCGCGCGACGCGAGCTGACGTACCGCGAGCTGCGCGCCGAGGTCGCGCGCGTCGCGGCCGGCCTGCGCGAGCTCGGCATCGCCCCCGGAGACCGCGTCGCCGGCTTCATGCCGAACATGCCGGAGACGATCGTCGCGATGCTCGCCGCGGCGAGTCTCGGCGCCGTGTGGTCGGCGTGCTCCCCGGACTTCGGCATCAACGGCGTTCTGGATCGCTTCGGGCAGATCGGGCCGCGGGTGCTCTTCACGGCGGACGGCTACTTCTACGGCGGCAGGACCCTGGACTCGATCGCGCCGATCCAGGGCGTGCTCGAGAAACTGGCCTCGGTCGAGCGGGTGGTCGTGGTTCCCTACGTCGGTGCCAATCCGGACACGAGCCGCCTGCCGAACGCGGTCCTGTTCGGCGACTTCGGCCGCGCGGGCGCGCCGCTCGAGTTCACGCGAGTGCCGTTCGACTCCCCGCTCTACGTGATGTATGCGTCCGGCACGACCGGCGTCCCGAAGTGCATCGTGCACGGCGCGGGCGGCACGCTGCTGCAGCACCGCAAGGAGCACCTGCTCCACTGCGACCTCAAGCCCGGCGACCGGCTCTTCTTCTACACGACCTGCGGCTGGATGATGTGGAACTGGCTCGTGTCGGGCCTCGCCACCGGCTGCACGCTCGTGCTGTACGAGGGCTCGCCGTTCGCGCCGGACCGCGACGTGCTCTGGCGCATGGCCGAGCGCGAGCGCGTGACGCATTTCGGCACGAGCCCCAGGTACCTCGGCGCACTCGAGAAGGACGGCGGTGCGCCCGGCGCGTCCTTCGACCTCGCCGCACTCCGGGTGATTCTCTCGACGGGTTCGCCGCTCGCGCCCGAGCAGTTCGACTTCGTGTACTCGAAGATCAAGCGCGACGTGCACCTGGCCTCGATCTCGGGCGGCACCGACATCATCTCCTGTTTCTGCCTCGGCAGCCCGTGGCTGCCCGTGTACCGCGGCGAGATCCAGTGCCGCGGCCTCGGCATGAAGACCGAGGTGTTCGACGACGACGGCCGATCCGTGCGCGGCCAGCAGGGCGAGCTCGTGTGCAGCGCGCCCTTTCCGTCCATGCCGATCGGGTTCTGGAACGACCCGGACGGTGCGAAATACCGCGCGGCATACTTCGAGCGCTTCGAGAACGCATGGTGCCACGGCGACTATGCACTGCTCACCGAGCACGATGGCGTCGTCATCCTCGGCCGCTCCGACGCGGTCCTGAACCCGGGCGGCGTACGCATCGGCACGGCCGAGATCTATCGCCAGGTCGAGAAGCTGGACGAAGTGCTCGAGAGCGTGGCGATCGGGCAGGAGTGGCAGCACGACGTCCGCGTCGTGCTGTTCGTGCGGCTGCGGCCGGGCGTCGAGCTCGATGCGGCGCTCGAGAAGAAGATCCGCGACA
>VEPJ01000036.1 GCA_012026925.1 Gammaproteobacteria bacterium | reverse complement strand
CATCTTGGACTCTCGGGCGGGCCGGGCCGACTGGGCAGAACGCAGATCTTACCTGCGTGGCGGGGTGGGAGCAGCGTCCGGCGGATTCGATTAGCATGTGCCACACCACCGTCCCGGCGCGGCATGTGCCGAAGGATCAGCCACCGTGCGCATGTCCGCCCGTTTGCTCGTCTCGCTGTTGCTGGCCGCCCTCCCGTCCATCGGCATGACCCAGGACGTCGAAGCCGATCAGCTGCGCGACCTGGTCGCCGGCCTCGACCAGAAGATGTTCGAAGCGTACAACGCCCACGACGTCGAAGGCCTCATGTCCTGGTTCACTCCGGACCTCGAGTTCTATCACGACACGGGCGGGCTCCTCGGCTTCCAGGACGTGAAGGCCGGCTTCACGAGCGTGTTCGCGAACAACAAGGATATCCGGCGAGAACTCGTCCCCGGCAGCCTCGAGGTTTACCCGATCAAGGGGTACGGCGCGATAGAGGTCGGTGCGCACCGGTTCTGCCACACCGAGAACGGCAAGCCCGACTGCGGCACGTTCCGGTTCGTGCAGGTCTGGCGGCTGCAGGACGGGGAATGGAAGGTCGCCCGGGATGTGAGCTACGGGCATTGAGGCCGGCAGGTCGAGGAAGTTTCGTGATCATCGGCCATCGGTCCATGCTGGTTGCGCTGGCCCTGTTGCTGGCGGTCGTCCCGTCTGCGCGAGCGGGTTTCGACCAGGCGGCCGCCGCCTTCGACAAGGGCGACTATGCGACGGCGCTCGAGGAGCTGAAGCCGCTCGCTGCAAAGGGCGATGCGCGCAGCCAGTACGCGATGGGAGTGCTGGCCGAGAACGGCTTCGGGATGCCGAAGGACTTGAAGCAGGCCGCGGCGTGGTACCGGAAGGCTGCGGAGCAGGGCAACACCGACGCGCAGTTCAATCTTGGCGCCATGTACGAGCACGGCATCGGGATCCCCGTGAATTACGCGGAGGCCGCGCGCTGGTATCGGCCCGCCGCCGAGGCTGGCGACATCGATGCGCTCAGCAACCTCGGCGTGCTTTACGAGAAGGGATCCGGCGTGCCGCAGGACAAGGTCCTCGCGCTCGCGCTGTACAACGTGTCGGTGGCGCTCGATTCGAACAAGAACGGCACGGCCGCGGCGAATCGCCAGGGCCTCGCCAACAGGATGTCGCTGGACGATGTCCGGAAAGCGCTCGCGTTGACGAACGAACTGCTCGAGCCCAACCAGCTGAAGACCGGGCTCCAGGCCCAGTGGCGGGCCAGGAAGTAGCGACGACGGGCGCCTACTGATTTCCCCGAATTGCGCGGCGCGAGGCGCGGCGTAGCATGGACGATCATCGGACGCGGGTTCACTCGGCGTCCCGCGCCGCGTGGGCCCGGCCAAGGAGGCTCGCATGTCCAGGAAGACGACCGGGCGGCCGTGCTCGCGGTGGATCGCCCGATTCCCTTCGATCTTCGTCGTTGCGTGCTTTGCCGCGCTCGCCGCCTGCGGTGGCGGCGGCGGCGGTGACAAGTACAAGAATCCGGTACCGGTTCTCGCATCCCTGGCGCCGAGCGCGAAGGTGGCGGGAAGTGGTGCCTTCACCCTGACGGTGAACGGCTCCGGCTTCGTCGCCGGGTCGACGGTTACGTGGAACGGGTCTGCGCGGACGACGACGTACGCGAGCGCGACGCAACTCACGGCCGCGATCACGGCGACCGATATCGCCGCGGGCGGCACGTTCCAGGTCGCGGTCACGAACCCGGCGCCAGGCGGTGGAACGTCTGCGACGCTCACCTTCCCCGTCCAGAACGCGGCTCCAGTTATCTACAGCCTGAATCCGCCCTCGGTCGAGGTCGGCAGCCCCGGACTCGATGTCGCGGTCGCGGGCAGCGGGTTCGTGCAGGGCGCGACGGTGCTGTGGGGTGGCGCGCCCAGGACGACGACGTTCGTCAGTGCGGTGGAGTTGCGTGCGGCCATTCCGACGTCCGACCTGGCGGCAGCCGGGTCCGTCACCGTGACGACGCGCAACCCGGAGCCCACGGTCGGGCCGAGCAACGGACTGCAGTTCACGATCACGAGCCCGCCGGGCCCGGGACCGCGGCCGGCGTACCCGCTGCTCATTACGGCCACACTGGACGGGTTGCCGCCGAACGGCCCGAGCATCAATGGCGGCCAGGATCTGTCCGGGCGCTACGTGATCTTCGCGTCGAAGGCCTCGAACCTCGTCCCGAGCGACACCAACGGTGCGTGGGACATCTTCGTGCGCGACAACTGCATCGACCTGTGGGGCGTCTCGATCGTCGGCTGCACGCCCTCGACGACGCGCATCTCACTGGCCCCCGATGGTTCGCAGGCCAACGGTGACAGCGGCTCCACGGCTTCGAGCGCCGAGCGCGGGCTGGCGGTCAGCTTCGACGGTCGCTACGTTGCGTTCGTCTCCTCGGCCAGCAATCTCGTCGCGGGCGACACCAACGGCGTGGACGACGTCTTCGTGAGCAGCACGTGCCTCGGGGCCGGGAGCAATTGCAGGCCGCTGACGGCCCGCGTCTCGCTGGGAGCGGACGGCGCGCAGTCGAGCTTGCCGGCCAGCTCGCCGGCGATCGGCGACAGCCCTGGCCAGGTCCTTTTCGTCAGTTCGGATGGCGGCCTGGTCGCCGGCGATGCGAACGGCGTCGCGGACGTCTTCATGCGAGTGGTCTGCTTCCAGGTGACCAGCGGTTGCACGCCGACGACGCGGCGGATCTCGGTCTCGCAGGGCGGAGGGGATGCCAATGGCGCGAGCGGTGAACCCGCATTCACGGGTCGCTATGCGGTGTTCACCTCGGCAGCCAGTAATCTCGTCCTCGGCGATACGAACGGCGCCGTGGACGTGTTCATGCGCGACGCCTGCATCGGCGAGCCGGGCGGATGTTCCGGCGCAATCGAGCGGATTTCGGTCGCGAGCGACGGAGCCCAGTCCAATGGTGCGAGTTCCGCACCGCTGGTCGGGATGCCGGAGTCGAGCTCGGAGGGGTACGACTACCACGGCCGCTTCGTGGTGTTCGTCTCGGCCGCGACCAACCTGGTCACGGGCGACACGAACGGCGTCGCGGACGTCTTCATGCGGGACACGTGCCGGGGGCGCCCCGGCTGCGTGCCTTCCACGAAGCGCATTTCGGTCACCAGCACCGGGGCACAGATCGTCGGCAAGCCGTCGTTGCAGCCGGGTCACATGCGCTGGGACGGCGAGGTCGTGCTGTTCGTGACCGCGGCGGATGGCGTCGTGCCGGAGGATGCCAACGGCCTCGCGGACGTCTTCGCGGCCAGCGTCTGTCACGACGTCACGAACTGCACCGACAAGTCCTCATGGGTCTCGAAGGGCGCCGGCGGCGTCGTCGGCAACGGCGCGAGCTACTCGCCTCGCGGCAATTACGACGCGTGGGTCGGGCCGGAGTACGCGACGTTCGTCACGGAGGCCACGAATCTCGTGGCCGGTGGCTTGCCCGCCTCGGTCTACGGCAACATCATCATGACGCGCGTCTACTGACCACCGCGGAACCGACGAGGCGACGTGCGGTACGCGTCGCCTCGTCGGGCATTCACTTCACCGGCTCGTGCGGGTCCCGCGGGAAGTGGCGTCGCACCCACTCGCGGGTTTCCTTGTCCTGCTCGAGGACGATCTCGTTGCTCGAGCCGTAGGCACCCTCGAGCCAGGCGGCCTTGGTCACCGGGTGACCGCGGGTGCGCAGGTCCTCGGCGATCGGGTCGCCTCGCAACCACTCGGGGAGGTCGGGCGCATCGGTGTCACTCACGTTCGGTGTCTCCAGTGTCCGGACCAGGGCAGTGGGAGATTGATCGAGTCCAGGAGTTGTCAATTACTACGGATTGTCCCATTGGCGCGCCGGCGGGCAAAATCATCCTCGAGCCCGCGCGACGCGGTGTCCTTCGAGACAGGACCAGGACGGTCACCGACGCTCGCGGGGCAGTCGAAGGCCAGTTTGCACAAGGAGGGCAACATGGTGATCAGCAAGTTCAGGATCGTTGCATCGGCGCTCGTGGCTGCGGCCGCGATTCTCGTGGCAGCGCCGGCGGGTGCCGCGGGGCCGGCGTGGGGCGCCGTCAAGCTGGAGGGCGCCTGGATCGCCCGGGTAATCGAGGCGCCGGGCGCGCAGTGGACGTACGTGTCGTCGCCCGACGCATCGGGACGACGCGCAACGGCGCATGGCTCGATCGACGTGGGACTCGCAGCAGGGGGGCCCTTCGTCGCCGAGTCGACGACCCCGCTCCTGATCGAGGTGAAGATGACCAGCCCGACGACGGCTGACTTCAACTCGGTCTGGTACGGCGTGAATCGCGGGGACTTCGGCCCGCTCAGCGGACAGCTCGTCTACATCGGCATGAACCACGGGACGATGCAGTACGTTGCGCCGGACAAGGCGATCGGCACGCACAACATCGAGTTCTACCTGCCCGCGCAGGACGCGGATCACGACGGCCTGCCCGATCCCGGGCAAGTACCGCTCTTCTCGGTGACGGTGCACACGAACGAGACGCGCCTGCCGCTTTACATGGATTGACGGCGCGGTCGCGCGGATCGAGTCTTTCCGGCCCTCTCCCGCGAGGGCCGGACTTCTTCCAACGTGGGCGACCGAATCGCCACCGCCGCAAGTAGCCTGTAAGCTCGATGATCATGCGCAACCTGATTCTCTCGCTGCTGGCCAGCGTGCCGCTCGTCGCGTCGGCCGCTTCCGTCGAGTTCACCCCGGAGCAGCAGGCCATCTGGCAGCTGGAGGAGGTGTACTGGCGTGCCGTCCAGGCCGGCGATGTGGACACCTATCTCACGCTCTGGCACCCGGACTTCGTCGGCTGGCCGTGCTTCGCGTGGGAACCGTCGGACAGGACCCGGATCGGCGAGTGGGTGAAGGACATCCGCGACAACCACTGGAAATTCACCTACCAGCTCAAGCCATATTCAGTGAGGCTGTACGGTGACGTCGCGACGGTGCTGTACGCGGCCGAGTACGCCTACGACTACGGCGACGGCACGAAGAGTGGTGTCGGCCTCTGGCGCAAGTTCACGCATACGTGGAAGAAGACCGACGGCCAATGGCAGATCATCACCGGCATGTGCGCGGCCCAGGAGCCCGTGCAGGCACCGCGGGGCTGAGACAATCGCTCATTTCGCGGCCACCGGTGGTTCGGTCTGGTTCATGAACTCGACCAGGTATTGCTTCCACACCGCCGCCGCGGTGTGCGTGCCGTGGCCGCGCGTCTGGTCGCTGATCGGCAGCAGCACGAACCGGCATCGCGGCATCTTCTTCGCCAGCGCCTCGGCGATGCCGAGCTCGGGCGGGTTGATGAAGTCGTCCGCCGAGTTGATGTAGAGCACCGGGACCGCGATGCGATCGAGGTTCGGGCTCGGGTCGTAGTTCCGGCTGGCGTCGAAGTAATAGATCAGGTTGTTCGCGTCGGTCCGCGCCATCGCCTTCTCGAGGTACTTGTCGACGTAGTCCTCCGCTGCGGTGCGTGTGGGCGCGGCCTTCTGTGCCTGCAGCGGGCTCAGTCCCATGATCATCACCAGCTCGTTCGCAGTGCGCAGGCCCTGCACGGGCTGCGTCGTGTAGTCGCCGTTCTGCCACGCCGGGTCGAGCTTGATCGCCTGGATGGCCATGTAGCGCATCATGCGGTTCCGCCCGGCGATGGCCGTCGGCAGGCACGCGAGCGGAACGAGCCCGTCGGCGAAGCCCGGGTACGTCTCGCCCCAGACGAAGGTCTGCATGCAGCCCATCGAGGTACCGAGGATCAGGCGCAGGTGCTCGATGCCGAGGCCCTCGACCAGCATCGCGTGCTGGCTACGCACCATGTCGTCGTAGTCGTAATGCGGGAAGCGGGCGTGCAGGCCGTCGGAGGGCTTCGACGAGGCGCCGTGACCGATGTCGTCCGGCAGGACGAGGTAGTAGCGCGTGATGTCGAGCGGCTGGCCCGGCCCGAAGAGTTCGTTCGAGAAGATCGGGTTCAGCAGGGTGTGCCGCTCGCCGCCCGTGCCGTGCAGGAGCAGGATGGCGTTGTCGATGCGCCCGGCGTCATTCCGGTGCGGCGTGCCGAGCGTGAGGTAGTGCAGCCTGAGCTCGGGCAGCGTCTCACCGGTCCCGAAGCGGAAGTCGCGGATCGTGAACGTGCCTTCCTGCGCGGGCCACGATGCGGGCGCCTGCGCCATCGCGGCGACGGATGCAAACAGGCCGAGCGCTGCCACGACGCGAGCGAGTTGACGCATGCGAGCTGCTCCTTGACGGGGCGGAGAACGTAACGGACGAGTGTGGGGAATGCGCCGGGTGGAGCGCAAGCGCCCGCCGCGCCATGCGCGCGGCGGGCCCGAGGGGCAGACCTCCGCTCGGAGGAGGATCCAACGCGCTCCGCGCCCCCGTGCCCCGTGCCAGTGGGCCTTGCACGGGGAACCCGCTATCTTTGTACCCCTGCGGTCGCCGCGGCGGCTGTGAGGGGGATCACAACATGGAACTCGCGGGCTGGGTACAGGACCTCGCGGTCAACCTCGTCGCTTCGCTCATCTTCCTGGCCGTCGGCTTCGCGATCGGCAAGTGGCGGACACGGCGACAGCTCCACGGCCGCAACCTCGAGCAATACGACTTCTATCCCTTCGTCGCGGACGCCCAGGGTTTCCCGCAGTTCAGTCTCGAGCTGTTTCAGCGCGGCGTGGCGCACCTGCTGAAGCATCCGGACGCGACGGCGGCGAACCAGATGATCCTGCTCGGCGAGCAGAACGGCGTGCGCTATCAGCTCGGGGCCGAGGCGCTCGCAGCCTACGAACGGCTCTATGCCCGGCACCAGGGGCAGAAGATCATGCAGGACAGCAGCGAGTACCTCGAGAACTACCGGCGGGTCGTGCGGCTGCTGGGCGGCACGTTCCGCGAGATGGGGATCGAGATCCTGCTGCACGACCTGGTGAACCCGACGCGCTCCATCACGGCGATCGCGAGCGGCGAGGTGACCGGGCGCAGCGAGGGCATGGGCACGACGACGCTGGTGATCGACCTCAAGCGACGGCGCATGCTGAACCAGGACAAGCTCAACTACGGGCTCACGATCGGCGCGCGGCGTTTCAAGTGCACGACCATCCCCATCGTGCGCGAGCCGCACGGCGTGGTGGGCGCCATCTGCATGAACATCGACACGAACTACATCCGCGACCACGTGCTCGCCTCGCGCGAGGCGACGGAGGAGTTCTTCCGCCGCTACTGCGCGACGGACATGCAGCTCGACGAGAACATCCTCAGCCGGCCCGAGTACGAGAAAGCGCTGGCCGGGAAGCGGCACTGGCGCGATGAGGCCGCGATTCCGCAGCTGACCTCGTAGCGCCGCTCGTCGTCCCGCACTGCAGCAATGGCTTCGGCTCCGCGCAGCGCGATTTCCGTTGCGCGGCGCGGTGGCCGGGAGCAATGTACGGCGGCGGCGGGGAAGCAGGACCCGGCACGTGGTCGACCCGTGTTCGCGGGAAGCCGCGGGCGCGGGTTCGATTCGTGGGGAGCGCATGAGCAGCGAGCCGGGTCAACCTGGCCGCGACGGCTGGCCGAGGTATTACACCGTCGTCCTGCTGTTGTTCGCGGCAGTCTTCATCTCCTATCTCGATCGCACCAACATCTCGGTGGCCGCCATCGCGATGAAGGACGAGCTCGGCTGGACGGAGACCGACAAGGGTCTCGTCCTGTCGTCGTTCTTCATCGGCTACCTGCTGCTGATGGCCGTGAGCGGAGCGCTCGCGAACCGCTACGGTGGCTGGCTCGTGCTCGGCATCGCGGTGCTCTGGTGGTCGATCTGGACGATGCTGACGCCGCCGGCGGCGATGGTGTCGCTCGCCGCGCTGCTCGCGGCACGCATCGCGCTCGGCCTCGGCGAGGCGGCCGTGTTTCCGGCATCGATCAACATGATCGGGCGCTGGGTGCCGCTCGAGCGGCGCTCACGCGCCACGGCGCTGCTCGTGAGCGCCATCTCCCTCGGCACCGTATTCTCGCTGCCGGTCACCGGCTGGCTCGTGCGCGACTACGGGTGGCACCTGCCGTTCTACCTGTTCGGCGCGCTCGGGGTCGTGTGGTGTGTCGCGTGGTTCGCGCTGGCGCGGAATGGTCGCGCGGACGTGGAGGCTCCGGCGCAAGAACGGGCCGACGAGCGGCGGGCCATTCCCTGGGGCCGACTTCTGGCCACGCCTGCGGTGTGGGCCATCATCGTCGCCCACTTCTCGAACAACTGGGCGCTGTACCTCACGATCGCGTGGCTGCCGAGCTACTTCAAGACGACGTTCGGCGTCTCGCTCGCGAACGCCGGGCTGCTCTCGGCGGCGCCGTGGCTGGTCAGTTTCATATGCGCCAACCTCGCCGGCGCATGGGCGGATCGCATGCTCAAGGCGGGGCGGAGCGCCGGGTTCGTCCGCAGGCTCATGCAGACGATCGCACTCGTTGGCGGGGCCGTGTTCCTCCTGCTCCTCACGAGGGCTCCGACGGCGACGGTGGCGGTCGTACTGCTGTGTTTCTCGACCGGCGCGTATGCCTTCTGCATGTCGGGCTTCGCGCCGAACTGCTTCGACATCGCGCCGAAGCATGCCGACGTGATCTGGGGCATCAGCAACACCGCGGCGACGCTGCCCGGCGTCGTCGGCGTGTACATCACCGGATGGCTCGTGGACAGAACGGGCACGTTCGTCGCACCGTTCCTGCTCACGGCCGGGATTTCGCTCTTCGGCGCGGTGTTCTACCTGGTGTTCGCGTCCGGCGAGCGGCAGGTCGACTGAAGGTCCGGCCGGGCAGGTCGCCCGCGCGGGCAAGGGCAACCCGGAACTCGGCCTGGCGCCACCGGTCTACAGGACATGCGTGGTGTTGCGCGGGCCGTGCTGCAATGGCACCGCAATTCCGCGGCCGCAGGAGGCTCGGCATGAATAGATCCATCCTCGTCGCGGTGGGCGCGGTCGTCGCCATGGCGACGGTCATTTCGCTCGCACAGATGGAGCCGGGTGCGGGTGGCATGGGCCAGGGCATGGGGCCGGGCATGATGGCAGGCGGCATGGGCCACGCCGGAATGTCCGTCGCGCGGCACCGCTACACGATGCAGCGAGGCATACCCGAGCCTTACGCCGGCATGAAGAATCCGCTGGCGTCCACCCCGGCGAACATCGACGCGGGCAGGAGTCTCTTCCAGCAGAACTGTGCGTCATGCCACGGCGCCACCGGGCGCGGTGACGGGCCCGCTGCAGCCGCACTGAATCCGCCGCCGTCGGATCTTTCCTCGGTCGTACGGATGCCGATCGCGTCGGATGCCTTCCTCGACTGGACCGTCTCGGAAGGCGGAGTTCCGATTGGCAGTGCGATGCCTGCGTTCAAGTCCGCGCTGACGGACGAACAACGGTGGCAGCTGGTGCTGTTCCTGCGGACCCTGTGATCGGGCCGCGAACGTTCGATCAGCGGGACGTTGCCGCGGCCGATCCGGGCGCACCGGTCGGGGCCGTCCAACCACCACCCATGGCACGGATGAGCTGCACGCTCGCGCGAAGCTGCCGGGTATCGAGGTCCTGGGCCTCGCGCCGGGTCTGCAGGGCCGAGGCCTGCGACACGGCGACCTCGAGATAGCTCGCGGCGCCGGCACGATAGCGAATCGTGGACAGGTCGACCGAGCGCTGCGTCGCGGCGACGGCAGCGGCCTCGGATGCGGCGGCCTGGCGGTACTTGTCGAGCAGCGCGAGGCTGTCCTCGACCTCCTGGAATGCGCCGAGTACCACGCTGCGGTAGTTCGCGCCAGCTTCGTCGAGCACGGCTTCGGCGCGCGCGACCTCGGCCTTGCGCCGGCCCCCGTCGAAAAGCTCGAGGAACAGCGTGGGACCCACGGCCCAGAACACGTTGGACGCGGTGACCAGGTTTGCGAACTCGGTGCTCTGGTAGCCGTAGGTCGCGTCGAGCCTGAGTTGCGGGAAGTAAGCCGCCTTCGCGACGCCGACGCTGGCATTCGCGGCCTCGACGCGACGCTCGGCCGCCATGATGTCGGGACGGCGCTGCAGCAGGGTGGAGGGAACGTCGACCGGGATTGCCGGCAAGACGATCACATTCGTCCGAGGCGCGAGTGAGAAATCCGGTGCGGCCACGCCCACCTGGGCGGCAATCGCGTGCTCGACGACCGCGCGCTGACCGATGGTCTGCTCCAGGAGCGAGCGCGTTGCCTCGAGCTGCGCCTCGGCGCGCGACACGTCGAGCCCCGAGGCAATGCCGCCCGTGTGGCGGCTCTTCACCAGCTCGAGCGCACGCAGGTATGCCTCTTCCGTTTCGGTGAGCAGCTGGACCTGGCCGTCGAGCCCGCGCAGGATGAAGTAGGTCTCGGCCAGCAGGGCCTGCAGACTCAGGCGCGCCGAGGCGAGGTCCGCGCGCGCGGCCGCGTCGAGCGCCCGGCCCGCGGCGACTTCGTTGCTCACGCGGCCCCAGAGGTCGAACTCGTAGCCCAGACCGAAGCCGAGCGTGACGGAGCTGTACTCGTTGGGCGAGTTGGGCCCGAGGACGCGCAGCGGCTTCGACTCCGACTGCCGATCGCGTTGCGCATTGAGTGCCGTCGAGAGCGAGGGGAACAGGTTCGAGCGGATCGCCTGGTACGAAGCATTGGCCTGCTTGTAGCGTGCCAGGGCGGCCGCGAGGTCCGGGCTGTTTGCGATCAGCTGCTTCTCGAGCGCGTCGAGATCCTCGTCGCGATACAGGGTCCACCAGTCATCGGGTAGCCGGTGCTCGCCTGCCTCGGCCAGTGCCCGGTCGCCGGCTTCCTTGTAGCTGGCGGAGACCGGCACCTGCGGGACCTCGAGCACGGGCGCCTGCGAGCACGCCGCGAGCGCCAGCAGCGCGGCGAACACCGATGCGAGTTGCCTGTGGCTAGTGCCCGGCATGTCCGTCCTGGCCCGTCGCGCCGGGGGCACCCGGCTTCGCCGCCGGGGTTGCGACGCGCACCTCGTCCCCGTCGGCGACGCCGTCGGGCGGGTTCTCGATGACCTTGTCGGTCGCGGCGAGGCCAGCCGACAGCTCGACCGTTGCACCCAGGTCCCGAGACAGCGTGACCTGCTTCAGTGCGACCTTGTCGTCGGACGCCAGCGTCGCGACGTGGAGGCCGCTCTTGTCGAAGATCAACGCGCTCGCCGGGATGCTCAGCGCGCCGGCCGCCGACGGAATCTCGAACCGCACGCGTGCGAAACCGCCCGGGAGCAGCTCCGTGCTCGCATTCTCGGCCGTCAGCTGCACGAGCATGCTGCCGGAGGCCGGATCGATGGCGTTCGCCATCGACTGGACCGCAGCGGCGTACTGCTTGCCGGGCTGCTCCGGCACCGTGAGCGTCGCCTTGGTGCCCGGGCGGACCTGCGCCGTGTAGTTCTGCGGCACGTTCACGTACACGCGGAGCTTGCCCAGGTCCGAGACGACGAAAAGCTCGGGACCCTGTGCGCTGCCGACGTTGATCAGCGCCCCCACGTCGGTCGAGCGCCGGGTGACCACCCCATCGAAGGGCGCCACGATGCGCGCGAACTGCTTCAAGGTCCGATAACGGTCCACGTTTGCCTGCAGGGCTTTCGCGTCGGCCTGCATCGCGGCCAGGTTCGCGGTCTTCTCCTCGACCTCCTGCTGCGAAACCGAATCCGTCGCGAGCAGCGACTGCCAGCGCTTCGCGGTGGTCTCGGCGAGCGCGGCATTCGCCTTCGCGTTCGCGAGCTCGGACTCGGCCTGCAGCAGCTGCTGGTCGAGGTCGGGGGTCTCGATCTCCGCGAGCAGCTGGCCGGCGCGAACCTTCGTGCCGATGTCGGCATACCACGCCTTGAGATAGCCGCTCACGCGCGCATAGATCGGCGCCCGCGCATACGCCTCGACCCGGCCCGGGAGCTCGAGCGGCGCTCCAGCCTCCGCGGGCGCAGGCGTGACGACGGTGACGGTCGGCACGGCCGCGTCGGCCGTGCGATCCCGCAGCCGCCTCGCGTCGATGAGCCGGGTCGCCGCGCCGTACACGACGACGACCAGGGCGGCGACGGCTGCGGCCGTGACGATCCGGCGTACCGTGCGCGCTGGCGTCGCGGGCGTCGGGGCATCAGCTGGCATGAAGTTCTCCTGGAGCGGCGGCCTGCGCGGCCCTTGCCTGCCGGCGGCCGTGCACGAGACTGAAGACGACCGGCACGAATACGAGCGTCGCGACCGTCGCGAACAGCAGGCCACCGATCACCGCACGGCCGAGCGGAGCGTTCTGCTCGCCGCCCTCGCCGAGGCCGAGGGCCATCGGCAGCATGCCGATGATCATCGCGAGCGCCGTCATGAGCACCGGCCGGAAACGCACGAAGCCCGCCTCGAGCGCGGCCTGCGCGGCGTCGGCGCCCGCATCCAGCCGCTCGCGCGCGAAGGCGATCACCAGCACGCTGTTCGACGTCGCGATGCCCATGCACATGATCGCGCCCGTGAGCGCGGGCACCGAGAGCGTCGTGTGCGTCGCGAACAGCATCCAGACGATGCCGGCGAGGGCGGCGGGAAGGGCGGTGATGATGACGAACGGATCCGTCCAGGACTGGAAGTTCACGACGATCAGCAGGTAGATGAGCACGATTGCGCCCAGCAGGCCGAACAGCAGGCCCGTGAATGCGTGATCCATCGTGCGGACCTGGCCGACCAGTTCGACCGACGAGCCCTTCGGCACGTCCTTGGCCGTCCCGGCCAGCACGCGCCGGATGTCGCGCGCCACGGCGCCGAGGTCGCGGTCCTGGGTCGTGGCGTGGATCTGCACCACGGTCTGCAGGTCGTACTGGCTCACGACGGCGTTGACCACGGAGCGGCTGACGCTCGCGATCCCGCCGAGCACCTGTGGGGTCGTGCTGCCCGGGCCGCTGACCGGCATCTGCGCCAGTGAGGCCAGGCTGTCGAGTGCGTACTGCGGCGTCTGCATGACGATCGGGTAGGTCACGCTCGTGGCGGTGTTCAGCCAGTACGTGGGCGCGACCTGGCTGCTGCCGGCGAGGTTCACGACCATGCTGTTCGTGACGTCGCGCGCGGTGAGGCCGAGCGCCTGCGCCTGCGTCCGGTCCATGGTCACGTCGAAGACCGGCCGGCGGTTCGACTGCTGGATGCGCGCGGCGGCCACGCCGGGGATGCGCTTGATCCTGCGCAGGAGATCGTGCGCGTAGGCGAAGTTCGCCTCGATGTTGTTGCCACGCACCTGGATGTCGATCGGCGCCGGCGCGCCGAAGTTCAGGATCTGGCTCACGATGTCGGCGGGCGGGAACGAGAACACCGTGTCGGGGAACTCGCGTGGCAGGCGTTCGCGCAGCTCGCGGACGTAGTCTGCCGTCGGCTTGTGGCCCTTGCGCAGCGCGACCTGGACGTCGCCGTCCTGGCTGCCGATCGTGCCCGTGCTGTTGTACGTCGCGTTGATGCTGCTGATCGGCAGGCCGAGGTTGTCCACGACCGTCGCGATCTCGTCGGACGGGATCACCTCGCGAACCGCCCGCTCGATTCGCGTGAAACGCGCGGCCGTTTCCTCGACCCGGGTGCCGACCGGGACCCGGGCGTGCATCAGGATCTGGCCGGCGTCGACGGACGGGAAGAAGTCACTGCCGAGGAAGGGAACGAGCACGAACGAGCCCGCCACCACCGCGAGGAACCCGGTCAGGAACCGGCGGCGGTTCGCGATCAGGTACTCGAGCAGGTCGCGATAGCCGTCGCGGACACGCTCGAAGCGGTCCTCGAACGCGCGCTGGAATCGCAGGAGCGGATTGCGCGTCGGCGGCATCGTCGCGGACGTCCCGTGCATGTCCGTGTGCGCAGCGTGCGGGCGCAGCATGTACTTCGACATCGTCGGTACCAGCGTCCGCGACAGCACGAACGAGCAGACCATCGCGTACATGACGGCCTCGGCCATCGGCACGAACAGGAAGTGCGCCACGCCCTCGAGGAAGAACATCGGCACGAACACGATGCAGATGCAGAGCAGCGACACGAAGGCGGGCGTCACGATCTGGTTGGCGCCGTCCATGATGGCCGTCTCGACGTCCTTGCCCTGCTCGAGGTGCCAGTTGATGTTCTCGATGGTGACGGTCGCGTCGTCGACGAGGATGCCGACGGCGAGCGCCAGGCCGCCGAGCGTCATGATGTTGAGCGTCTGGCCGGTCGCCGCGAGCCCGATGATCGAGCCGAGGACGGACAGCGGGATGGACAGGGCGATGATGAGCGTCGAGCGCCAGCTGCCGAGGAACAGCAGGATCATCACGCTCGTGAGCGTGGCCGCGATGAGCCCCTCGAGCGCGACGCCGCGGATGGCCGCGCGCACGAAGATCGACTGGTCGTTGATCGGGACGACTCTTATGTTGTCCGGGAGCTGGGGGCGGATCTCGTCGAGCTTCCTCAGGATGCCGTCCACGATGGCGAGCGTCGACGTGGTGCCGTTCTTCAGTACGGACATCAGCACCGAGCGGCCGCCGTCCACGTGCACGATGTTGGTCTGCGGCGAGTTGCCGTCGTGGACGTTCGCGACGTCGCGGATGTAGATCGTGCTGCCGTTCACGACCTTGACGGGCAGGTCGCCGATCTCGGAGATGAGGTCCGGGGCATTGTTGAGCAGGATCGGGTACTCGACCGCACCGATCTTCTGCGTGCCGACGGGCAGGATCACGTTCTGCGCGGCGAGCGCGTTGGCGACGTCCACCGCCGACAACCCGCGCGCCTGCAGCGCCGCGAGGTCGAGGTCGAGCTGTACCTGGCGCTGCTTGCCTCCGTACGGCCACGGCACGGCGGCGCCCTGCACCGTGATGAGCCGGGAGCGGATCGCGTTCGTGCCGATGTCGAACAGGTTCTGCTCGGTCAGGCCCCTGCCCGAGAGCGCGAGTTGCAGGATCGGCACGGTCGAGGCGTTGTAGTTGAGGATCAGCGGCGGCGTCATGCCCGCCGGCATCTGCCGGGTCATGGTCTGCGAAATCGCCGTCACCTGCGCATTGGCCACGGCGATGTCGACGCCCGGGTGGAAGAAGATCTTGACGATCCCCATCCCCGGGTACGTCGCGGCCTCGATGTGCTCGACGTCGTTCACGGTGGTCGTGATCGCCCGCTGCGAGAGCGTGGTGACGCGGCCGGCCATGTCGTCCACGGGCATGCCGGCGTATTGCCAGGCGATGGCGATCACCGGAATGCGGATCTCGGGAAAGATGTCGGTCGGCGTCCGCATCGCGGCGAGCGGACCGATGATGAGCAGCAGCAGCGCCATCACCACGAAGGTGTAGGGCTTCTGCAGCGCGACGCGGACGACGCCTACGAGCAAGGGCGAGTCTCCCGGGCCGTCTTCGGCCGTGCACGTGCGGGCTTCGCCCCGGGCGCGCGGTCACCCTGGTCGGCCATGCCGGGCAGCAGGGCGTCGAGGTTGGCGTGGATGCGCTGCATCGCTTCCATGAGTCGGGCCTTCTCTGGCGCGCTCAGGCCGGCGAGGGCCTCGTCGTGCGAGATGTCCCGCAGGCTCCAGATCGTCTCGAGGACCGGTCCCGAGGGCTTGCGCAGGTAGAGCGCCCGGACCCGCCGGTCGCCGCGGATGGCACGACGCTCGATCAGTCCGTTGGCCTCCATGCGCATGAGCAGGCGGCCGAGCGTCATCGGGTCCATGTCCGCGAGATAGGCGAGCCGCGCCTGCGAGATGCCTTCGTGGCGCGAGAGGTGGCCGAGCACGCGGCATTGATCGAGGGTCAGCCCGTGGCCGGCTGCGTGGCGCTCGAAATTGCGCGAGTAGAGCCGCGAGATGTCCTTGAGCAGGAAGCCGAAGTTGGCGAGGGGATCCATCGTCCGGGTCGTTCTTCTTCACTGGGAAATTCGGTGCCTGGCACCGGATTTCGGGGCCGCCCGCCGAGGCGCCGATGATATCAGGTGATATGATCGCCGGGTCAAGCACGCGGCCGGTGACTCGACCGCCGCGGTCGAATCGGCCCGTCAGGCAGCCGGCTGCCGCTCGAGCGCCGCCGCTTCCTCGTCCGTGAAGAGCCGCGAACGGGTGAGGAACCGCTTCCCCGTCGGGCCCTCCAGCGAGAACATGCCGCCGCGGCCCGGTACGACGTCGATGGTCAGGTGCGTGTGCCGCCAGTACTCGAACTGCGCGCGGCTCATGTAGAAGGGGCAGCCGCCGATCTCGCCGAGCTTGACGTCGGAGTCGCCGACGAGGAATTCGCCGCGCGGGTAGCACATCGGCGAGCTGCCGTCGCAGCAACCGCCGGACTGGTGGAACATGAGGTCGCCGTGCTGCCCGCGCAGCACGGCGATCAACTCGAGCGCCGCCGGCGTCGCCGTGACGCGCTCGACCATCAGAAGAACCCCAGCGCCTTCGGGCTGTAGCTCACCAGCAGGTTCTTCGTCTGCTGGTAGTGATCGAGCATCATCCTGTGCGTCTCGCGCCCGATGCCGGACTGCTTGTAGCCGCCGAACGCGGCGTGTGCCGGATAGAGGTGGTAGCAGTTCGTCCACACGCGGCCCGCCTTGATGCCGCGCCCCATGCGGTACGCGCGGCTGCCGTCGCGCGTCCAAACCCCGGCGCCGAGGCCGTAGAGCGTCTCGTTGGCAATCCTGAGCGCCTCGGCCTCGTCCTTGAACGTCGTCATGGAGACGACCGGGCCGAAGATCTCCTCCTGGAAGATGCGCATCCTGTTGTGACCGCGGAAGATCGTCGGCTGGATGTAGTAGCCGCCCGCGATGTCGCTGCCGACGACTGCCTTGGCGCCGCCCGTCAGCACCTGCGCGCCTTCCTGACGCCCGATGTCGAGGTAGGACAGGATCTTCTCCATCTGCTCGGTGGAGGCCTGGGCGCCGATCATCGTGTCGGTGTCGAGCGGGTGGCCCTGCTTGATCGCCTTCACGCGCGCGACGATGCGCTCCATGAACTTCTCGGCGATGCTCTCCTGCACGAGCGCACGGCTCGGGCACGTGCAGACCTCGCCCTGGTTGAGTGCGAAGAGCGTGAAGCCCTCGAGGGCCTTGTCGAAGAAATCGTCGTCGTGCGCCATCACGTCGTCGAAGAAGATGTTCGGGCTCTTGCCGCCGAGCTCGAGCGTCACCGGGATCAGGTTCTGGCTGGCGTACTGCATGATGAGACGACCGGTCGTCGTCTCGCCCGTGAACGCGATCTTGGCGATGCGGTTGCTCGATGCGAGCGGCTTGCCGGCCTCGAGGCCGAAGCCGTTGACGATGTTCAGCACGCCCGGCGGCAGCAGGTCCGCGACGAGCTCGGCGACCAGCAGGATGCCCACCGGCGTCTGTTCCGCGGGCTTGAGGACGACGCAGTTCCCTGCCGCCAGCGCGGGCGCAAGCTTCCACGCCGCCATCAGGATCGGGAAGTTCCATGGGATGATCTGGCCCACCACGCCGAGCGGCTCGTGGAAGTGATAGGCGACCGTCGTGTCGTCGATCTCGGCGAGCGTGCCTTCCTGCGCGCGCACGCAGGATGCGAAGTAGCGGAAATGATCGATCGCCAGCGGAATGTCGGCGGCGAGGGTCTCCCGCACGGGCTTGCCGTTGTCCCAGGTCTCCGCGACCGCGAGCATCTCGAGGTTCGCCTCCATGCGATCGGCGATCCTGTTCAGGATCGCGGCGCGCTGCGCGACCGGAGCGCGGCCCCAGGCATCGGCTGCCGCGTGCGCGGCGTCGAGTGCGAGGCCGATGTCCTCCTCGGTGGAGCGGGCCACCTGGCAGAACGTCTTGCCGTTCACCGGCGACGGATTGTCGAAGTACTGGCCGCGGACCGGTGGCACCCACTTGCCGCCGATGAAGTTGTCGTAACGCGACTTGAACGTGACCTTGGAGCCGGCTGAACCCGGATCTGCGTAGCGCATGTGTTGTCTCCCGCCTGTACGAACCAGGGAAAAAGGACCCCTTGCCGGGCGTCCTGCAGCATCCTCGATCGTACGCCCGTCGGGAGGCGCCGTCCTACGCGACGAAAGTGCTACCGGACCGGTGCCGCGGCACGCGGGCCCGACGCTGCGATGCAGCACCCAGTTGGGCAGTCGCGGGCAGGCGTCGGATGATGATCCGCCGCCGCCCGAACCGCTCGAGGGACTACTTCCGGTCGTAGACCATCACGTTGTCGTAGGGGGACCCCGCTGACGTGACGCCTTTGCTCTTCAGCGTGAGCGTCTTGCCGTCCGCCGATACCGTGCGCGTCGCTTCGCCGACCTGCTTGCCGCCTTTCTTCTGCACGCTGTGGACGGTGTGGCTGTCGACCTGCGTCAGCGAAAGCGCGTCGAAGTTCGGCGCGCCCTTGACCGGGTAGTCCTTGCCGTCGGCCTTGAAGGTCGACTCCGCCACGATCTCCTTGCCGTCCGCGCCGGTGCTCTTCCAGGTCATCCTGATGCCCTGGGCGGTTTCCTCATACGTCCGCATGTCGCTCTTCGGCGCTGGGCCCGGCTTGAACGTCGACTTCGCGACGTCGAGTTGCCAGGTTCCGATCACCGGGTTGGCGTCGCCCGCGAGTGCGATTCCGGAAGTCGCGAGCAAAGCCGAGACGAGCACGAACTTGAGCATGGTCTTC
The DNA here is from genome assembly GCA_012026925.1 of Gammaproteobacteria bacterium. GTDB lineage: Bacteria > Pseudomonadota > Gammaproteobacteria > Steroidobacterales > Steroidobacteraceae > RPQJ01. The sequence goes on along the minus strand of VEPJ01000036.1, from coordinate 11,067 downwards.
ATTTGATTTTCTCCCCGAAGCGTCTGTTATTGGTCGTTCGGTGCGCTCGAGCGCACGTGGCCCCGTTCCCCGGGGCGCACCGGCGAATCCTAGCCCAATGCGGCGGCAGCGGGCCGGAAATCGGGGCGACGGCGTCCCGACAGGTACCGGACATTGGTAGAAACCGAGGCCGGGAGCACTACCGATGCCGGCTTCGGCGACGGCGACGCTAGAATTCCCGCCGTCTTCCGCCACCGATCGGGGCCCCGCCTTGGCCAGGATCCTGCTGCTCTACAACGGTGTTTACGGACAGTCGCTGAAGATCAGCGAGTTCGTCCGGCAGGAAATCGAAACGCAGGGCCACGCGGGCACCGTGAGGGCGCTCACCGACGGCGCACCCGACGCGGCCGGGTTCGACGCGATCGTCATCGGCGCGAGCATCCGTCACGGCAAGCACAATCCCGCCGTGGCCGAGTTCATTCACGCCAACCGGCCGCAGCTCGAGTCGAAGCCGAGCGCGTTCTTTTCCGTGAGCCTCGTTGCGCGCAAGCCGAAGAAGAACACGCCGGAGACGAACCCGTACGTGCGGGCCTTCCTGGCCAAGTCGCCCTGGAAGCCGAAGCTCGTCGGCGTCTTCGGCGGCGTGCTCGACTACCAGCGCTACGGTCTCTTCGACCGCTACGTCATCCGCCTCATCATGAAGATCAACGGTGGCCCGACCGACCTGCACGAGGCGGTCGAGTTCACGAACTGGGACGAGGTGAAGCGATTCGCGGCACGGCTCGCGACGATGGTGGCTGAGTCCCAATCGGCAGGCGTGGCGGGCGGCGGTGGCTAGCGAGGGGCGCGACGCCCTCGTCAATCGCCAGCACGCGGCGGTGGTCGTCGTGGTCGCCTGGCTGATCCTGACGAGCCCGTGGATCGCGATGCTGCGACGAGTTCCGGGCGGCGCCGGCTTCTTCGACTACTCGCACCTGGTGCTGGGTTTCGTCGCACTGGCGCTCTCGATCACGTATCCGCTCGCCTGCCTGAGGGCGACCGGCTGGCGACTCTATTTTCCCTGGCTCTCCGGAAACATGGGCGCGGTCGGGCGCGACCTCGCGGGCCTCGTGCGCGGGACGATTCCGACGGCGGAGGGCGGTGGTCTCTTCGCGATGATCGAGGGGCTGCTGCTCGTCGCGCTGTTCGTCACCGCGATCTCGGGAGCCGCGTGGTTCGCGTCCCGGGGTGGTGATGCGGCGCTCGCCTGGCGCAGCGTCCACATCGTCTCGGCTCGCGGCCTCGCCGGACTCGTGGTACTGCACGTGCTCGCGGTTGCGTCGCACCTGCTCGACTTCCTGCGCTAGCTGGCTGGCAGGTTGCCTGGGATCGCGTCGATGGCGCGGGACCGACGGACGGGTTGCGTCCGATCCGTACAGTCCGTACAGTGGGCGCCAGACCGGCTCTGCTCAGGCAGGCGACACACATGTCCAGGCGTCGCTACACGGGTGTCGAGGAAACGCGGCAGCGGTTGCCGTCCCTGCTCGACGACGCTCACAAGGGCAGGGCGGTCGTGATCACCAAGCACGGCAGGCCGTATGCGGCGCTCGTTCCTCTCGAGGCGCTGCCCGAGAGCGGGCCGCGTCCATCGCTGTCCGGGCTGCGAGGATCGGGCGCCGGCCTGTGGGGCGACGACGCGACCGCGTGGGTCGAGCGGATGCGTGACGAGTGGTGAAGGCATCGAAGACCTTGCTCGATGGCCTGGGCGACCATCCCGTCCTCGCGGTCGATACCGCGCCGATCATCTACTGGCTGGAAGGCCACCCGCGACTGGTCGATAGGTTCGCGCCGGTATTCGAGGCTGCGGAGTCGGGCAGGGCAGAGATCGTCATTTCCACCATTACGCTGGCCGAGGTGCTGGCGGGCCCGCTCCGTGCAGGCAACGAGTTGCTGACCGCGCAATATCGCGAGGCGCTGACCCGGGGCCGGGGGTGGCAGGCCCTGCCCCTCGACGCCGAGGTCGCAACCGAGGCCGCGAGAATCCGCGCGGTCTACCGGCTGCGGCTGCCCGACGCGGTCCAGGTCGCCACGGCGATCCGTGCAGGAGCTGCCGCACTCGTGACACACGACCGCGAACTGTGTCGTGTGAAAGGACTGCGCGTAATCGGCGCGGAGTAGGCCGCCTCAGGCGGCCGCGGGCTGCTCGGCCGGGGCCGACGAACGGATCAGGTGATCGAATGCGCCGAGCGCAGCCTTCGAGCCCTCGCCCATGGCGATGATGATCTGCTTGTACGGCACCGTGGTCGCATCACCCGCGGCATACACGCCCGGCAGCGAGGTCTGGCCGCGCGCGTCCACCTCGATCTCGCCGCGCGGCGAGAGCGCGATCGTTCCCTTGAGCCATTCCGTGTTCGGCAGCAGCCCGATCTGCACGAACACGCCCTCGAGCTCGAGCCGGTGCAGCTCGCCGCTGCTCCGATCGCGATAGGTGAGGCCGTTCACTTTGCCCCCGGCGCCGTGTACCTCGGTCGTCTGCGCAGAGACGACGACGCGCACGTTCGGCAGGCTGCGGAGTTTCCGCTGCAGTACCTCGTCCGCGCGCAGGCGACCGTCGAACTCGATCAGCGTGACGTGAGCGACGATGCCGGCGAGGTCGATTGCGGCCTCGACACCGGAGTTGCCACCGCCGACCACCGCGACGCGCTTGCCCTTGAAGAGCGGACCGTCGCAGTGCGGGCAATACGCGACTCCCCGGCCGCGGTACTCGCGCTCGCCGGGCACGTTCATTTCGCGCCAGCGGGCGCCGGTCGAGAGGATCACGCTGCGGCTCCTGAGCGTCGCGCCGCTCGCGAGCTTGACGGTGAGCAGTCCGTCGTCGCCCGCCGGCAGCAGCTCCTCCGCGCGCTGCAGGTTCATCACGTCCACGTCGTAGGTCTTGACGTGGTTCTCGAGCGCAGCCGCGAGCTTCGGGCCCTCGGTCTCCTTCACGGAGATGAAGTTCTCGATCCCCATCGTGTCGAGGACCTGTCCGCCGAAGCGCTCGGTGACGACGCCGGTGCGGATGCCCTTTCGTGCCGCGTAGATGGCCGCTGACGCTCCCGCCGGCCCTCCGCCGACGATGAGCACGGCGAACGGCGCCTTGGCCTTGAGTGGCTCCGTCTGGCGCGCGCCCGCGTTGCCGTCGAGCCTGGCCAGGATCTCCTCGACCGTCATGCGGCCCTGCGCGAACGGCTGGCCGTTCAGGTGGACGGACGGCACGGCCATGATCTGCTTCGCCTCGACTTCCGGCTGGAACAGCGCGCCGTCGATCATGGTGGCCCGGACGCGCGGATTGAGCACGGCCATGAGGTTCAGCGCCTGGACGACTTCCGGGCAGTTCTGGCAGCTGAGCGAGATGTACACCTCGAAGTCGAAGTCGCCCTCGAGCGACTGGACCTGCTCGATGACCGCACGGTCCACTTTCGGCGGGTGACCGCCGGCCTGGAGGAGCGCAAGCACCAGCGACGTGAACTCGTGGCCCATCGGGATGCCGGCGAAGCGGATCCCCATGGCGGCGCCGACGCGGTTCACGCTGAAGGACGGTGCGCGGACCGTTCCGTCCGCGGCGCCCTGCCTGAGCGAAATCAGGTTGGACAGGGACGCCACGTCCTCGAGCAGTTCCCGCATCTCGCGGGACGCGGCGCCGTCGTCGAGCGTCGCGACGATCTCGATGGGCTGCGTCATGCGGGCGAGGTACGACTGGAGCTGCTGCTTGAGGTTGGCGTCGAGCATGTTGTGTCCTGTCCAGGCGGCTGTCTCAAAAAGGGGCCCTCCGTCCGGAGGGCCCCGGGAAATCCCGCGCCCGGGGGAAGGCGCGGGACGGGGGTCGTCAGATCTTGCCGACGAGGTCGAGCGACGGTGCCAGAGTCTTGGCGCCCGGCGTCCACTTGGCGGGGCAGACCTCGCCCGGGTGAGAAGCGACGTACTGCGCGGCCTGCACCTTGCGGAGCAGTTCCTTCGCGTCGCGTCCGATGCCGAGGTCGTGGATCTCGGCCACCTTGATCACGCCCTCCGGGTTCACGACGAACGTGCCGCGGAGCGCGAGGCCCTCCTCCTCGATCAGCACGCCGAAGTTGCGGCTGATGGCGTGGGTCGGGTCGCCGATCATCGGGTAGGCGATCTTCTTGATCGTCTCCGACGCGTCGTGCCAGGCCTTGTGCGTGAAGTGCGTGTCGGTCGAGACGCTGTACACCTCGACGCCGATCTTCTGGAACTCCTTGTACAGGTCGGCGACGTCGCCCAGCTCCGTCGGGCAGACGAAGGTGAAGTCGGCGGGGTAGAAGAAGAACACGGACCACTGGCCCTTGATGGTCTCGTCCGTGACCTGGACGAATTCGCCGCCGTGGTAGGCGGTGGCCTTGAACGGCTTGACGGTGGTGTTGATCAGCGAGCTCATCGTTCGTACTCCATGCGTTGGGTTGGGAGGCTCGTGCCTCGATGGAGCGCAACGATACGGGCCGGCCCGTGGAAGGACCAATGGATTGATCCAGTCAGGAAGATAGGTAACGCCTATGGCATGGCGGGCGCGGCGCGCCGACCCGGCCGGCTGGGCCGGAAATCCCTACAGGGCCTCGACCGCCTCGGGATCCGTCGCGCCCTTCGGAGGCTTGCTGAACAGCACGCGCAGCCGCAGGCCGAGCAGCTCGGCCCGGCTGAGCTGCCTGCGCTCCTCCATCACGCGCACGAGGAGGGCGGGGTCGTCGCTGATGACGTTGTCCACGCCGCGCTCGATCATGCGCAACATCACTTCCGGGTCGTTCACGGTCCAGGCCGCGACTTCCTTGCCGGCAGAGTGCGCGCGACGCACCAGCGAGGCCGTTGCGCGCGCCGAGTTGAGGCTCAGGAAGTCGGCCTCCGTGCGCACGACGTCTCCGACGGCGGCCGTCACGATGTGCCCGGTCTTCAGGTGCGGCTCGATGCGCTCGACGTCCTTGAGCGCCGCGTAATCGAGCGACGTGATCACGACCTGGTCGAGGAAGTCCTGCTGCCTCAGCAACTCCACCACCGCCGGCGCGAGCCCGGGGTCCGGCACGTTGTACTTGAGCTCGACGTTGATCCGCGCCCGGCCGCGTACCAGGTCGATCACCTGCTCGAGGGTCGGCACGTGCTCGCCTGCAAACTGCGGTGCGTACTTGCGGCCGATGTCGACGGACTGGATCTCGGCCAGGGTCATCTCGCCGACCCTGCGCGGGTCGTCGCCCATGCGCATCAGGTCGCCGTCGTGCACGACGACCACCTTCCCGTCGCGGGTGCGCTGCACGTCGAGCTCGATGAAGTCCGTGCCCGCATCGAGAGCCGCCCGGAAGGCCGCCATCGTGTTCTCCGGTGCGGAGACCTTGGCGCCGCGATGCGCCGTGATCGCAACGTCGTCGTGAATTTCGAGGCGGTGCGCGAGAACGACCGCTCCGCCGACCGATAGCGCGAGCAGCGTCACGATGCCGAGCGTCACGGGTCCAGCGACGGCGCGCGCGTGGTCGTCGCCGGCCTCCTCCAGGGGGGGCTTCGGCCGAAGCAAAGGCGACCGTTGCTCGTGGTACACGCGCGTGACGAGGAACTGGTGGACGGCGAGGCCGACGCCGCCGTAGATGAAGCTGCCGAGGATCGTGACCGCGAGGAACAGGGCCACCAGCGGCAGCACCCGGTGAACGTCGAGGCCGGCCCACGCCAGGCCTGCGTCGGACACCTGGCGGAAGAGCCACGTGACGGCCACGGCGAGGACGGTGATCAACGTCCACCAGGCAACGAGCGGAGCGACGATGACGCGCCGGCCTCGGCGAGTGATGACGGTACTCGAGGCAAGCGCCTCGCGCGGCGACGCTCGCTCCAGGACCAGGACCGGTACGGCGAACAGCCAGCGGGCCAGCTGCCAGCCGGCCAGCAGCAGGTAGGCCGCGACGAGGAACGCCACCAGCAGCCTGGTCCTGCGCCACTCGGGCGGCTGTTCCGCCAGGTAGTAATTGATGTCATGTCCGCCGGGCATCGCGAGCCACGCGACGCCCGCGACGGCCAGGAAGGGCAGGGCAAGCAGCAACATTCGCAGGAAGACGCGCGTCGACAGCTGGACCAGGCGGGGCAGCCGGGGAACGACGAACGCGACCGCGCCTGCCGCGCTCGCCGGCTGGCGCCGGATGGCGCGATCGGCGATGAAGCTCAGGCCCGCGAACTCCGCGAGCAGGAGCGCCAGGGTCAGGGCCGCAATGACGAGCACGAAAGCGATCCCGGTGGGCGAGAGGACGAACCGCGCGATGTCGAAATTGCTGATCACGGGCTCGCCGGACGCGGCCACGATGAGGCCGCCGATCCAGGCGACGAGCGGCGTGAAGAGCGCCGTGCCGAGCAGCTGTGCCAGCAGGTGAAACCCGAGCGCCGCGCGCCATCGGGCACGGAAGTCCGCCCAGGTACGCCTCGCCAGTCCGTCGCCCATGTCGACCTCCCTCCGGCGCAAGAATGTAGCGTTTCCGCGGAAACCTCGCAGGGATTCGACGACAATGGCCCCTGCATGGGACCCCTGGTCACGGCGAAGGTGCACGACGCGCTTCGGGCGGCAGCGCGCTCGGGGACGACGACCGCCCGCTGCTCCCTGGACCTCGAGCGCACGACGACGGTCGTCGAGACGGATGCCGAGGGATGGGCCTGGCGCGGGCAACGGTACCGGTACCTGGATGCCTGCAAGGACCGCACGATCTACTACTGGACGGGCGAAGGCTTCGAGCCGGTCGCCCGGTTCACGGGTTCGCTGATCAAGCTCGTGCCGACCGACTGGGGACCGCCCACCTTCGAGATCGACGGCATCAAGATGCTGCCGACCTCGCAGGTCTCGCCCTGGGAGGACGCGCGCCAGAAAGTCGCGATGATCCAGCCGCGGGGAAAGGTCGTCCTCGATACCTGCGGCGGCCTCGGCTATTTCGCAGCGTGGTGCGTGGACGGTGGCGCGACCCGGGTGCTTTCGTACGAAAAGAACCCGGACGTGCTCTGGCTGCGCAGCCTGAACCCCTGGTCGCCCGTGCCCGGCGGCGCGCTGGACCTGACGCGTGGCGACATCACCGAGCAGGTCGCCGGGCTGCCGGACGCATCGGTCGACGCCATCCTCCACGATCCGCCGCGCTTCGGCATCGCCGGCGAGCTCTATTCGCAGGCCTTCTACGATCACCTCGCGCGGGTCATCCGGCGCAAGGGCCTGCTGTTCCACTACACCGGGTCGCCGAACAGGCTGACCTCCGGCCGCGACGTGCCGAACGAGGTGGCGAAGCGCCTGCGACTCTCCGGGTTTGCGGCGGAGATCCGGGGCGACGGCGTGTTCGGGGTCAGGCGGGGCTAGGCGCCGGCGGGCGCCTGAGAACGGGGCTTCGGGTCGCCCTCAGAAGGATCCCATCGGGTCCTTCAGCAATTCGAGTTCCTCCGGCGTCGAGGTACGGCCGAGGATGGCATTGCGATGCGGAAAACGGCCGAAGCGGTCGATGATCGTCCGGTGCGCCTCGGCGTAGAGCGTCCAACGCTCGTTGCCCAGCTGGCCGATGAGCTCGACTGAGCGCGCCTGGTCCGCGCGGTCCTCGCTGTGCTCGAAGGGCAGGTACAGGAACAGCCGCTGGTCCGGGGTGAGATCCCGGTCCAGGCCGCGCGCGACGGCGTCCGCGGCGAGGCGTCGGGCAAGCGGATCGCTGGCAAAAGCGCGCGGACTGCCGCGAAACATGTTCCTCGAGAACTGGTCGAGCACGATCACCGCGGCGAGCGCCGCTCGCGGCGTGACGAGCGCCGTCGGGTCCTCGAGGGACACCTGCTCGTGCAACCGGTCGAACCGCGAGCGAATCTGCCCGTCGACGTCGTCGCTCTTAGCAAACCAGTTCGTGGGCCCGATCTCCCGGAACCAGAAGTCCAGGACTTCGGCAACCCACCGAGGCTCGGTTTCGCTGCTGGACGGCATTCGCGGGAGTCTAGTCCCGTCGCGCCAAAAGCCAAGCCGGGTATCCTCATCGGCGATGAAACCGATCAGGAGGCTCCGGCAGTGGCTCGTGGCAGGCGCGATCTCGTCGATCGGCCTGGCTGTCGCCGGCTGCAGTTCACCTCAAGCCGCTGCGCCGGACGAAGTCGTCGTGGCGCTCTACCGCACGCTCGCCTTGCAGCACGTCCGCGGGGCGCCTACCCCCGCGCAGCTCGACACGATCGCGCCTTACCTGAGCGACGATCTGCGCGCGAGGCTGCGGGCCGCGCGCGACCTGCACGATTCGGAGCAGGCGCGCGCCCCGGGGGAGAAGCCGCCATTCACCGACGGTGACCTCTTCACGAGCCTGTTCGAAGGGCCTACGTCGTCGTCGTGACGAAGCAGGACGGGCGTTGGGTGGTTGGGGACGTGATCTTCGGCGGCCAGTGGGACTTCGCGAACAAGGGCACGCTGCGGGAAGCGCTCAGTCCTCGCGGATGAGGCTGTGCTGGCGCGTGTCGCGCATCAGCGCCGCGACCAGGAACGCGATCGTGAAGATCGCGGCGACGACCCAGAAATAGCCGGTCTCGTGCCCGGCCTTCTTGAACCAGAGCGCCGCGGTCTCCGCGTTGCCGCCGAAGATCGCCATGGCGATCGCGTAAGGCACCGCCACGCCCAGCGCGCGGACGTGGGCGGGATAGAGCTCGGCCTTGATGATCGCGCTGAGCGACGTGTAGCCGGACAGGCAGAAGAGAGGCAGCAGGCAGAGGAGGTACGCAGTGACCGGGTCCTCGACGGCAGTGAGCGCCCCCAGCACGGGCACGGCAACGAGCGCACTCGCGCCGAACGAGGCGACGAGCGTCCGCTTGCGGCCGAAGCGGTCCGAGATCCAGCCGACGAAGGGCTGGAAGCACAGGAACGACGCGAGCACCCACGTCATCACCTGCGCAGCCGCCGGCTTCTCGAAGCCCGCGGAATTCACGAGCAGCTTCTGCATGTAGGTCGTGTAGGTGTAGAACCCGACGCCGCCGCCCGCCGTCAGGGCCACGACGATGGCGGTTTCCCTCGGGTGCTTCGTGAAGAGCAGCATCGCGCGGCCGCGCTCGTGCAGCGGGACCGGCGCGCGGGTGAAGGAGGCGGTCTCGTGCAGGCCGCGCCGGATCCAGAAGACCACGACCGCCAGCGCGCCGCCGATCGCGAACGGGATGCGCCAGCCCCAGTCGTAGAGCTGCGCCTCGGTGAGGAACTGCTGCAGCAGCACCTGCAGCAGCATCGCGGCGAGCTGCCCGCCGATCAGCGTCACGTACAGGAAGCCTGACCAGAAGCCGCGGTGGTCACTGCCGGCCATCTCGCTCACGTAAGTCGCCGAGGCGCCGTACTCGCCGCCGACCGCGAGCCCCTGGAGCAGCCTCGCGAGCACCAGCAGCAGCGTCGAGACGAAGCCCAGGCCGGTCGGTGTCACCGCGATCATCATCGAGCCGGCGCACATCATCGCGACCGAGAGGGCCAGTGCGGCACGGCGTCCCTTGCGGTCCGCGTAGACGCCGAGGAGGAGGGCCCCGACCGGGCGCGCGATGAAGCCGCCCGCGAAGATGAACGCCGCGTTCAGCAGCTGGACCGTCTGGTCGTCCTCCGGGAAGAACGAGCGCGAGAAATAGATTGCAAAGGAGGCGTAGGCGAACCAGTCGAACCACTCGACGAAGTTGCCGGCCGAGCCGCCGAGGATGTTCCTCAGCCGTTGCAGCGGGGTCATGCGGTCGGCCTAGCCGCTGTTGCGCAGGCCGGCCGCGATGCCGTTGATGGTGAGGTGGACGCCGCGCCGGCTGCGCTCGTCGCGGTCGCCCGCGCGGAAACGGCGCAGCAGCTCGATCTGGATGTGGTTGAGCGGGTCGAGGTAGGGGAACCGGTATGCGATTGAATGGGCGAGTTGCGGGTTCCCTGCAAGCAGCCGGTCGGTGCCCATGATGCGCAGCAGGGTGGAGACCGTCGCCTCGTGCTCGTTGCGGATGCGCTGGAAGACCGCGTCGCGCAGCTTCTCGTCCGTGACGAGCGCGGCGTAGCGCGACGCGATCGCGAGATCCGCCTTCGCGAGCACCATCTCCATGTTCGACAGCACCGAGGCGAAGAACGGCCACTCCCGGTACATCCCGCTCAGGAGCGCGAGGCCGTCCGGGTGGTCCGCGAGCCACGCCTGCGCGGCGGAACCGAAACCGTACCAGCCCGGCAGCATGAGCCGGCATTGCGACCACGAGAAGACCCACGGGATGGCGCGGAGCGTATCGATGGAGCGCGACCTGGTGCGCGAGGCCGGGCGACTGCCGATGTTGAGCTCGGCGATCTCGCTGATGACGGTGGACTCCCAGAAGAAGTCCTCGAATCCCGGCGTCTCGTAGACGAGGCCCCTGTATGCGGCAAGGGCTCGTGCCGAGAGCTCCTCCATGACGGAGAGGTACTCGGGCCGCGGCGCCTTGCCGTTCCGGCCGAGCAGCGTGGCCTCGAGCGTGGCCGCCGCGAGGATCTCGAGGTTGCGCCGTCCCACCTCAGGGTTCGAGTACTTCGCGTTGATAACCTCGCCCTGTTCCGTGATGCGGATCTGCCCCTGCACGGACCCGCCGGGCTGCGCGAGCACGGCCTCGTAGCTCGGTCCTCCGCCGCGCCCGACGGAGCCGCCGCGGCCGTGAAAGAGGCGCAACCGGATGCCGTGGCGCCGGAAGGTCTCCACCAGCTCGATCTGCGCCTTGAAGAGTTCCCAGCGCGACGTGAGATAGCCGCCGTCCTTGTTGCTGTCGGAGTAGCCGAGCATCACCTCCTGGGCGGCATTGCGCGACGCGAGGATCCGCGCATACACCGGGATGGCCATCAGCTCGTCCATCGCGCCACCGGCCCGGCGCAGGTCACCGATGGTCTCGAAGAGCGGCACGACGTCCATCTGCAAACTCGCGTCCGCTGCCCGGAACAGGCCGACCTCGCGCAGCAGCAGCACGACCTCGAGGACGTCCGACGGGCCCTCGCATTTCGAGATGACGTAATTCGGCACTGAACCGGCGCCGTAGCGCTGGTGCATCTCGGCGGCGGCCCTCAGGATCTCGAGCTCGCCGCGCGTCTCGGCCGTGTACTCCACGTACGGGGACCCGAGCAGCCGCGCCGTCGCG
>VEPJ01000164.1 GCA_012026925.1 Gammaproteobacteria bacterium | reverse complement strand
GGCCGCGGCGGCGGTCACTGCATGACCTGCCCGATCATCCGCGACCCGGTGGACTTCGGCTGAGGTCGTCGGTGACGTCCGGCGCGCGGCCTGGCCGGGCTGCCATCCTCGCCCTGGTGGCGGGATTCGCGTGCGCGTCGTCCGCCGCGCCGGTGACGGGTGCGGCGGACGCGGCCGAGGGCGCATTGAAACGGGGTACCGACTTGCTCGCGGCCGGTGACTATGCGGCCGCACGGGCTGCCTTCGGCGAGGCACTCGAGTCCGACCCGAGTTCGGCGGCAGCCCATCTCGGCCTCGCGCGGTCGTACTACGGGCTCGGCGAGTATTCCCGCGCGGTGCTCGAGTTCGAGAACGTGCTCCGGTTCGGCGACCTGCCGCCGGACATGCTCGACCGGGCGGCGACCTACGACCAGCTGGCCGCCCAGTACCAGGCCGGCCGGACGTTGCGTGCGTTCTATTACGCGGAGACGGGCATCGGCACCTACCGCGAGAACAGCTCCGCGTCCACGGATATCTTCGGGGGCGCCGGTAACTACGACACGTTCTGGCCGCTGCGGGGCGGCGGCGGCCTCAACACGGACGTCGGCGATCGATTCTCCTTCAATGCCACGCTCGACTACCGCTTCCGCTGGTACGACGACCCCGACCGCCGCAACGACTCGGACTGGCGCTGGAACGTCAACCTGAGCCGTCCCGTGGACGACGACAACCTGCGCTTCGGCATGCGGGGGCGCGTGAGCTATCGAGGCGACGGCCAGTACCGCAACGACTATGGCGTGTTCGCGACCTACGACCTCGGGCTCGGCCCGGACGATCGCCTGATCTTCGGCGGCGAGGTCCGCGAGCGCCGCTATCCCCCCGGTCCGCTGCGGGAACGCACGCGCGACATCGCGGAGATGACGGGAAGCTGGACACACTCGTTCCCCGACGGCCGCACCTCGCTCACCTTCGGCGCCAATGTCGGACAGGAGTGGGCAACCAAGGAACGCCCGGACGGCAACGCCTCGTTCTGGGGCGTCAACGGCGAACTGGACCACGCGTTCTCGGACGAGCTCGACGCGTTCTTCTGGTGGTCCTACCAGAACGAGGGCTACGACGACGAGCGCCCCGACTTCACCGACGACCCGGACCTGCTCGTGGTCCGCGAGGACGACCTGTGGAACTTCGGTGGCGGGCTCGTGTGGCGCATCGGGCACGGCTGGTCGCTGAGGCCGACCGTCGAGTACAACTGGGAGACGAGCAACATCCCGGCCCTGGCCTACAGCTCGACCGAAGCGTGGCTGACGGCGCGCAAGGCGTTCTGATGGTGACGGCCACCACCGCCGATTGCATCGGTCCCATGCACGCGGCGGCAGGCCGTCGCGTCCCTGTTGCCCACGGCACGCACGTCGCGGAATATGTGCGCGGGAAGCCGTGCAGCGCACGGCATCCTCTTCGATCCTGACCCCATCCCCCCACCCCAACCGGGAGCATCACCCATGAAGTCTCGCTGGCACGTCCTCGCATCCATCGCCGCGCTCGGCACCGCGCTCTTCGCGGTCGAGGCAGTCGCGGCCACCACCGTCAGCTACGGGCGCATCACGGCCGTCCGTCAGGTCAACATCCAGAACGAAGGCGCGCAGGCTGCGGGCACGCTGATCGGCGGCGCGCTTGGCGTGGCGTCGGGCTCGGGCCAGTCGCGCAGCAACCGCGCCCTGCGCGGCGTCGGCGGCGCGGCCGTCGGCAGCCGGGTTGGCGGTGCAGCGGGCTCGACGACGGGATTCGAGTACACCGTCCTGATCGGCGGCACCAATACCATCCGCATGGTCACGGATCAGTCCGGCCTGCGCGTGGGCGACTGCGTGTCGGTCGAGCGCGGCCAGTGGAACAACATCCGCCTCGCGTCCGACGACCGCTGCGATGCCCGCGCGGGTACGCCGCCTCCGGCGAGTGCGGTTGCCGAGGCCGACGCCTGCGAGCAGGCGAAGCAGCAGGTGCTCGCCGCCAATACGGACGCCGACTTCGACCGCGCCGAGCGTCGCATGCGGCTGGTCTGCAACGACTGATCCCGTAAGCGCGGTCCGCGGTGCGACGGCCGGGCCCGTCGCTCCCGCGGACCGCGCGAGCCGCTCCCAGGGCGTGGCGGCCGAGGCCCAATGACAGCCAACGTGCCGAACCGACCGCGACCGCTGACGATGACCGAGGCGGCGATCCCGATCGTCGCCCTGGTCCTGCTGATCGGGCTGTCGTACTTCCTGTTCGGCGACGCCGGCGCGAAGGGCCCGAACCAGGTCGCGCTGGTCCTGGCGGCGATGATCGGGCTCGTGATCGGGCGACGGGCGGGCTACACGCTCGACGAACTGCGCGAGGCCGCGATCGCGAGCGTCGGCACCGGCATCAGCGCGATCTTCATCCTGTTTGCCGTCGGAGCCCTCACCGGCGCCTGGGCCATGAGCGGCACCCTGACGGCCATGGTTTACTACGGGCTGCAGGTCCTTAGCCCGAACTACTTCTACATGACGACGGCTCTCATCTGCGGGATCGTCGCGTTCAGCATCGGCAGTTCGTGGACCGTGGCCGCGACGATCGGCATCGGCCTCGTCGGCATCGCCGTCAACATGGACCTGAGTCCGGCGGTCACGGCCGGCGCGGTCATCTCCGGATCGTACTTCGGCGACAAGTCCTCGCCACTGTCGGACACCGCCAACCTCGCGGCCGCCGTGGGCGGCGCCGATCTCTACCAGCACCTGCGCGAAGTCCTGTGGACGTCCGTCCCGGCCTTCGGCGTCACGCTGCTGATCCTCCTGTTCATGGGCTCGCCCGGCGACTTCGACGCCACCGAGAAGCTCGACGGCATCCGCCATACGTTCGGCGTCTCGCCCTGGCATTTCCTGCCGCTGCTGGTGGTCATCGTGCTGGCGGCGAGGCGGCTTCCGCCGTTCACGACGATCATGATGGGTGCGCTGGCCGGCGCACTGCTGGCCATCGTCGCCTCCCCAGAGCGCGTGATCGCGTTCGCGGCCGATCCCGACCTGCCGATGCCGCTGGCGCTTCTCAAGGGCGCGTGGCTGGCGCTGGCGAGCGGCTACACCTCGACTACGGGCATCGCGGCGATCGACCTGCTCGCCTCGCGCGGCGGCATGGAGCGGATGCTGGACACGATCTGGCTGATCATCGTCGCGCTCGGCTTCGGCGGCGTCGTGGAGAAGGCCGGCGTGCTCGAGCGGCTCGTCGCTCCCGTGCTGGCTGCCGTGAAGTCCAACGGCGGCCTCGTCGCCGCGACCGTCGGCTCGACGGTCGCCACCAATGCCGTCACCGCGGACCAGTACATCGCCATCGTGCTGCCGGGCCGCATGTTCAAGGATGCCTTCCGGCAGCGCGGCCTTGCGCCGGTCGTGCTGTCGCGGTCGCTCGGCGACTCGGCGACCGTGACCTCCGCCCTCATACCCTGGAACAGCTGCGGCGCTTTCATGGCGGCCACGCTCGGCGTGACGACCGCCGCCTATGCGCCCTACACGTTCTTCAACTTCCTGAGTCCGCTGATTTCGGTCGCACTGGCGTTTCTCGGCATACGGATGCTGAAAGCGCCGCCGTCCGATTCGAGCGCCCGATCCTGACGTCTGAACTGCAACGAGGTTCGAATCATGAACAAGAGAAGTTTCATCACTGCATTGGCCGCAATGGTCCTGGTGGTTTCGGGCTGCACCACGTCCGGCCCCGGCACCGGCGATCCGGCGGCGCGCCGCAAGGCCATCGACGCGTCGGTGGACAGCGCGTTGTCGACGCTCTACCAGCAGGTCCCCGATTCGCGCGACCTCGTCGGCCGGGCGGCGGGCGTGCTGGTGTTCCCGAGCGTGATGGAAGCCGGCTTCATCGTCGGCGCATCGCGCGGCCAGGGCGCGCTGCGCGTCGGAGGCAAGACCAGGAGCTATCACGCGACGACCAGCGGGTCCCTGGGCCTGCAGGCAGGCGCACAGTCCACGGCGGTCTTCATTCTGTTCATGACCAAGGACGCGCTGGGGCGCTTCGAGAGGAGCAGCGGCTGGACCGTGGGCGCCGATGCCTCCGTCACGCTCATCAACGTGGGCGCCACCGCACAGGTGACGTCGGCGACCGCGCAGCAGCCGGTGATCGGTTACGTGCTCTCGAACCGGGGCCTCATGGCCGGCGTCTCGCTCGACGGCGCGCGCGCCACCCGCCTCAAGCTGTGAGGCGGCGCGCGGCCGGCGCAGCCGGCGCGATCTTCGTCGCGGCCACCCCCATTCCAGGGGTGGCCGCGAACGTTGCGGGCGCCGAGTGCCTGTCGATCACCGAGCGGTCTGCCCGCCTCGCCTGCTTCGACCGTGCCGTCGGTGACGCGGCGCGCGCGACCGGCGGGGTCGAGGCCGCGGGCCCGGCCCCGGCCGGGCCGACCGGGCCCGCGACAGCATCAGCGACGACGGCGACGGCGGCGATCGCACCGCAGACCGCCGCACCGTCGATGATCGATACGGCGTGGGGCTTCCTGCCCGATTCGCGCCCGGCCTACGTACGCCTGTACCAGCCGAACTACCTGCTGTTCGCACGGTACACGACGGACGTGAACCGTGGGCCGTACGAACCCCTGTTCGACGCATTCGCCGACGAATACGACTTCGAGCACGTCGAGGCCGCGTTCCAGATCAGCTTCAAGGGACGGCTCGCGACGACGCACGATCATCGCTGGGGCCTGTGGTTCGCGTACACCCAGCAGAGCCAGTGGCAGGTATACAGCGGCGACATCTCGCGGCCCTTCCGCGAGACCAACTACATGCCCGAGCTGTTCGGCAGTTTCCGTCCCGGCGTGGACCTCGGCGGGTTCAAGTTCAACCTGCTCAATTTCGGGTACACGCACCAGTCGAACGGCCGCGCGGACCCGATCTCGCGCAGCTGGGACCGGGTCTTCGTCGAGGGCGGATTCGAAAAGCAGGATCTCGCCCTGTTCGTGCGTGCCTGGGCACGCATCAAGCCGCCGGACTACGAGGACGACAACCCCGACATCATGGACTACATGGGGTACGGGCAGGTGAATGCGCTGTACCGCTGGCGCGGCAACTCCTTCGCGCTGATGGGGCGCGGCAACCTGGGCACCGGCAAGGGGGCGGCGCAGTTCTCGTGGACCTCGCGGCCGATCCTCGGACCCCTGCGCGCCTACTTCCAGTTGTTCTCGGGCTACGGCGAGAGCATGATCGATTACAACTGGAACCAGACCACGTTCGGCATCGGCGTCACTCTCAACGACCAGCTCTGAAGCGACATGACCCACACGATTTCCGGCAGGACGGCTTCCCTCCTCGGACTTGGCGCGGCGGCGTTGATCGCCTGCTCCGTGCCGCGAATTTCGCTCGCGCAGGACGAAGGCGGCCTGTACATCGCTGGTAACGGGTTCAGCTTCGAACAGGCCGCCGAACAGGGTCTCGCCCGCAACCCCGCGGGTCAGCGGTTCTTCGTGCTCACCTTGCCGCCGAACACCGCGGCTCTGACGAAGGCGGCGGCACCATCCGTAGCTGCCGTGCGCGAACGCGTCGTGGCGGCGGGCGGGGTACTCCTCGTCTGCCAGCGCGACATCGACAACGGCTCGATCGACGCAGCGAAGCTCGTTCCGGGGGTGGTCGCCGTGCGCGGGTTCCCGCCGCGGGGCAGCGATGCAATTCCCGCGGGTGAGCGCTACTTTCCCGGCGAGAACCGCGACAACCTGCCCGCGAACAACTCGACGCTGCAGCGACTGCGCAACGCCTGTTCCTGAGTCGCTGTCGCGCTAGATCAGCGAGTCCTTCTTCAGGGTATCGACGATCCGGCGCACGAACCCGTCGATCAGGGTCGGGACGTTGCCCCGGTTGGTCACCGTCGTCGTCGCCACGGACCAAACGACTTCCGACGAGGCAACGTCGAACAGGCGCGTGTCCCCGTGCGTGTTCTGCGTCGTGCGTACCTCGGGCGGGGTCGAGCGCGCCCAGGCCGAGTTGTAGTAGCGGGTCATGCCACCCCACGATGGACCCATCGCGGGGCCCCGACTCCAGCCGGGTCCCCAGCCCGGACCCGTCACCATGCCCGGCGTCACCCGCACGTCGGTCGTCATGCCGGAAATGCTGCTGATCAGGACGTGCGAGGCGCCGGCCGCGGTCACGGCCTGCTGCAGCTGCTCCTCCGACACCTGCGCCGCCTCGCCCAGGAACCGGTGCGATGGCGCAGCCTTGACGCCCGCCGCGCCCAGCGCCTCGACCATGCGGTCCTCGAGCATCCGGCGTTGCGTCGTGTCGCGCAGCGCGGCGATGACCAGCACGTCCTGAACCCTGGCCGCACTCGCGATCGACGGGCTCGCCCACTGCGCGTTGATCGACGTGGGGTTCGTGGCGCAACCGACGGCGATCAGCGCGGCGGCAAAGACGGCCAGGCGGCCAAAGGCGCGTGCAGGCACTGCTGCTTCTCCCGTGGGGCCGCAGGTCAATCCGCGACGACGACCTTCGGCGGACTCCAGGTGCCCTTGCCGGGCGGCAGGATCGACGGCGGCTCGGTCTTCGGCCAGTACAGGCG
>VEPJ01000089.1 GCA_012026925.1 Gammaproteobacteria bacterium | reverse complement strand
GCGACTGGGCGGCGAAAGGCGTGCGTCTCGCGGGCGTGGAGGCCATCGTGGCCGAGGGCTTCGAGCGCATCCACCGCACGAACCTGATAGGCATGGGCGTGCTGCCGCTCGAGTTCAAGCCGGGCGTCAACCGCAGGACGCTCGGCATCGACGGAACCGAGACGTTCGACGTGGTCGGCACGCGCAGGCCGCGCGCGGACCTGACGCTCGTCGTCCACCGCAGGAACGGCGAGAGCGTCGAGGTGCCGGTGACCTGCCGGCTCGACACGGCCGAGGAAGTGTCGATCTACGAGGCGGGAGGCGTGCTGCAGCGCTTCGCCAGGGACTTCCTGGAAGGAAACAGGGGACATTCTGGATTCTGCCCTGGGTCGGCGAATCTTCTGTAGGGGAAAATCCAGAATGTCCCGTGTTTTCCCGCCGCAGATCCGCATTCCCGCCACGTACATGCGCGGCGGCACGAGCAAGGGCGTGTTCTTCCGCCTGCAGGACCTGCCCGAGGCGGCGCAGGTGCCGGGCGAGGCGCGTGACCGCCTTTTCCTGCGCGTGATCGGCAGCCCGGACCCGTACGGCGCCCACATCGACGGCATGGGAGGGGCTACCTCGAGCACGAGCAAGTGCGTGATCCTGTCCAGGAGCTCGCAGCCGGGCCACGACGTGGACTACCTGTACGGCCAGGTGTCGATCGACAAGGCCTTCGTCGACTGGAGCGGCAACTGCGGCAACCTCTCCGCCGCGGTCGGCCCGTTCGCGATTTCGAACGGCCTCGTCGATCCGTCCCGCATTCCTGCGAACGGGACCTGCGTGGTGCGCATCTGGCAGGCCAACATCGGCAAGACCATCATCGCGCACGTGCCGGTCACGAACGGCCAGGTGCAGGAGACCGGCGACTTCGAGCTCGACGGCGTGACCTTCCCGGCCGCGGAGATCGTGCTCGAGTTCCTCGACCCGTCCGACGAGGGCGAGGGCAGCGGCTCGATGTTCCCGACCGGCCACCTGGTCGATGACCTCGAGGTGCCGGGCGTCGGCACGTTCAAGGCGACGATGATCACCGCCGGCATCCCCACCGTGTTCGTCAACGCCGAGGAGATCGGCTACAAGGGCACCGAGCTGCGCGAGGCCATCAACACCGACGCGAAGGCGCTCGAGAAGTTCGAGAAGATCCGCGTCGCCGGCGCGCTGCGCATGGGCCTGATCAAGGCGCCGGAGGAGGCGCTGAAGCGCCAGCACACCCCGAAGATCGCGTTCGTCGCGAAGCCGCGGGACTACGTGGCGTCGAGCGGCCGGAGCATCGCCGCCAGCGACGTCGACCTGCTGGTGCGCGCGCTCTCCATGGGCAAGCTGCACCACGCCATGATGGGCACGGCGGCGGTGGCCATCGGTACGGCAGCTGCGATTCCCGGCACGCTGGTCAACCTCGCCGCGGGGGGCGGCACCCGCAATTCGGTTCGCTTCGGCCATCCCTCGGGCACGCTCAGGGTCGGCGCCGAGGCGAAACAGGTGAACGGCGAGTGGACCGTGACCAAGGCCATCCTGAGCCGCAGCGCCCGCGTGCTCATGGAAGGCCGGGTCCGGGTACCGGGAAAATAGGTGCCTGGCACCGAATTTCTGCGGGAGGGTGCCCGCGCGCTCGGCCTCGAGCTCGACGACGCGCAGTGCGGGAAGCTCGTCGCGCACCTCGACCTGCTCGACGAGTGGGGCGAGCGCATGAACCTCACGGCCATCCGCGACCGCCCCTCGCAGCTCACCACGCACGTCCTCGACAGCCTTAGCGTGTCCGCGCACCTGCGCGGCACGCGGATCGCGGACGTCGGCAGCGGTGCGGGCTTCCCCGGTATCCCGCTCGCGATCGTCGCGCCCGGGCTGCACTTCGCGCTGATCGAGTCGGTCGGCAAGAAATGCCGTTTCCTCGAGCACGTCCGCGACGCTCTGGGTCTGCCGAACGTCGAGGTGGTCCAGTCGCGCGCCGAGGCCCACAAGCCGGCCGTCCGGTACGACACGGTGCTCGCACGTGCGGTCGGCCCGATCGCGGATCTCGTGCGCCATGCCGGGCCGCTGGTTGCCGGTGGCGGCCGCCTGCTCGCAATGAAGGGCCGTTATCCCGAGGACGAGCTGGCGAAGAAGCTCAATGGCTGGAAGGTCGTCGCCGTCCATCCGCTCCGCGTCCCCGGGCTCGAGGAGGAGCGGCACCTGGTCGAGCTGGCGCATTCCCACGAGAAGGTCTGAAGGGGACATCCGGATATTCGGTGCCACGCACCTATTTTCGGTTCGAAAATAGGTGCGTGGCACCGAATATCCGGGTGTCCCCTGTATGCTTGTCGGCCCATGAAACGCGTCATCGCCGTCGCGAACCAGAAAGGCGGGGTCGGCAAGACCACCACCGCCGTCAACCTTGCCGCGTCGCTCGCCGCGACGAAGCGCAAGGTGCTGCTCATCGACAGCGACCCGCAGGGCAACGCGACCATGGGCTGCGGCATCGACAAGCGCAACCTGCGCTACTCGATGACCGAGGTGCTGCTCGGCGACTGCGAGCTCGCCGCCGCACTGCTGCCCGTCGAGCAGGGTGGCTTCACCGTGCTGCCGGGTAACCAGGACCTCGTCGCCGCGGAAGTGCAGCTCATGGCCAAGATCGGTCGCGAGGTGCGGCTCCGCAACGCGCTGAAGCCCGTGCGCAACCTCTACGACGTGATCCTCATCGACTGCCCGCCGGCCCTGAACCTGCTGACGCTCAACGCGCTCGTCGCGGCCGACACCGTGCTCGTGCCGATGCAGTGCGAGTACTACGCGCTCGAAGGGCTCTCCGCGCTGATGGGCACGATCGAGCAGATCCGCGCCAGCGTGAATCCGGACCTCAGGCTCGAGGGCATCCTGCGCACGATGTTCGACCCGCGGAACAACCTGTCGAACGAAGTCTCGGCGCAGCTCATCATGCACTTCGGCGACAAGGTGTTTCGCACGGTCATCCCGCGCAACGTGCGGCTCGCCGAGGCGCCGAGTTTCGGCAAGGCGGCGATGTACCACGACAAGGACTCGCGCGGGGCGCTCGCATACCTCGCGCTCGCCGGCGAACTGATCCGCCGCGACGAGGAAGCCGCGCTCGCCGCGTCCGGCCAGGCGCCGGCGCCGGATCCAGCCGACCTCCAGGGCGCGGATTATTGACCTCGCCGGCAACGCCGGTCGGCTGACTACCGCGCGCCGACCGGAAAGCCGACCAGCAGCTCGACGACCTCCGTCCCCGGGTTGTCGTCGGAGAGGCTGGCGTTCGACAGGTGATACCCAACGACGCCTACCCGGTAGAGTCCGGCCACGCGGCACGAGATCGCGAGTCCGGTCTTGAATTCGAGCGGGTAGCCGAGGTCGAGATCACCGCCGCTGTGGAATGCGCCCGCGCCGAACATGGGCGTCAGGGTCCACGAGTGGCCGAGGTGGAAGTCGTACTGGAGCGTCGCGTAGGCGTATGCCGCGCCCTGCTCCGCGACGGTGACGCCCACCGTCGGGATCAGTCGCCAGCGATCGAGCGGCGCCCAGCGATATTCGACGCCCGCGTTCCAGGGCCCCTCGTCCGGGTACTTCATGTTCATGCGCCCGGCGGTGAGGACGAGCATGGGCCCTGCGGCTTCGTCTGCCCCTGCGGCGGATGCGATCGTTACGATCGAGACCGCGCAGGTCGCCAGCGCGACGATCGTTGTTGTTCCCGGGCGGCCCACGGCGCGAGAGTCTCCCGGCTTTGCGCAACGATGGCTAGTCGGACGCGCGCATCCGTTAAACTCGCGTGCCTATGGCAACCAAGCGACCCTCGCTCGGCCGTGGCCTCGAGGCCCTGCTGGGCACCGTCACACCAGCCACGGCAACGGAACAGGACGCGGGCGCTCCGCCGCCGCCGCGCGCGGACGAGGAGCTCGCACGCATCCCGGTGGACCTGCTGCAGCGCGGCCGCTACCAGCCGCGCCTCGACATGCGTCCGGAGAGCCTGCAGGAACTGGCCGATTCGATCCGTGCCCAGGGCGTGGTGCAGCCGATCGTCGTACGCCCGGTCGGCCTGCCCGCTCCCGGTGAGGTGCAGCGCTACGAGATCATCGCCGGCGAGCGCCGCTGGCGCGCCGCCCAGCTGGCGGGCCTGCACGACGTGCCGGCCGTCATTCGCCGCGTGCCCGACGAGGCCGCGGTGGCGATGTCGCTCATCGAGAACATCCAGCGCGAGAACCTGAACCCGCTCGAGGAGGCCCGTGCCCTCGACCGGCTGATCCGCGAATTCGAAATGACGCACCAGACTGCGGCCGACGCGGTCGGTCGGTCGCGTGCCGCGGTGAGCAACCTGCTCCGCCTGCTCGAGCTCGCGGAGGAAGTGAAGGCGCTGGTGGAACAGCGGCAGCTCGAGATGGGTCACGCCCGCGCGCTGCTCGGCCTCACCAACCAGCGGCAGCAGGCGGAGGTCGCCGCACTCGTCGCTCGCAAGGGACTGTCCGTTCGCGAGACCGAGGCGCTGGTGCGGCGCATGCTGACGAGGAAGGACGATCAGGAGAGCGAGCCGCCGCGCAAGGACCCGAACATCAACCGGCTCGAGCAGGACCTCTCCGGCAAGCTGGGCGCGAAGGTGCACCTGCAGCACACGGCCAAGGGTCGCGGCAAGCTGATCATCAGCTACAACAGCCTCGACGAGCTCGACGGAATCCTCGACCACATTCAGTAGCAATTATTGATTGAGACTTTTTAATCCTAGAAACAATTCGAACACGTATAGGCCGATAATTAAGTTCGTCTAAATCTAAGGGCGTCCACGCAGCGGCGGCCCGGGGGGCTCGGCAGCACATTGCGCGGCGGTCCCGGACGGCCGGCTTCACCAGGCCCCGGCGCGCGATATCCCGGGCCGGCCGCGGCAAATCCGGGGCACGCAATAGCGGCAATCCGCAGTGATTCCCGGGCGGTTCCAAGATTGCGGCACTGCAAAACGACCAGATATAATTTTCGGCCTTCCGGAGGCTGCACCTGGGCGGTGCGGCTGGCCCGGGTAACGGTATGACCATGCCACCCGTGGCCGGAGCGCCCGGCTCATGACGTGGCTTTTTTGTTGCCCGGGGAATTTTGAGTGAGGCCTTGAGCAACCTCGACATCCAGAAGGGCAGGCGCCAGGCGCTCGCCGTCGTGCTGGGTCAGGTGTTGCTCGGGGTCGTCGTCGTGATCGCCTGTCTCGCCGGTTGGGGTGCCCGGGCGGCGGGCTCGGCAGCGGCGGGTGCCGGAATCGGCATCGTCGCGACGAGCCTGATGGCGTTCGCGATGCTGCGGCAGGGCGTTGGGGCCAGCCCGCAGCGGGTGGCCTGGAGTTTCTTCACAGGCTGGCTCGTGAAGGTGGGATTCACCGTCGCGACGCTGGTGCTGGCGCTCCGGTCGCCGAAGATCGCAGCCGTGCCGCTCATCGCGGCGTACGTAGCGACCTTCCTGGGCTACTGGGTTGGGGCCGCCCGCCGGGGCGGGGGAAAAGAAGGACGAACGGTCGGAGTGACAGACTGATATGGCCGCCGAGACTTCCTTTAGCAGCACCGAATACATCACCCACCACCTGACCCACGAGACGGTCGGCTCGGGCTTCTGGTCCTTCCACATCGACACGATCTTCATGTCGGTGCTGCTCGGCCTCGTGACGATCGGGCTCTTCTATTCCGCCGCGCGCAAGGCCACCTCGGGCGTCCCGGGCAAGTGGCAGGCCTTCGTCGAGATGGTCGTCGAGTTCATCGACACCACCGTCAAGGAAGTCTTCCACCTCGACCGCAGCTTCCTCGCGCCGCTCGCCCTCACGATCTTCGTGTGGGTGTTCCTGATGAACGCGATGGACCTGCTGCCGCTCGACATGCCGGGCAAGGTCGCGGGCGCCATGGGACGTCACCACTGGCGCGCGGTGCCGACGGCGGACGTCAACACGACATTCGCGATGTCCATCACCGTGTTCGTGGTCGTCATCGCCTTCGCGATCAAGGCCAAGGGCGTCGGCGGCTACCTCCACGAGCTCTTCACCGCGCCGTTCGGCTCGAACCCGCTGCTGTGGCTCCCGAACTTCGTGCTGAACGTGGTCGAGCTGCTCGCCAAGCCCGTTTCGCTCGCGATGCGACTCTTCGGCAACATGTATGCCGGCGAGCTCGTATTCATGCTGATCGCGCTGCTCGGCACGAGCTTCTTCACCTTCACGATCGGCAGCACGGTGGGCATGGTCGGCCAGATCGCCATGGGCGCCGCCTGGGCGATCTTCCACATCCTGATCATCACGCTGCAAGCGTTCATCTTCATGGTGCTGACCGTCGTGTACAGCGCGATGGCCACCGAGCATCACTGAGACCGGCTTTAGTTGAAGCAACCGCACTTCCGCCAGGAGTAGACAGATGGAAAACCTCGCCCTCATCGCCCAGGTCCAGGGCTTCACCGCGATCGCACTCGGCCTGATCATCGGCTTCGGCGCCATCGGCGCGTGCATCGGCATCGGCATCATGGGCTCGAAGTTCCTCGAGGCCGCCGCGCGCCAGCCCGAGCTGATCCCGACCCTGCAGGGCCGCATGTTCCTGCTCGCGGGACTCATCGACGCGGCGTTCCTGATCGGCGTCGCGCTCGCGATGTTCTTCGCGTTCG
>VEPJ01000163.1 GCA_012026925.1 Gammaproteobacteria bacterium | reverse complement strand
CCGCACGACGACCTCGTGCTCGGCGGTGTTCTTCTGGCTGGCGCAGAGCGCCTCGCCGAGCGCCTGGTCGTCGGCTCGCGAGGCGCCTCGAGGCGCCGTCCCGGCCAGCGCTGCCGTCAGCACGAGCCCTCCCTCGACGCGGACCAGCCGCTCCGGGCTGGCGCCCAGGAACACCGCGTCGCCGTCACCCACCGCGAACAGCGTGCACGACGGGAAGCGCTCGCGCAGGGCGACGAGCCACGCGACCGGGTCGATCGCCGAACGCGAATCGACGTGAACCGCGCGGGCCAGCACCACCTTCTGCAGCCTGCCCGAGCTGATGCCGTCGAGGATGCGCTGCACCCGCTCGACGTAGGGCCCGGCCCCGCCGTTGCCGATCTCGACGACGCCGCGCACCGGGTGCCCGAGCGCCAGGGCACGCGGCTGCAGGCCGCTCCAGCGGCTTGTCCGGCAGGAATCGCGCACGTAGCGGTCGCCTTCGCGCCAGTACGTCAGCTCCGGAAGCCTCAGTTCCCCGTTCGGAAAGCCCTTCCAGAGACCGTGCGCGGGCTGCGACGGCGAGAAGGCGAAGCCGCCCATGAGCTGGCCCAGGCGCGGACCGGGCCCTTCCCATGTGACCCGGGAGAACAGCGCTGTGGCCCCGGCCTCGGCAGCCCGAAAACGCTCTGCGCCTTCGACCGTGACGCTGGCCGCCCGCCCGATACCGACGCGGAAGCGCCCCGCCGTCGGCTGCTCCCAATAGAAACGGGGCGCGGAGCCCGCCGCCGCGAAGACTTCCAGCGGGTCGAGGGCCGCGCACGGCTCCGAGCGGATGAGGATTGATCCAGACTGCTCCACGAGCGCCTTTCGCTCCCGGTTCGAGCCCGACACTTTACCTGCAGCGGTACCCGGCGAGGCAAATCGGCCCCGGGCTCGGGCCGGTCGCAGGACGTGACATCGGGGCCGTGTCCATTCACTATTCGGCCCCCTCCCCCCGCTACCGCACGGACACAGACATGATTCGTTTCGAGACGACGCTGGGCAGCTTCACGGTCGAGCTCTTCGAGAAGGAAGCACCCGTCACGACGCAGAACTTCCTCGACTACGTGGACGCGGGGCACTTCGACGGGACGGTCTTCCACCGCGTCATCCCGGGATTCGTCATCCAGGGCGGCGGGCTGACGGCCGACATGCGCCAGAAGACGACGCGTGCGCCGATCCGCAACGAGGCCGACAACGGCCTGAAGAACCGCCGCGGCACGCTCTCGATGGCGCGCACGAACGACCCGCACAGCGCGACCTCGCAGTTCTTCGTCAACCTCGTGGACAACGCGTTCCTCGACCCGGGCCGCGGCGGCGCGGGCTACGCGGTCTTCGGCCACGTCGTCGAAGGGATGGATGTCGTGGACAAGATCGCCGCGGTGAAGACGGGCAACAAGGCCGGCCACCAGGACGTGCCCGTCACGCCCATCGAGGTCCGCACCGCCAAGCGGGTCGAGAAGGCCGGCTGACCGCAGCGCGTCGGGCAACCGGGCGCGGGATCGGGCGTGGCGAAGCGTCGCAAGGGGCGGCTCGGCCGCTGGCTGCGCATCGCGGGGATCGCGATCGCGGCGTGGGTCGCGCTGACTGTCCTGGTCGTGGTCGCGCTGCGCTTCATCGATCCGCCTTTCACGGCGTTCATGCTGCAGGGCCGGATCGCCGCGCTCTTCACGCGGCCGCCGGGCTACGAATTCGCCTACGACTGGCGCGACTGGGACCAGATCTCGAAGTACGCCGCGATCGCCGTGATCGCTTCTGAGGACCAGAACTTCCCCGGGCATCACGGCTTCGACTTCAAGCAGATCGATCGCGCCCTCGAGGAGCGCGCGCGCGGCCGCCGCGTCCGCGGCGCCAGCACGATCTCGCAGCAGGTGGCAAAGAACCTGTTCCTGTGGCCGGGGCAGAGCTGGTTCCGCAAGGGGCTCGAGGCCGGCATCACGGTGCTGATCGAGGCCGCCTGGAGCAAGCAGCGGATCCTCGAGGTGTATCTCAACATCGCGGAATTCGGCCAGGGGACGTACGGGGTGCAGGCGGCCAGCCGGCGCTTCTTCCACAAGGACGCGGCGCGACTCTCGCCGGGCGAAGCCGCGCTGCTTGCGGCGGTACTGCCCGCGCCGAGGCGCTTCAAG
The DNA here is from genome assembly GCA_012026925.1 of Gammaproteobacteria bacterium. Lineage (GTDB taxonomy): Bacteria > Pseudomonadota > Gammaproteobacteria > Steroidobacterales > Steroidobacteraceae > RPQJ01. Next base: position 4,477 of record VEPJ01000163.1, on the reverse strand, counting down.
GTCAACGCGCCCTCGGGCTACGTGCTCCGCCGCCAGGGCTGGATCCTGGGGCAGATGGCCTCGCTGGGCGGGACGTCTTACATTCAGGGACTGGACTAGGAACCGCACTGCGATGACGACTCGTACCGGGATCGCGATCATCGGCGCCGGGCATTCCGGCATCTGCATGGGCATGCAGCTCAAGCGGGCGGGCATGCACGACTTCGTCATCCTGGAGAAGGCGCCGACGCTGGGCGGCACCTGGCGCGACAACACCTATCCCGGCGCCTCCTGCGACGCGCCGTCGTTCCTGTACAGCTTCTCTTTCGCGCAGAAGACGGACTGGAGCCGCCGTTTCGCGTGGCAAACGGAACTGCTCGCATACGCCGCGGAGTGCGCGATCAAGTCCGGCCTGCTGCCGCATTGCCGGTTCAACGCGGAGGTGAGGTCCGCGCACTTCGACGAGTCGCGCAACGTGTGGACAATCGGACTCGCGGACGGTTCGACGATCGAGGCGCGGCATGTCGTCACCGGCGTCGGGCAGTTGCACCACCCGTCGATCCCGGAGCTGCCGGGGCGTCGCGACTTCGCGGGCGTGCAGTTCCATTCGGCCCGCTGGGACCATGCGGTGGACCTCACGGGAAAGCGGGTCGCGGTGATCGGCAATGCGGCGAGCGCCGTGCAGTTCGTGCCGCAGATCGCGCCGCTCGCGACGCAGCTCACCATCTTCCAGCGCTCCGCCAACTGGCTCATGCCGCGCAAGGACGTGCTGTACTCACCGCGTCTGCACCGGATGATGGCGCGCTGGCCGTGGCTCGCGCGCCTGCGCCACGATTTCCAGTGGTTCTTCTTTGGCGAGATGCAGCTCACACCGCTCATGAAGCAGGTGAAGCCCGTGCAGTGGCTCGCGCGGCGCAAGTCGCTCGCCCACGTGCGACGCCAGGTGAAGGACCCGGCGCTCCGCGCCAAGCTGGTGCCGGACTACCCGATCGGCGCCAAGCGCGTGCTGTTCAACGACGACTACTACCCGGCCCTCGGGCGCGACAACGTGCGCCTCGTGACCGAGCCGATCGACACGATCGTCGCGAGCGGCGTACGCACTCGCGACGGCGAACTGCACGAGGCCGACGTCATCATCTTCGCGACGGGCTTCAAGGCGACCGACTTCCTCGCGCACATCGAAGTGACGGGCCTCGGCGGCCGCAAGCTGCGCGAGGAGTGGAGCCACGGGGCGCACGCCTATCTCGGCGTGACCGTGAGCGGGTTCCCGAACCTCTTCATGCTGTACGGCCCGAACACCAACCTCGGCCACAACAGCATCCTCGTCATGATCGAGGCGCAGGTCGGTTACGTCATCGACGCGATCCGGCAAATGGACGCTCGCGGCCTCGAACGCATCGACGTGAAGCGCGACGTGATGGACGAGTACAACCGAACCCTGCAGCAGGACCTCGCGAAATCCGTCTGGGCCGCGTCGAAGGACAGCTGGTACAAGCTGGCGGACGGCACGATCACGAACAACTGGCCGCACAGCACCATCCGCTACCGGAAACTGCTGGACAAGGTCGACCTCGGCGCGTACGAATCGGCGTGACACTCACGTTGGAGCGCGACGTCGTTCACGCATCCGTCGGGAACTTTGCCGAAGTCTGCCGCCTCGAATCATCATGACCTCCTACCGGAGACACACTTTGCCTACCAAGCCCATGCGCACGCTCGTTCTCGTCCTACCCCTCGCGCTCACGGCCGCCTTGACCGCGGGTTGCGGCAAGTCGTCCGCTCCCGCGCAGAACGCGGCGGACGCCACCCCGCCGTCCGCAACCCAGCCTTCGGCCGGGGCGACGACGCCACCGCCCGACGCGGCAGCATCGCAGGCCGAGGCCGATCGCGCGGCCGAAATCGCCGCGAAGGAGAAGGAACTTGCGGATCGCGAGGCGCTGCTGAAGCAGAAGGAACTCGAAGCCGAGCTTGCGCGCCGGGACGCCGAGAACGCCGCAGCGGCCGCGGCCGCTGCAAAGGCGGCCGCGAACAAGCCTGCGCCTGCAAAGAAGGCCACGTCCCCGGGTAGCACGTCTGCCGTTGCAGCGACGACGCCGGCCCAGCCTGCGCCGCCTCCGCCGCCGATCCAGGTGCCCGCGGGGACCGGGATCTCGATCGCGCTCGCATCGGAGGTCGGCACGAAGACGGCAAAGGTGGGTGACCCGGTGCAGGGTCGTCTCGCCGCTGACCTGGTCGTGGGCGGTCGGCGGGCCGCCGCGGCCGGCGCGCCCGTGCAGGGTGCGGTGACCAAGGTCGTCTCGGGCAGCAGCAAGGTCGGTGGCACGCCCACCCTGGTGATCAAGTTCGACCGCCTCGCGGCCGCGAACGGCGCGAGCGTAACGATCAATGCGCCCTACAAGCAGCAGGGCACCAGCGACACGGGCAAGGACACGGCCAAGATCGTCGGCGGCGCGGCCGCGGGCGCGATCATCGGCCACCAGGTCAGCCACAAGAGCGGGGCGATCGTCGGCGGCGTCCTCGGTGGCGCCGCGGGCACGGCCATCGCGCAGGGCACGGGCGGCGAAGTGACCGTCGCCGCCGGCACGGTGGTCAACGTGACGACCGGCAGCGCGTTCCAGGTGGACGGCGGCTGAGCGCGTCCCGCGCGTCAACCAGCCGGCCCCGACGGCGCCGCGTCAGGCGGCGTCAGCCGCGGGCTCGTAGCCGATCACGGGCGCGAGCCACCGCTCGGCTTCCTGCACGCTGATGCCCTTGCGCCGCGCGTAGTCCGCGACCTGGTCGGCGTCGATCTTGCCGACCGCGAAGTACGTCGCCTCGGGGTGCGAGAAGTACCAGCCGCTCACGGCCGCGGTCGGGTGCATCGCGAAGCTCTCGGTGAGCCGGATGCCCGCATTGCGCTCGACATCGAGCATCTTCCAGAGTGTCGCCTTCTCCGTGTGGTCCGGGCACGCCGGATAGCCGGGCGCCGGGCGGATGCCGCGGTATTTCTCCCGCACGAGGTCGTCGTTCGTGAACCGCTCCTCGGGCGCATAGCCCCAGAACTCCCGGCGCACGCGCTCGTGCATGCGCTCGGCCAGGGCTTCGGCGAGCCGGTCCGCCAGCGCCTTCAGCATGATGGCGCCGTAGTCGTCGTGGCGAGCCTCGAACTCGCGCACCTTCTCGTCGAGCCCGATCCCGGCCGTCACGGCGAACGCGCCAATCCAGTCCTTGATGCCCGGCTCGCGCGGCGCAACGAAGTCCGACAGCGCGTAGTGCGGTTGCCCCGCCGGCTTCGGCTTCTGCTGGCGCAGGTGATGCAGCCGCCAGGCCACGTCGCGGCGTGACTCGTCCGCATACACCTCGATGTCCTCGTCCACCGAGTTCGCCGGGAAGAAGCCGATCACCGCACTCGCCTGGACCCACCGCTCGGCGATCATCTGCTTCAGTACGCGGCGCGCGTCTGCGTAGAGGTTGCTGGCCGCCTCTCCGACGACCGGGTCGGTCAGGATCTCCGGGAACCTGCCTGCGAATTCCCATGCATTGAAGAACGGCATCCAGTCGATGTAGCGGACCAGTTCCTCGAGCGGGATGTTCTCGAACCGCCGCACGCCCGCCATCTTCGGCACGGGCGGACGGTACGCGGACCAGTCGCAGCGGAAGCGGTTGGCGCGCGCCTCGGCGAGCGTGAACGCGGGCGCCTTCACCCGGCGGCCGCGGTGCTGCTCGCGCCGCGTGGCGTGATCGGTCTTCAGCTTGCGCGTGAACTCGGTGCGCTCGGCCCCCACGAGCGACTGGCAGACGCCGACGGCCCGGGACGCGTCCTTCACGTAGGCAACCGCGCCCTCGTACTCGGGATCGATCTTGACCGCCGTGTGCGCGGGCGAGGTCGTGGCGCCACCGATCAGCAGCGGCACTTCGAAGCCGCGGCGCTTCATTTCCTTCGCCACGTGCACCATCTCGTCGAGCGACGGCGTGATGAGCCCCGAGAGCCCGATCATGTCCGCGCGCTCGCGCTGGGCGGTCTCCAGGATGCGTTCCGCGGGAACCATCACGCCGAGGTCGATGACCTCGAAGTTGTTGCACTGGAGCACGACGCCCACGATGTTCTTGCCGATGTCGTGCACGTCGCCCTTCACGGTGGCGAGCACGACCTTGCCGTTCGAGCGGTTCGAGCCGTCCTGCGCCTTCTCGAGGTAGGGCACCAGGTGCGCGACCGCCTTCTTCATGACGCGCGCCGACTTCACCACCTGCGGCAGGAACATCTTGCCCGCGCCGAACAGGTCGCCGACGACGTTCATGCCGTCCATCAGCGGACCCTCGATGACCGTCAGCGGATTGCCGAACTCGATGCGGGCCGCCTCCGTGTCGGCCACGACGAACTCGTCGATGCCGCGGACCAGGGCATGCTCCAGGCGCTTGCGGACCGGCCACGAGCGCCAGGCGTCGTCCTCGACGCGCTTCTGGCCGGCCTCGCCCTTGTAGCGGCCGGCGATCTCGAGCAGGCGCTCGGTGGCGTCGG
>VEPJ01000115.1 GCA_012026925.1 Gammaproteobacteria bacterium | reverse complement strand
CGTTGCCGGGCTTCGCGCTGCCCTGCGCCTTGTCCGCCGTGGCGAGGTCCTTGCGGTTCGCCGTCGCGCCGGATCGCGCCTTGTCCAGGTCACCCTGCTCGCGCGTCTTCACGTCGCCCGTGAACACGCCGGCCGACATTCCGCGCTCGAGGATCTGCTGCGCCTCGTAAGGGAATCCGCCCGCGATCAGCACGGTGGCCATCTCGGAGTACTCGTCCGGCTTGTCGAGCGTGCCGGTCTGGTCGGCCAGGCGGTACAGGGTGCGCAGCTCGCGGTCACCCTTGGTCTCGTAGAGCTGGTTGGTGAGCAGGTCTTCCCAGTACTTCTGCTTCGGGTAGTACCGGACCAGCGACTCGAGCGACTTCATCGTGCCGACGCGATCCTTGAGCTCGAAATTGCTGCGCAGGCCCAGGAGCAGCAGTTGCTCGTTCGGCGTCGCCTGGCCCGCGGTCAGCTTGTCGACCGTCGCGCGCGTGTTCGTGTAGTCCTTCTGCAGGTAATAGCTCTGCGCGACCAGCACGGCGATGTCCTGGTCCCCGGGCACCTGCGCGAGGTACTTGTTGCCGAAATCGGCGGCCTTGGCGTAGTTCTGCACCTGGTAGTTGAGTTGCGCGAGCGCCTTGAGGCGCGGTGTCACGTCCGCCGGCGGCATCTGCCCCGAGTTCACGGCCCTCTCCAGCACTTCGGCAGCGCCGGCCATGTCCTTTTTCTGGATGAGGATGTACCAGCCCATGTCGTCGACGATGTACTGCTCGTACGGCGTCTTCGGCTCGATGGCCTGGGCCTGCTTCCACGACTCGTACGCGGCGTCCCATTCCTTCTTGCTGGTCGCCTCCTGAACGGCGCGCAGCGGTGCCACGATCTTGGCGCTCAGCTTCTGGGAGGAGTCGGCGGCGACCGCGACGGTCGGCACGAGCGCGCCGCCGGTGATTCCGACGAGACCCGCCGCGGCGAGCGCGGCCATCAGTACCAGGTTCGGCTTTTTCATCTTTGTCCTCATGGCCCCGGGGGCCGATTTCAAGCCCGCTATTCTATCGCGACGCGGTCAGCCCGCCTCGATCAACTCGATCAGTTCGCCCGCCGCCCCGACGCACGCCAGCGAGCGGCGGCCCTCGTAAGGCAGGCCGGGCGAGCGATGGGCCGGACCGAGCACGCTCGGCAGCTCCGGCAGGCGCTCGATCTCGAAGCTCACCATGGCGATGCCCGGGGGCAGCTGCCCGGGCTCGCAGGGGCGGGCGACGACCTGCGGTGGCATCTGGTCGGCCTCGATGTAGCACTGCCCGGCGACCTGCAGGGCGGCGATCGGGTGGCGATGATCCCGCGGCAGGCGGTATTGAGCGGACAGCACCGAGACGACCGACGGCATCGGCGCGGCACGGGCCACGCCGAACTGGTCGTGGTAGTAGTCCTGCAGCGCGTCGAGGCTCGCCCCGCCGAGGATCACGATGAATACGCGATCGACGAAGCTGGCAGGCTCGGGGGTGTCGAACGCGGCCAGCCTTTCCTTGATCTGGGTGAGGTAGAGGACCTCACGGGCCGGGCCGACGACCTGCATGGCGCGGATCCTGTCGGTGAACGACAGGTCGGCCGGCGGGCCGATGGTGCGGAAAGGACTCCGCTCGAGCTGCTGCGCCAGGGCGTCCACGTCGACGACGATCAGCTCGGCAGCGTTCCACCCGACGCAGGCCAGGGGCTGGTAGTCCACGTACGCGGGACCCTGGACGAAGCGCAGGTACGTGTCGGAGCCGCTCGCAGGCTCCAGGATCACCGAGCGGCTGCCCGCCAGTGCGGGACGGCCCCACGCGCGGGCGGTTTCACGACCGAGCGCTCCATCGTCCACGACCTGGTAGCCGAGGTAGCGCTGGTAGGCGGCGGCGGCAGCCGGGAGGTCGGGCGTGTTGATGGTGACGGTGGAGATGCGGCCGAGCATGCGCTACTCGCTATCCGCTTTCCGCTTCCCCAAGTACGCCTTCACCTGCTCGAGGCTCACGACCTCGGCGTACTTGGCCTGCAGGTCGAACAGGTTTGCGGAGTGAGGCGCCTCGTGGCGGTCGCCCACTGCCTCGCGCACGACGAGCGGGACGAAGCCATGCTGGCAGGCGTCCACCGTGGAGGCGCGGATGCAGCCGCTCGTGCTGACGCCGGCGATCAGCACGGTGTCCACGCCGAGCGAGGTCAGCGTGGAGGCGAGCGTGGTGCCGAAGAATGCGCTCGCGTACTGCTTGGTGATGACCGTCTCGCCATCCGCGGGTTCGAGGCCCTCGGCGAAAGCCGCGAGCTCCGGGTGCGCGCCCGTCTCGAAACACCGGAGAGCGGGCACCTTCCGGAAGAACACACCGCCATCGCGACCCCCGGGCTGGTACTGGACGTTGGTGTGCAGCACGGGGATGCCCGCAGCCCGTGCGGCCTGCAGGAGATCACGGCAGGCGTCGCGCGCGGACTCGACCCCCGCATAAAGCGGTGACCCGGGTACGAGGTAGGCGCGCACGAAGTCGATGACGAGCAGCGCCGGGCGTCGTCCGGGCTGCAGCGACTTGCCGAAGCCTCCCGTGGCGTAGTTTTCGAACAGTGACTCCGCCATGGCGGGCCTCAGACGACCTTCCTCGCCTTGAGCTCGGCATAGCGCTGCTCGGTCATGCCGAGGAGTTCGAGGTACACCTCGTCGTTGTGCTGTCCCATCGCCGGGCTCGGCCGGCGGATCGCGCCCGGCGTCTCCGACAGCTTCGGCGCGACGTTCTGCATGCGCAGCTCGCCGAAGTCCGGGTGCGGAACGGTGACGATGGCGTCGCGCGCCTTGAAATGCGGGTCGTCGAGCATCTCGGGCGCGCGGTAGATGAGCCCGGCCGGCACGCCGAACTTGTCCATGGATTCCAGGACCTCGCGCGTACTGAGCGTCTGCGTCCAGCGCTCGACGAGCGCGTCGAGCTCGACCTGGTGCGCGCCGCGGGCGCCGTGCGTCGAGTAGCGGGAATCGGACGACAGCCCCGGCTGTCCCATCGCCTCGGCCAGACGCGAGAACACGGTGTCCTGGTTGGCGGCGATGAGCACCAGCCCGTCCCGCGTCTTGTACACGTTCGAGGGAGCGACGTTCGGCAGGATCGCGCCCGTGCGCTCGCGGATGAATCCGGCCTTGTCGTACTCGGTGATGAGCGACTCCATCATGTTGAGCACGGCCTCGTAGATGGCCGAGTCCACGACCTGGCCGCGGCCCGTCCTCTCGCGGTGATGCAGTGCAGAGAGCGCGCCGATGCAGGCGAACGTGGCGGCGAGCGAATCGCCGATGGAGATGCCCATGCGCGACGGAGGCGTCGAGGGATCGCCCACCACGTAGCGCAGTCCGCCCATCGCCTCGCCGATCGCGCCGAACCCGGCCTGCCGCGAGTAGGGCCCGTTCTGACCGAAGCCGGACACCCGGATCATGATCAGCCGCGGGTTGATCGCCGAGAGCTGCTCCCAGCCGAGCCCCCACTTTTCCATCGTGCCCGGGCGGAAGTTCTCGAGCACGAAGTCGGACTTCTTCACGAGCTCCTTGAGGATTTCCTGCCCTTCGGCCTGCCGCAGGTCGAGCGTGATGGCCTTCTTGTTGCGCCCGACCACGGGCCACCACAGCGACTTGCCGTTCGCCTTCTCGCGTCCCCACACGCGCATCGGGTCGCCCTGGCCCGGCGGCTCCACCTTGATCACCTCGGCGCCGAAGTCGCCGAGCAACTGGCCACAGAAGGGGCCTGCGAGCAGGGTGCCGAGTTCGAGTACGCGCAGGTCCGCGAGGGGGCCCGGCTTGAAGCTGGTTGGGCTGGTCATGCGAACGATCCGATGGATGGAGAGCCCCGATTCTACCCGGCGCCGGCAGCGGAGGAATCGGGGCTTGCAGCGTCATTGGCTCCCCGGTGGCAGGCCTTGTATGCTCGAAAAGAAGCGGAGGTTCGTGGCATGACCAGCAAGCATCGCATCGAGATCGTCGAAGTCGGGCCGCGCGACGGACTGCAGAGCGAGCCGGGCGTCCTGCCGACGGCGACCAAGGTGGAGTTCATCAATCGCGTGATCGCGGGCGGCGCCCGGCGCGTCGAGGTGACGAGCTTCGTCAACCCGAAGAAAGTCCCGCAGATGGCGGACGCCGAAGAGGTGCTCAAGGCGCTGCCGCGGCGGGAGGGGGTGCACTACATCGGCCTCGTGCTGAACCGAAAAGGTCTCGATCGCGCCGTAGCCGCTGGCTGCAACGAGATCGGGATGGCCGTGGTCGCGAGCAACACCTTCAACCAGCGCAACCAGGGCGTGACGACGGAGGAGTCCATCGCGGCCTGGCTCGATATCGCTGCTGCGGCGCAGCAAGCCGGCGTCGTCCCACAGGTGACGATCTCGGCGGCGTTCGGCTGCCCCTTCGAGGGCGAGGTGCCGATGGAACGCGTGGTCGAGATCGCGAGGCGGGTGGCCGAGGCGCATCCGTTCGAGATCGCGCTTGCCGACACCATCGGCGTCGGGGTGCCCGCGCAGGTAACGGAGCTGGTCTCGCGGGTCCGCGAGGCCGTTCCCGGGATAGCGCTGCGCTGCCACTTCCACAACACGCGCAATACGGGGCTCGCGAATGCCTTTGCTGCGGTGCAGGCGGGCGTGCGTACCCTGGATGCCAGTCTCGGCGGCATCGGCGGCTGCCCGTTTGCTCCCGCAGCGACGGGCAACATCCCTACCGAGGAGCTCGTGTACATGCTCGAGCGCTCGTGCTACCACACCGGGGTGGCGCTCGATGCCGCGATCGAGACCGGCAAGTGGCTGCAGGAGCAGCTCGGCCGGCCCGTGCCCGGGATGCTGGTGAAGGCGGGCGGGTTTCCGAAGCCTGCGGCGCAGGCTGCCTGACTGCGGATTGCTGCGGGCGCGGATTGCGGTCACAAATCGAAAGTTGAATACTCCGGGGGCTGCGCCGCGTCGATCGTCGACGCGGACGCGGCAGCGGGGAATTTTTCCGCGGCGGGTCCCGTCCGTCGCACGCAAATCGACAACCACAGGTGATTGCATGACATACCGTTTGGGCGTGGATGTGGGCGGTACGTTCACCGACCTCTTGCTGGTGAACGAGAAGACCGGTCAGACCTGGAAGGCCAAGATCTCGAGCACACCCTCCGACCAGTCGGTGGGCGTCCTGCGCGGCATCGAGCGCGTCTGCAGGCAGGCGCAGGTGTCGCCGCAGGAGATCCAGCACGTCATGCACGGCACGACCGTCGCGACGAACACCGTGCTCACGGGCACGGGCGCGCGTGTCGGCCTCGTCACCACGAAGGGCTACCGCCAGACGCTGCAGATCGCGCGCAGCTTCGTGCCGGGCGGCCTCGGCGGATGGGTGATCTACAACAAGTCGCTGCCGATGGCGCCGCTGGCGCTCACGGTGGAGGCCGACGAGCGCGTGAGCTCGAAGGGCGAGATCGTCACGGAGCTCGACGAGGCGAAATTGCGCGAGGACCTGCGCGCGCTCGGCAAGAAGAAGATCGAGGCGCTGACCGTCTCGCTGATCAACGCGTTCTCGAACGACAAGCACGAGCAGCGCATCAAGCAGATCGCGCAGGAGGAGCTGCCGGGGATCCCGGTGTCGCTGTCCTCCGAGGTCGTGCCCGAGATGCAGGAGTACGAGCGCACGGTGACGACCGTCGCGAACTCGTACGTCCGCCCGCGCGTGCAGAAGTACGTGCACAACCTGAAGTCGAAGCTCGATGCCAAGACCAAGGGCGTCAAGCTGCACATCCTGCGCTCGGACGGCGGGCTCGCGTCCGCGAAATCCGCGGAGGACCTCCCGGTCAACCTGCTGATGTCGGGCCCTGCGGGCGGCGTCACGGGCGCGCTCTGGGTCGCCGTGCAGGCAGGCTTCCCGAACCTCCTCACCGTGGACGTGGGTGGAACGTCCACCGATGTCGCGCTCATCAACAACGGCCAGCCGCGCCTGCGTCGCGAGACGACCGTCGGTGACGTCACGGTGCGTGCCTCCTCCGTGGACATCCGCACGGTCGGCGCGGGCGGGGGATCCATCGCGCATGTTCCGGAACTTACGGGCGCACTGCGCGTTGGCCCGCAGTCGGCAGGCGCGGATCCGGGTCCGGCGTCCTATGCGAAGGGCGGCGTGGAGCCCACCGTCACGGATGCGAACATCGTGCTCGGCAACCTGCCCGAGATGCAGAAGCTCGGCGGCGACATGCCACTCGACCGCGGCCTCGCGCACCAGGCCGTGGAGAAGATCGGCAAGGCGCTCGGCAAGAACGTCAAGGAAGCCGCGCTCGGCATCTACAACATCGTCAACGAGAACATGGTCGGCGCGCTGCGACTCGTGTCGGTCGAGCAGGGTCACGACCCGCGTGACTACGCGCTGATCGCCTTCGGCGGCGCCGGTCCGCTGCATGCCAATGCGCTGTCGCGGCTGCTCGGCTCCTGGCCGTCGATCATCCCGCCGGGGCCGGGCGTGCTGTGCGCGCTCGGCGATGCGACGACGGCGGTGCGCGACGAGTCCTCGCGCACCTACATCCGCAAGTTCTCCGAGACCTCGAAGGACGAGATCGCGAAGCAACTCAAGGCGCTCGCAAACGACGCGGCGAAAGGCCTGGCCGAGGAGAAAGTGCCGGCGTCCGACATGGAGTTCGGCTACCAGGTGGACGTGCGCTACCACGGCCAGGGCCTGCGGCTCACGGTGGACGTGGACCTGAAGCGCCTCGAGAAGGAAGGCCTCGACGCGATCCGCAAGCCGTTCGACG
>VEPJ01000065.1 GCA_012026925.1 Gammaproteobacteria bacterium | reverse complement strand
CTACGCCTTTTTTTGCTGCGTCGCAGCGATACGGTGTGCCGCGGCTCACAGTTCCGGCGAATCATCGAAATCATCCTGAATCAACCGGTTACGGCGGCCAATCGAGAGCTGGACCCGGTCTCGGAACGCGACTGTTTGCCGCCGGACGCTAATCGTTGCGTTCCGTTCGTAGTGGCGGAACAATCGGCCGGTGGATCAGCTGGTCGCCATGCGGGTGTTCGTGCGGGTCGCGGAGCGAGGTTCGTTCGGCAAGGCGGCCGACGAACTCGACATTTCGCGGGCTGCGGCCAGCGGTCACGTTGCCACCCTCGAGAAGCACCTCGGCGTCCGGCTGCTGAACCGGACGACTCGCCGGGTCAGCCTGACGGCCGAGGGAGCCGAGTACCTGCGCCGCTGCCGGCGCATCCTGGACGAAGTCCAGGATGCGGATGAGACGCTGCGGGGTTCGCGTTCGCGTCCCCAAGGCCTGCTGCGGGTCGACGTGCCGGTGGCTTTCGGTCGCTATCTGCTGCTGCCTGCCCTGCCGGAGTTCACCCGGCGCTATCCCGCGATCGAGCTCGACGTGCGCCTCAACGACCGCGTCGTCGACCTGGGCGCCGAACGTGTCGACGTGGCCGTTCGCGTAGGACCACTGCAGCAGTCGGGGCTGGTGGCGCGGCGCCTCGCCCAGATCAGCATCGTGACCTGCGCTGCAACAGCGTATCTGGCCGACCACGGCGAGCCGGCCACGCCGGACGACCTGAGCAACCACCGCCTGCTCGGCGTCACGCCGTCCAGCGGCGGTTCCCCGGAGTGGAGTTTCCCGGCGCCCTACACGCCGAAGCGCCTGAAGCTGCGCTTCGCGATGCAGTTCAACGCGGCAGAAGGTCCCATCATCGGCGCCGTCGCCGGCCTCGGCATCACCCGCACCGTCGACCTGATGGTGGCCGAGTACGTGGCGCGCGGGGAACTCAAGCTGATCCTCGAGCGGTTCCAGTTGCCGGGCCCGTTCATGTCGCTGGTCTACCCGTCGGCGGGCCACCAGTCGCCGAAGGTACGGGTGTTCTCGGACTTCGCGGCCGACCTGCTCCGGCGCCGCCACGACGAGGTGCGCGGCTGGCTCACCGGAGCCTCAGCGGTTACACAGCGCACCCTTTGAGCGGTGCCCGCGGCCGCATTCTGTAGAATCGGCCGCCTCGTTACTGGAGAGTCGCACATGCTGAAGCTCGTCGCGGGCCTGGTGATCTTCCTCGGCGTCCACTCGATCCGCATCGTCGCGCCGGGCTGGCGCGACCGCATGATCGCGCGCCTCGGCGTCGGCGGCTGGAAAGGCCTGTACTCGATCGCCTCGCTCGCAGGCTTCGTGCTGATCATCGGCGGTTACGCCGCGGCGCGCCTCGAGCCGGTGGTGCTCTACAACCCGCCGTTCTGGCTGCGGCACGTGATGATGCTGCTCATGCTGCCGGTGTTCCCGCTGCTGGTCGCGGCGTACCTCCCCGGCCGCATCAAGGCTGCCGTGAAGCACCCGATGCTCACGGCAACGAAGGCCTGGGCGCTGTCGCACCTGCTCGTGAACGGCATGCTGGCCGACGTGCTGCTGTTCGGCGGCTTCCTGGCCTGGGCCGTCATCGACCGGATCTCCGCGGGCAAGCGGCCGCAGCCTGCGGCGCCCGCCACACCGCCGTCGATCGCCTACGACGTGATTGCCGTGGTGCTGGGCCTGCTGCTGTACGTGGCTTTCGCTTTCTGGGCGCACCCGCGGTGGATCGGCGTGCCGGTGATGCCCACCTGAGCCCCGCATGACGCGCGCGGAAGTCTCCTTCGGCAGCCGCAGTGGAACGTGCCGTGCGTGGCGTTACACGCCTGACGTCAGCGGTGACGGAAAGCGGCGCCCGTGCGTCGTGATGGCGCACGGCTTCGGGGCGACGCGCGAGGCGTCCCTCGAGCCGTATGCCGAACGCTTCGCGGCGGCCGGCATGCACGTCCTGCTGTTCGATTACCGGCACTTCGGTGCAAGCGACGGCGAGCCGCGGCAACTGCTCTCCGTGCGCCGGCAATTGCAGGACTACGCGGCCGCCGTGCACTTCGCGCACGCCCTGTCCGGCGTCGATGCAAGTCGCGTCGCGGTATGGGGCACTTCGTTCTCCGGCGGACATGCGCTGGTCACGGCAGCGACCGTGCCGGGCGTGGCGGCCGCCGTGTGCCAGTGCCCGATGATGGATGGGCTCGCGGCCGTCATGAACATCCTGAAGTATGCGGGCCCCGGGCAGTTGCTGCGCCTCACCGGGCACGGGCTGTGGGACGTCGCGATCGCGCCGTTCGGCCGTGCCCACTACGTGCCGACGGTGGGAAAGCCGGGCACCCTCGCGGTCATGACGAGCGACGACGCGGACGAGGGTTATCGCAAGCTCGCGCCGCCGGGCTTTCGCTTCGAAGTTGCCGCACGCATCGGGCTCACGGCCGGGCTTTATCGCCCGGTGCGCTACGCGAGCAAGGTCCGCTGCCCGGTGCTCGTGCAGGTGTGCGAGCGCGACAGTGTGGCGCCGGTGGCGTCCACCGAGCAGGTGATCCGCCTGCTCGGTTCACATGCTGAAGCCGAGCGCTATCCGATCGGCCACTTCGAGCCGTACTTCGGCGCGCACTTCGAGCGCAGCGTGTCGGATCAGCTCGCATTCCTGCAGCGGCACCTGCAGGTCTAGGGAACCGCGGGCACACTCCGCCGCCACCATGAGCACACCTGCCTCCGCATGGTTGCTGCTCGCGCTCGCGGGGTTCGGCGCGCTGATGACCACCACCGCCCTGGTCCGCGCCGACCGGCTCGGCTGGGGCAACATGCTCTGGTTTCTCTCCGGCTGGTTGACGGGCGAGCTGGCGCTGTTCCACGTGCTGCTGTCCGCGATCGTGATGGCGACGTTCGCATGGGCGTCCGACGCACTGCAGGCCTGGCCCGGCCTGCTCGCGGTCGCGCTGGTGCTGCTCTCGTGGGCCGGACTACTGGTCACGCAGTGGCGAGCGAGACCGATGCGCTCGGTACTCGAAGACGCATTGCAGTCGGCTTTGGGACGCGACTATCGCGAGCGCATGACGCCCGCGCGACGCGCCGTGTTGCGGGACACGCTACCGCTGCGTGAGCTCGCCGCGCCGTTTGCGATGCGCAGCCCGGGCGTCGAATGGAACAGGAACCTGCCTTACGCCCACGGGCATGGGCGACACGTGCTCGACGTGTACCGGCCGGCGGGCGGCTGCACGAGCGCGCCGGTGCTCCTGCAGATCCACGGTGGCGGATGGATGCTCGGCAACAAGCACGAGCAGGCCCTGCCGCTCATCTACCACCTGGCGCAGCGCGGCTGGGTGGTGGTCACGCCCAATTACAGGCTCAGCCCGAAGGCGCGCTTTCCGGATCACCTAGTCGACTGCAAGCGCGCGCTCGCATGGGTGAGACGCAACATCACCGCCTATGGCGGCGATCCCGGATTCGTCGCGGTGACCGGTGGCTCGGCCGGCGGTCACCTCACCGCGCTCATGGCATTGACCGCGAACGATGCGCGCCTGCAGCCGGGGTTCGAGGATGTCGACACTTCCGTTGCTGCGGCGGTCCCGTTCTACGGCGTGTACGACTTCACCGATCGCCACGGGCTCAAGGGCAGCGGCGACGCCATGGTTCGCTGGCTCGAGAAGACGGTCATGCCGTGCTCGCCGTCCACCGACCCGGGACTCTGGGACCTCGCTTCGCCGATCGCGCTGGTGCGGCCCGACGCACCGCCGTTCTTCATCCTGCACGGGACGCACGATTCGCTCGCGAGCGTCGAGGAGGCACGGCTTTTCGCACAGCAGCTGCGCGCCATATCGAAGAACGCGGTGGTGTATGCGGAATTGCCCGGCGCACAGCACGCGTGGGATGTGTTCCGTTCGGTGCGGGCGATGGAATCGGTCCACGCAGTGACGCGGTTCCTGGAGTGGGTGCGCGCGTCCTGCCAGCCGCCGAATTAAGTCAAATTCCAGATCTGCGCATTGCATCCAGCCCGGCGTCGGCGCAGCCTCCATGCTGTGCGGCCCCGCGCCGCCACGCCCCGGACGCCGCGGCAACGCCCGCCTTGGGACGCGCCTCGACTTTCGAACAAGAAACAAAGGGGATTTCGATGAGACACGTGCGCGAGTCGCTCTGTGCGGCGACGTTGATTGCCATTGCCGGGACGGCGTCGGCCGGCGACATCGATGTGATGACGCAGAACCAGTACCTCGGGGCGGACATCACCCCTCTCATCGGAGCGATCGGGACCGAAGGGTTCAATGATGCCGTCGTGACGGCGCTCGAACACATTGCGGAGAATCGCTCCCAACAACGATTCGCGGCGCTCGCCGGCCTGATCACCAGAAGACAACCTCATCTGGTGGGCCTGCAGGAAGTCTGGAAATTCGAATGCGTACCCGCTGCTCCCGGACTGGGTGGCTATCCTTGCAATGATCCCGGCATCGCTGGTGCCTTCAATGATCACCTGGCGGGTACGCTGAGCGCGCTCGGGACACGCTACCGTGTGGTTGCGCAGGTCCAGAACTTCTCGATCCAGGCGATTGGACCGTACCCGGGCATCTATTTCGAGTACAACGGTGCGCCAGCCTTTCTGAAGGTGCAGGATCGCGACGTGATCCTGGCTCGCAGTGACGTGACGACCACTCCGGTCGACTTGCGTTGCGTGCGAAAATCAGAAGACGGCTGTAACTTCGATGTCGACCTGCCGCTCGGAGCCCTGGGATCGGTCCAGCGCGGATTCATGGCCGTGGATACGGCGATCGGTGGCGTGCCCTATCGCTTCTTCAACACGCACCTCGAGGTGCAGGGCAACACCCAGATTCCCGGTGGAATCCAGACGGCACAGGCCGCGCAGTTGATCGATGTCGCGCTGAACGACACACCTGCGAACCGGCGCCTGATCATCGTCGGTGACATGAATTCGTCGCCGAACGATCCGGCCTACGGTCCGACTACGCCGACCCCATACATGCTGTTCTCCATGTACGGCCTGTATGACATCTGGGACCTCCGTCCAGGCGCAGCCCCGGGAATGAGTTGCTGCCAGATGGAGATCCTGAGCAACAGGGTGTCCGTGCTGAACCAGCGCATCGACCTCATCCTTTCACGGGAAATGCCCCGCAAGGTGAAGGAAGCACGGCTGCTGGGTGAAGTCGCCGCCGACAAGACTCGCCCGCCAGGAAATGGCCTCTGGCCCTCGGACCACGCTTCGGTCGCGGCGAAGGTCCAGTACTGACCCGATGCTGAAATCGACCGCGCGGCTCATCCGCGGAATGCTGGACGGCGGGCGATCCTCTCGCTCGCCGTCCTCGCCGAAGGACGACGTCAGGCTCGGGACGCTCGGGCTGCCCTAGCGGCGGCGGCAGAACTGCTCGTGCAGCGTGTGCATGATCGACGCTGCCTCGCCGCTCGACAGCGAGTAATAGATCGACTGCCCATCACGGCGCGTGCGCACCAGGTGCCTGCGCCGCAGCACGGCGAGGTGCTGCGACAGCGCCGACTGGCTCAGCCCGATCATCGGCTGCAGGTCGCTCACCGATTTCTCGCCGTCGGCCAGCTGGCACATGATCATGAGGCGCGAAGTGTTCGCCATCGCGCCCAGCAGGTCGCTCGCCTTGTGGGCGTTCTTCTCGAGCTGCTTGAGGCCCTGCGGCGTGACGGCGATCAACGGTGTCACGCCCGGCGCGGCGCCCGCGGTCTTGCGGCGATTGCCCGCCCCGGTCCTTGCTTTCGTCCTGGTCTTGGTAGCCATCGGGCCGCAATGTTAGTCGAATCCGCCGTGGGATTCCCACCGGACGTGACCGCCCCGGCTCGATCGCTCAGCGCGCACGAACGCTCACCCGCTCCCCGCCCGGGCCGGCGACGTGCACCGCACACGCGATGCAGGGGTCGAAGCTGTGGATGGTGCGCAGGATCTCGATCGGCTGGGCCGGATCGTGCAGCCGGTGCCCCACCAGCGCCGCCTCGTAAGCACCGGGCTGGCCAACGGCGTCGCGGGGGCCGGCATTCCACGTGCTCGGCACCACCGCCTGGTAGTTGGCGATCTTGCCGTCCTCGATCACGACCCAGTGCCCAAGCGCGCCGCGCGGCGCCTCCATGAAGCCAGCCCCTCGCGCCGTCCGCGGCCACGTGCCGGGATCCCAGCGCTCGCCGTTGAACGTCCGCGTGTCCCCCGACTTGATGTTGGCGACCAACTGGTCGTACCAGCCCTGCATCGCGTCGGCGAAGAGCTTGGTCTCGAGCGCGCGGGCGGCCGTGCGCCCAAGCGTCGAGTAGAGCGCCTCGACCGGGAGTTGCAGCGTCGATAGCGTGCGGTCTATGAGTTCCCTGGCCTGGGGATGGCCGGTCGCCACCAGCAGCAGCATTCGCGCCAGCGGCCCGACTTCCATCGCGTGGCCTCGCCAGCGCGGTGATTTCATCCACGAGTAGCCCTGCTCCACCTCGAGCTGCCCGAACGGCGGCTTGGGGCCCGTGTAGTTGAGCGCGGTTTCTCCATCGTACGGGTGCAGGCCGCGATCCTTGCCACCGGCGTAGTCGTAATAGGCGTGACTGACGAACTCCTGGACCTGCGCCGGATCGTCGAGGTCGACTTCCTCGATGTGCGAGAGGTCGCGGCCGAGGATCGCACCGCGCGGCACCATGAACCCCGCCGTGTCGAAGATCGACTTGGCCGGGAAGTCGCCATAGCAGAGGAAGTTGCCGAGACCCTCGCCCTGCGTAGCCCAGTCCTTGTAGAAGCCCGCGATGGCGAGCGTATCCGGCAGGTACACCTCGT
>VEPJ01000112.1 GCA_012026925.1 Gammaproteobacteria bacterium | reverse complement strand
CCGGGAGACTGTTATTATATACAGTACTCTACCTGAAAACGCATTAAAAGCAATGGCTTACCGGCATTTTTCAACCGAAAATTCGCCGCGGAAACCGGCAGATTTGCGCGCGCCGGTTCACGAACGCGCGGCGCTCCCCGGCGGGTGCGACCGCTATGATTCGCCCCATGCGACGCAGAGCTGACACGCCGCCCGTGCTCGATGAGGACCACGCGGCGTTCATCCAGGGCGGCGTCTCAGTAATCGTCGCCACGCGCGACCCGGATTGCGTGCCGGACGTCGTCCGCGGCTGCGGCTGTCGCGTCTCGCCCGACCGGCGCCGCGTGACGGTGCTGGTGGAGCCCGGGCGCGCCGGATCGCTGCTCGAAGACATCCAGCAGAACGGCATGATCGCCGCCGTGTTCAGCCTTCCGAGCACGCACCGCACGATCCAGCTCAAGGGCTCGGATGCGAAAATCGTCCGCGTCACGCGCGCCGACCGGGAAGTCGCCGCGCAGCATCTCGAAGAGTGGGTGAAGGAACTCGTCCGCATCGGCTACGACGGCGAATTTGCGCGCATCGTGCACGGCCGCGCCGCAAGCGACATGGTCGCCATCGCCTTCACGCCGACCGCCGCCTTCCAGCAGACGCCGGGGCCCGGGGCCGGCGAGCGCCTGGGGAGCTGACGTGCCGATCGCGCTCTGCTCGATCCGCCCCGCGCTCGAGGGCACGATCCCGGCGGTGATCGCGACCTGCGCGCTCGACGGCACGCCGAACGTCTCCTACATCTCCGAGGTGCATTTCGTGGACGAGGCGCACGTCGCGCTCTCGTTCCAGTTCTTCAGCAAGACGCGCCAGAACGTGCTCGAGAACCCGCGCGCGACCGTGGTCGTGATCCACCCCGTCACGGGCGCGCAGTACCGGCTCGCCGTGCGCTACCTACGTACCGAGGAGTCGGGACCGCTGTTCGAGTGCATGAAGGCGAAGCTCGCAGGCATCGCGTCGCAGACCGGCATGACCGGGGTCTTCCGCCTGCGCGGCGCCGACGTCTACCGCGTCGAGTCCATCGCGGAGGTGTATTACGGCACGCCGGTCATGCCCGACGCCTCGCCGGTCAATTACGTCGGCCCGCTGCGCCAGGCCGTCACGCGGCTCGCGGGCGCGCCCGACCTCGCCGCGCTGTTCGACATACTCCTCGATTGCCTGCATCGCGACTTCGGGATCGCGCACGCGATGGTGCTGATGAGCGACCCGGGCGGCGAGAAGCTGTACGCGGTCGCGAGCCGCGGCTATGCGGAATCGGGTGTCGGCGCCGAGGTCCGGCCTGGCGAGGGCGTCATCGGTGCGGCCGCCAGGGCACGCACGCCGATCCGCATCTCGCACGCGACGTCCGAATTCGGCTACGGACGCGCGGCCCGCGAGGCTGCCGAGAGCCGGGGGCTATCGGCCGGACTCGCGGAGGAGATCCACTTCCCCGGCCTGCCGGAGTCGCAGAGCCAGATCGCGGTACCCATGCTCGCCGGCGGCCACCTCGTGGGCGTGCTGTTCGCCGAGAGCACCGAGGCCGGGAGGTTCGGCTACGAGGAGGAAGACGCGCTGTGCGTGCTGGCCGCCGTCGTGGCGAACTCCGCGGACCTCTACGAGAAGGAGCCCGAGCCCGCGGTGGACAAGGCGCATGCGACGCGCGTGGCGACGACACCCACCGGGCCGCCGGTCCGCATCCGACGCTACGCGGAGAACGACAGCATCTTCGTCGACGAGGATTACCTGATCAAAGGCGTCGCGGGCGCGATCCTCTGGCGGCTCGTGCGCGGCTACGTCGACGAGCAGCGCACCGAATACTGCAACCGGGAGTTGCGCCTGGACCCGGCGATCCGGCTGCCGGACGTGAGCGAGAACCTCGAGGCGAGGCTGATCCTGCTGCAGCGGCGGCTCGAGGAGCGTTGCCCGGCGCTTCGGATCGAGAAGACCGGCCGTGGCCGCTTCCGCCTCAACGTCGCGCGTCCGCTGGCCCTGGTGGACGTGCGGCCCGGCGCGCCGGAGCGCACCGGGCCGGGACGTCACGACTGAGCCGATCCACTCTCAACGCGTGACCGCGGCCTGCTTCTGGTCGACCACGGGCACGAACACGAAGTACGGCGTGTCCACCTTGCCGCCGGGCGCCACATAGGCCGGTGCTACCACGCCCGCCGGGCCGAGGCTGCGCACGTACGCATAGACCGCCTTGAGATCCTGGTCGGACATCGCAGCCAGGCTGTACCAGGGCATCGGCGGCTTGCGCTGCAGGCGCGCATGCTTCAGCCACTCGGCCTCGGTCATCGAGTTGATGACCAGCCGCAGGTTGGCCGGGTACGTGGTACCCCAGGGCCCCTGGAATCCGACCGGCACGCCGGTGAGCCATTCGCGCTCCGGCACTGCAAGGCCTTTCTCCATGCCGCCCGGTGTGTGGCAATCGTTGCAGCCACTGATCGTCACGAGATAACGGCCCCGCTCAGCGGCGGTGACGTTCGACTTCCCGTCCCCGGCCACGGCCGCGCCCGAGGAACCCAGCAACGAAACCGCTGCCACGACGGCAGCCACCCCGATTCGCCCATTCATCTTGCGTACTCCTGCCCGTTGTCGAGTGAGGTCAGTGTCCCTCACTCAGACGAACAGGGTCGCTAAATGGTTGCTACGCGGATCCTAAGAGTTTCTTAAATCGCGTCAGCCGAGCCCGGTGCGCGCCATCTTGCGCCGCAAGAAAGCGATCTGGGTCTGCAGCGGCAGGTCCTTCGGACAGACGTCCTGGCAGCCGAGCAACGTCATGCAGCCGAACACGCCGTCGTCGTTGCCGACGAGCTCGTAGAAGTCGTTGTCCGTGCGCTTGTCGCGCGGATCGAGGCTGAAGCGCGCGATCTTGTTGAGGCCCACCGCTCCCACGAAGTCCTCGCGCATGCGCGCGGTACCGCACGCCGCGACGCAGCATCCGCACTCGACGCAGCGGTCGAGCTCGTAGATGCGGTCCGCGAGGTCCGGGTCCATGCGCTCCTCCAGCCGCCGGAGGTCCGGGTCGCCCTGCAGCGAGTGCACCCACGTCTCGAGCCGCTCGCTCATGCCGCGCATCCACTTGCCGGTGTTCACCGACAGGTCGGCGATCAGCTCGAACGCCGGCAGCGGCGCGAGCGTGATGTCGGCCGGCAGGTCCTGGGTGAGCGTACGGCACGCGAGGCCGGGCCGCCCGTTGATGACCATGCCGCAGCTGCCGCAGATGCCCGCGCGGCAGACGAAGTCGAACGCCAGCGACGAGTCGATCTGCTCGCGTATCTCGTTCAGCGCGATGAACAGCGTCATGCCGGCCGCTTCCTCGATCTCGTAGGTCTGGAAGTGCGGCACGCTCGTCGCGTCGCGCGGGTCGTGGCGCAGCACGTGGAAACGCAGCTTGCGGAGGGCGGGAGTGGAGACCGGGTCGCTCATGGCAGCTTCTCGTCGATACGCTCGTTGCGGCCCCGGAATCGTTCCGGGAGGAGGTGTTCGTAGGGCATGACCGCGGCCTGCACCGCGTGGCGGTCGGCGCCCTGCATCTTCTCGCGCAGGCTCGCGAGCGCGGAGGCACGGTTCGGAGTGTCGGGATGGTCCACGTAGTTCTTGGCGCCGTAGCCGCGCCAGCCCGGCGGCAGCTCCATGGACATGACGTCGAGCTGCTCGTACGCGA
Organism: Gammaproteobacteria bacterium; assembly: GCA_012026925.1. Lineage (GTDB taxonomy): Bacteria > Pseudomonadota > Gammaproteobacteria > Steroidobacterales > Steroidobacteraceae > RPQJ01. Next base: position 3,137 of record VEPJ01000112.1, on the reverse strand, counting down.
GGGACGGCAACGTGTCCGACGGGTCCTTCCAGGTCGCGAGCGTGCGCTTCAGCCAGACCGAGTCATCGCGCTGCGGGTAATCCTCGCGGAAATGGGCGCCGCGGCTCTCGGTGCGCGCCAGCGCTCCGGTCGCGACACAGAGCGCCACCTTGAGCATCTTCTGCGTCCGGTAGGCCGTGACGAGTTCGGGGTTCGGGCCGTCGACCTTGTAGCGCAACCCGATGTTTCGGCTGCGCACAAGGAGCTTCTGGAGCCTGTCGACCGCCTCCTCGAGATCGGCGCCCGTACGGAAGATACCGACCTTGTCGGTCATGATCTGCTGCATCTCGATCTTGATGCGGTCCGCCTGCTCCGGCCCGTGGCCGTTCAGCAGCGCGTCGAGCTTGGCCCGCTCCGCCTGCATCGCCTCGCGCACCAGGGCCATCGGGATGTCGAGTTCGCCTTCGGGGCTCTCGCAGAAGTCGGCGATGAACTCGCCGACGATCATGCCCGCCACGACCGTCTCGGCGACCGAGTTTCCGCCGAGGCGGTTGAAACCGTGCATGTCCCAGCAGGCCGCCTCACCGGCGGCGAACAGGCCCTTCAACGTGCGGCTCTGGCCGGTGTGGAACGTGCGGATGCCGCCCATGGTGTAGTGCTGCGCCGGCCGCACCGCGATCCACTTCTCGGCGGGGTCGATGCCGAGGAAGTACTGGCAGATCTCCTTGACCTCGCGCAGGTTGTGCTCGATGTGCTTGCGACCGAGCAGCGTGATGTCGAGCCACAGGTGCTCGCCGAAGCGCGACTTGGCCCCGTTGCCCTTGCGGATGTGCTCTTCCATGCGGCGTGAAACCACGTCGCGGGACGCAAGTTCCTTCTTCTCGGGCTCGTAGTCCGGCATGAAGCGGTGGCCGTTCGCGTCGCGGAGCAGCCCGCCGTCGCCGCGGCAGCCCTCGGTGACCAGGATGCCGGCCGGGAAGATGCCCGTCGGGTGGAACTGGACCGCCTCCATGTTGCCGAGCGCCGCCACGCCGGTCTCGAGCGCGATCGCCGCGCCGATGCCCTCGCAGATCACCGCATTGGTCGTGACCCGGTAGATGCGTCCTGCGCCGCCGGTCGCGATCGCCGTGGCCTTGGCGACGTACGCCGTGAGCTCGCCGGTCACGAGGTCGCGCACGACGGCACCGTAGCAGCGGGAACCGTCGTGGATCAGTGCCACGGCTTCCTTGCGCTCGTGCACGGGAATCCCGCTGGCGATGGCCTGGTCGCCCACGGCGAACAGCATCGCGTGGCCCGTGCCGTCGGACACGTAACAGGTGCGCCACTTCTTGGTGCCGCCGAAGTCGCGCTGGGCCACGAGGCCGTGGGCCTCGTTGCGCTCGGTGATCGTGACCTTCTGGCCGTTGATGATCACGTCGCGATCGCCCTGGCGGACACGGCTCCACGGAACGCCCCAGGCGGCGAGCTCGCGCACGGCCTTGGGCGCGGTATTCACGAACATGCGCACGACCTGCTGGTCGGCGCCCCAGTCGCTGCCGCGGACGGTGTCCTCGAAGTGCACGTCCTCGTTGTCGCCCTGGCCCTTGATCACGTTGCCGAGGCTCGCCTGCATGCCGCCCTGGGCGGCCGCCGAGTGGGAGCGCTTGGGCGGGACGAGCGAGAGGACGATGGCGTCGTGGCCGCGGCGGCGGGCGCCGATCGCGACCCGCAGCCCGGCGAGACCGCCGCCGATGACGAGGACGTCGGTGTAGATGACTTTCATGGCTGGTGCCCCCCCGTGACCCAGGCCGGCTCGTAGGGCTGGCCGTAGAACGGAGCGTGCTCGATGCCGATCTTCACGTAGGCGACCAGCGTCGCGACGCCGAGCACCAGGAAAAAGGCCGTGATGGCCCACTTGAACGCCCGCAGCTTGCGCCGGGTCGCGTCCGGGTCGCCGCGCTCGAACCAGCCCCACTTGAGCGCCAGGCGGTACAGCCCGATGCCGCCGTGGAACTCGACCGCGAACAGCATGATGAGGTACAGCGGCCACATCAGGTCGCTCCACATGCGGTCGGCGGACCCGAACGGCCCGATCCGCTCCGGGCGGGTCATCATGATGTACAGGTGCACCGAGGCCATGAAGAACAGCGCGAAGCCGGTGACGACCTGCCAGTACCAGAGCGTCGTGTCCTCGTGCTTCATGCCGGCCATGTGGTCGCGGTAGGTGCGGTACTGCCGGTAGCTCGCGGGGAACTTGCGCAGCGCGAGCGCCGCGTGGGTGATGAAGAGTGCGAAGACGATCGCGACGATGAGGGAGACGAGCCAGTAGAGGCTGCGTCCGAAGAAGAAGTAGCCCTCGAAGAAGCGCGCCACCGCCCACATCGCGTCCTTGCCGAGCAGGATCGTCGCGACGAAGAACATGTGTCCCCACATGAAGAGCCCCAGCGCCAGGCCGGTGCCGCTCTGCAGCAGATCGAGGCGCGCGGGCCAGCGTGATCGCGCCTTCGCCGAAAGCGGCACGGAACGGTCGGTGACATGGAATACAGTGTTCACGCGCGGCTCCTGCGGCTCGCCCACGAGGGTTCGGATTTCGATTGATCAGGGCACCGCAGGACCATAAGTGTTTTCCGTAGGCAGATGAATGGGTTGCACCTGAATATAGTCTGCGCCGAAAATCAGCACCCGCTAATGAACCCCTACCTCTCATTCTTCGTCTACCTCCTCGCGATCCTCGGGTTCGTCGCCGTCACGCTTTGGCTCAACAAGGTGGTGGGACCGAAGCCGGCCCCGACCGACGTCAAGCTCGAGCCTTTCGAGTGCGGCGCCACCGCGATCGAGCAGGTCAACGTCAAGGCGGTGCCGGTCAAGTACTACGCGATCGCCGTCGTGTTCGTCCTGTTCGACCTGGAGACGGTGTTCCTCTTCCTGTGGGCGCTCGGCGCGCAGCCGCTCTCGGGCGCGCTGCTCGCGGCGCTCGGCGTCTTCATGGTCCTGCTGGTCGTGATCATGCTGTACGTGTGGCGGACCGGGCTCCTCGAGGAGGTGACGCGGTGACCACGCAACCGGCCCGTCCGGCGCCCTCGGGCGCATGCGAGTACCTGACCACCAAGAAGGACGAGTTCGGCGGCTGGGCGCGCAAGTTCTCGCTGTTCCCGTACCCGTTCGTGACCGCATGCTGC
>VEPJ01000014.1 GCA_012026925.1 Gammaproteobacteria bacterium | reverse complement strand
AAAATGTGACCGGGGTCCGGTTTGCTGGCTATCGGGGAACGCCTGATATTGGCGGGCGGCGTCGCCTCAGGTGGCTTCCGGGGGCAATAGCCCGTGACGGATGGCGAAGCGCACCAGGCCCGCGACGTCGTGGATGTCGAGGCGCTGCATGATCTGTGCGCGGTGCGTCTCGACGGTCTTGATGCTCACGAACAGCCGCTCGGCGATCTCGCGCGTACCGTATCCCTCTGCTACCAGCTGCAGTATCTGTCGCTGCCGGGGCGCCAGCCGGCCGAGCCCGCACCCCCCGTCGGCGACCTTCCGCTCGATCACCGCCACCTGCGCGGGATCGATGGCCCGGCACAGGTAGCGACGCCCCGCGCGAATCGCGTCGAGCGCGGCCGAGAGCTCGTCGAACGCCGAGTCCTTGTTCAGGTAACCCGCAGCTCCGGCAGCAAAGGCTCGCGCTGCGTACTCGGGCGATGCGTGCATCGACAGCATCAGGACGCGGGTGCCGGTGCCGAGCCGCGCAACGCGCATCGCGACCTCGAGCCCGTTGAGGCCGGGCAGCGTGACGTCCAGCAGGATCACGTCGGGTGCAAGTTCCGTTGCGAGCTGCACGGCTGCGAGCCCGTCCCCCGTTTCTCCCACGACTTCGACCTGCGGCAACGTCTCGAGCAGGGCCCGGATGCCGGCCCGCACCAGCGCGTGGTCGTCGACGAGCAGGACACGGCAGGCGATCACGTGCCCGAACTCCGCTCGGTCGGGCCCGCGTGGCCGGGCCGCTCGAAAGGAATGAACGCAATGATGCGGCTGCCGGCGCCCGGCCGCGACTCGACTTCGATCGTGCCCCCGGCACTGCGCACGCGCTCGGTCATGCCGAGCAAGCCGAGGTGTGCGCCGCGCCGTGCGCTGCGGTTGACGAGAGCGGGGTCGAAGCCGACACCGTCGTCTTCCACGAGCAGCCGGAGCGCATCGTCCTCGTCGCGCAGCGTCACCCGCACCACGGTCGCGCGCGCGTGCCGCAGCGCATTGCCGACGGCCTCCTGCACCAGGCGGAACACCGTCGTGCCGAGCCCGGGTGGCGCGCGCTCGACACCGCGTGCAACGTCGAACTCGATGCGCGTGCCGGACCGCGTGGCCAGGGACTTCAGGAAGTGATCGATGGCCGGCACGAGGCCAGCCTCGTCGAGCAGCGGTGGACGCAGCCCCCGCGCGATGTCGCGGGCCTGGCGGATCATGCCGTCCATCATCGTGATCGAATCTTCGAGCCGTCCCGCGGCTCCGGCATCTGCCACCGTCGGGCGCAGCATCTGCAGGTTGAGCTTGGCTGCAGTCAGCGTCTGGCCGAGCTCGTCATGCAGTTCGCGGGAGATCCGGCTGCGCTCGTCTTCCTTGGCCGAATCGAGCCGCTCGGCGAGCTGCCGCAGCATCGAGTTGCGCTCACGCAGTGACCTCAGCCGCACGACGTGGACCCCGAGCGCGAGCAGCACCGCCGCTGCAAGTGCCAAGCCGCGGAACCATGCCGTCATCCAGAACGGTGGCACGACCTCGAATTCGAGCGGCGGGCTGGCGCTCCACTGACCGAAGGCGTCGCGGCCGCGCACCTCGAGCGAATAGCCACCCGGCGCGAGGCCGACGAAGGTGAGCTGGCGCCGGTGTGCCAGGGGAGTCCACGCGTCTGCACCGTGCAGGCGATAGGCGTACTCGTGGGCAGTCTCGGTGAAGTCGAGCACCGCGAACTCGGCCGCCAGCACGTCGTCGATGCCGATCTCGAGCGGCTTCCCGATCTCGCCGGGCGCGAGCTGCGTCGCGCTGCCGCTCACCAGGCGCTCGACGCCGGTGATCCGGACCGGGCTCGGTGGGCGCAGGCGCATGGGGATTCCCTTCGGGACGCTCACCAGCCCCGCCACCGAACCGAAGTACAGGTAGCGATCGTCCGCCGCGGAAGCGCCGGCATTGAAATGCGAGACGGGCAGCCCCGACTGCGGCACGTGGTTGACGACGCGGCGCGACGCGGGATCGAGGCGCGACAGGCCCTGCCGGGTCGCCACCCAGAGCGAGCCATCGGTGTCGGACTCGACGGACATCACGCCGTCGCTCAGCAGCCCCTCGGCCGCGCCCCATCGATCGAAGCCGAGCACTCGCTCGCCCTCGCCGACCTGCGCCCGTCGCAATCCGCCGCCACTGGTCGCGATCCACAATCCGCCGCTGCCGTCCGGACGCAGCGCGGTGACGTGGTGGTGACCGAGGCTCGGCATGCCCGGTTCGCGCCCGTCGAAGCGCTCGCAGGCGAACGGCGCCACGCTGCAACGGTTGAGGCCGTTCGAGCGCGTGCCGACCCAGAGGCGACCATCGGCGGCGGAGAACAGGGCCGTGACGTAATCACCGCTCAACGACGCCGGCGCGGCGGGATCGTGACGGAACGGCTCGAATCGCCCCGTCGCTGCGTCGCGGCGGAACAGCCCGCTGCCGCCGACACCGACCCAGAGGTCGTTACCTTCCGCCGGCAAGAGCGCCGGCACATAGCCGGGACCGATGCTGCCGTCGTCGCCCGGGACGTGCGCATCGAGACCCACTTGCCTGCCGTCCGCGTCATGGCGAAAGAGTCCTTCGGTCGAACCTGCAAAGCGAGTGCCATCCCGGGTCACGGCGAGGCTCATGACGCCGGACGCTCGAATCGCTTCGGCAGCGTCGCCGCCACTCGGTTCCACGGTTCCAGCCTCGACATCCACTCGCTGCGGTCCTCCGCCGAAGCTTCCGACCCACGGTCGGCCGGGCTCATCGCTGGCGAGCACGGCCGTCACGTTCTCGTGGCGCAAGCCCTTCGGCGCGGTCCCGGCCGTCAACAGCTGGAACGGCGGTGCGTCGAGCGGCGTGCGGAACACGCCTTGGCCCCAGGTGCCGACGAACAGCAAGTGCTCCGTCGCCGCGATGCTCAGGACGGCTCGGGACGGAAAGCCCTCGGCCGAGCCTGATGGACCGGAGTGGATGCGCTCCCATTGACGCCTGGCCGTGTCGACGGCCAATACGCCGTGGCCGAGTGTGCCAACCCAGAGGCGCCCGGTGTGGTCAACACGCATGGTCGTGACCAGGGGCTGCCCATCCGCGATGCCGGTCAGGTCGAGTTGCTCGGCTTTGCCCTGCCGCGGATCGAGCAGCACCAGGCCCGCGCGGGTACCGACCCAGACGCGGCCATCGGGCGCTTCGTGGACGGCGAACACATCGTCCAGGCCCGGTGGACCACCGGCGAGCGATGCCAGCGCGAAGTGCTCGAACCGGCCGGCGGTTCCGGTCCAGCGGTCGAGTCCACCGCCCACCGTGCCGATCCACAGGGTCCCGGATGGGCCGCGATGCAGCGTGTAGACCCAATCGGCGGCGAGGCTGTCGGCACGACTGGGTTCGTGGAAATGCTGCTCGAACCGGCGTCCGTCCGGGTCGAGCCGGTTCAATCCGCGCTGCGTGCCGACCCACAGTCGGCCCTCGGCATCCTCGGCGATGCCGTAGACACTCTCGTCGCTCAGGGAGCGGGCATCGGCGGAGTCGTGGTGAAACTGCGTGAACGCTCCCGACTGCGGGTCACGCCGGTTGAGACCGCCCGTGTTGGTCGAGATCCACAGCGCGCCGTCGCCCGATTCGAACAGGGCCCGGATGTCGATGTCGCTGATCCGCCCTGGACGCTCCGGATCCGGCAGGAAGACGCTGGCCTGGTAACCGTCGTATCGGAACAGGCCCTCGCGCGAGCCCACCCAAAGCAGCCCATTGCGGTCGACGAGCAGGCTCACCGCGCCCCGGGCATCGAGCCCCCGGCCCACGCCGAGCTCCGCGAAGCGGCGCGGACCGTCTGCGGCGATGCCGGCCGCAGGCAACAACAGCGCCATCAGGCCGAGGACGCGTGCGCGCTGGATCACAACCGGCCGTTGCTCGACAACAGCACGGCAATCGGCCGAGTGCCCGGGAACTGCGAGAACACGATCGTCAGGATCGCGGTGATCGGCACCGCCAGGAACGCCCCGGGCACGCCCCACAACTCGGACCACACCGCGAGGCTGATGAGGATGGCGAACGGGCTGAGGTTCAGCGAATTACCCATCACGTAGGGGTCGAGGAAGTTGCCGATGCCGAACTGCAGCGCCGTGAGCGCCAGGAGCATCGTCAGCACCGTGCCGACATCCTGGAACTGCACGACCGTCATCAGGGCCGGGAACACCACGCCCAGCACCGAGCCGACGTAAGGAATGAAGTTCAGGAGAAAGGTCAGCACGGCCCACAGCGCCGCGAACTCGAGCCCGAACAGGCGCATCACGACATAGCTCGCCACGGCGAGCAGGAGACTCAACAGCGTCTTCAGCGCCAGGTACGAGCCGATGCGCTGATTGATCGCCGTGATCACGTTGCGGATGCGCGCCACGCGCGCCGGATCGTCGGACAGGTTGGCCAGCTTGGCCTCGAAGCTGCCACGCTCGATCATGAGAAAGGTGGCGTACAGGCAGACCACGACGAAGGTCACGAGGATCGATCCGACCGACGCGAGCAGCGAGCCGGCGAGCCGCTGCAGGTTGATCCGCGCCATCAACTCCTGCCGCAGCGTCGCCCAGGTGGGCTCGGTCTCGAAACCGAAGTGCACCGCCATCTGCTGGATGGTCGCGAGCAGCGACTGCTGGTACTGCGGCGCCAGCGCCAGCGCACGGTCCTTGTTGGCCATCAGGAGGTAGGCGAACAGGACGCAGGTCACGCCGATGGCGAGGATCGAGAACAGGTACCGCAACCGTGACGGCAGCGCCGGCCCGAGGCCCGGCAGCCGGCCCAATGCCTCGGCCAGGCCGACGATGATGTAGACGATGACCGCGCCGAGCACCGCCGGCACGAAAAGCGCTTTGCCGACGTGCAGTACCCAGCCGATGCAGATCAGCAGCACCGTGCCGTACACCAGCGCGCGCAATCGTTCCATGGTGCTAGGCCTCGCGGACCGGCTCCGCCAGCGTACGCTGCATGAGCATGCGGCAGGTGACGAAGCCCGCCACGGCCGCGGCAACGTGCTTGAGCGAGTGGCCGCTCACGGCGTGGCTGTAAGCCAGCACTTGCGCGTCGAAATGCTCCAGCAGCTTCGCAAGCACGTACCAGCCGAAGATGAAGTAAAGGTCGTTGGCCCGCGTGTAACGCGACGGATGCAGGGCAGCCATCATCAGCAGCACGACGACCGCGTACCCCTGCAGCAGCGCATAGGGCAGGACATTGCCCGCGCCCATGCGCTCCGAGACGATCCAGTAGACGACCGACGCCAGGCCCACCAGCAGCATCGGGCCGAGCAGGATGAGTCCGGCCCGGACGTTGATCCGCTCGACGACCTGGCTCGACACCAGCCCCATGAACGCGATGGTCATCGGCAACCGGTCCCAGAACAGCGTCTCGTTGTCCGGCGACAGGTGATACCAGGCGGAGCCCGCCGCCGTGAGCAGGACGCCCAGGAAGAACACCGCGTACGGCCAGCGCTCGGCCGGGAACTCAAAGCACGCCCGGCCCGAGAACACCACGAACAGGCCGGCGAGCCCGGCCAGCAGGAAGGCGACGTTCGAGATGACGTCGAGGAAGTTGTGCACGCCGAAGGCGTCGCGCTGGTCGGCGAAGTCGTGGTAATCGAGCGGCTGCGGCAGCGGCGGCAGCAGGAATGCCGCGGCCACCGCGAGCAGCGTGAAGGCGATGATAAACGCGGTGCTCCTGCTCACGGCGCGGCTCCCGGCAGCTGTGTCACGGGCCGGCGAACGGCTGTGCGTCGACATCGGCGGGCGCGAACGTCGACAGCAGTGCCTCGAGCCGGACTGGCAATCCAGCGGGTGGCGTCGTCGCGATCGCCCGGCCACTCGCTCCCGAAGGCCTTTCGATACTCTCCTCGACGCGCGCGAGCAGATAGGGGAAGAACGGGTTCGACGGCAGGCGCGTGAGGAAGTCCTGGTCGACGATCAGCGCGCCGCGTTCCCCGCGCGCGTCGAGCGCGCCGAGGTTCTAGCCGAATTCCGGGCGATTGGCCGGGTCGGGCGGCGTGCCGTACAGCGGGGCGTCCGGCGGAATCGGGATCGCGAGGTGCGACAGCGAGAAGATGCCCGCCGGGTATTGCAGGCCGAGCGGACGCTCGTTCGCCTGCAGCTCGCCGGGCGCAATCGTCCTCTCGACGGTGGCATCGGTGTCGTCACCGGCGTTGATGACGGCGGTGAAACGATAGGCCTGCGGCGTGGTCGGCGTGAGCCGTTCCAGCGCCACGTAGGACGACGGTCGCAGCAACGGGCCGAACTTGACCGTGCGGTTCACGTCGAACAGCACGATCTCGCTGCCGTTGTCCGGCAGGAAGGCATACAGCGCGGTGAGGATCGCGGGCGTACTGACCGTGAAGTCGATCACCGACTGGAAGGTCAGCACCGGCGGCATTGCCTGCAGTTCGCCGGCACGTGCCAGTCGTTGGATCTGCGCCTGCAGTGCGTCGGTCAGGCGATAGGACTGGCGCGCGCCGTTCACCGGGAACGAGTTGTACTTGAACGGGTTGAACTCCGGCAGGTTGCTGAGCCACGCCGCCCGCGCGAACGGCGGCAACAGCGCCGGCAATCCCGCGAGTCCGGCAAAGCGGGCGAAACGCGTGATGCCGATCATCGGCGTGAGCAGCACGAGCTGGTCGGCGCGCGGCAGCTGCGGGTCCTCGAGCGCGTCGAGCGAGTACTTGACCGCGAGTGCACCGCCGTTCGAAAAGCCGACCAGGTGCAGCGGTGCCGGAGCAGGCACGCGGCGGCGCGCTTCGCGCACGGCGAGCCGTGTGGCCGCGGCCCAGTCTTCCCAGCGCA
>VEPJ01000124.1 GCA_012026925.1 Gammaproteobacteria bacterium | reverse complement strand
CGCGCTGGTGGCCGCAAGGTTCGCGAAACCTCAGGCTGCCTGAACCGCCTGCCCCTCGGCGCCGGTTCCGCGGTATAAATCCGGGATGTCCAGCACCCTCCCGGCCAGCGTCGCGTCCGCCGTCGAACGAATCCGCGCGGTGCTCGGCCCGGCCGGTTGCCTGGAGGATCCGGCCGACGTCGAGCCGTACCTCGTCGATTTCCGCCGCCTTTACCGTGGTGCGACACCCCTGGTCGCCTGCCCCGCCTCCACGGCCGACGTCGCCGCCGTGCTCGCCATCTGCCACGAACTCGGCGTCGCCGTCGTGCCGCACGGCGGCAACACCAGCTACTGCGGCGGCGCCACCCCACACGAGAGCGGGGATGAGATCGTCCTGTCGCTGCGGCGCATGAACCGCGTGCGCGAGGTGGATGCCGGCAATTTTTCGCTCACCGTCGATGCAGGATGCCTGCTGACCGAGGTGCAGGCCGCAGCCGAGGCCGCCGATCGGTATTTCCCGCTAGCGCTCGGCTCGGAAGGCAGCTGCCAGATCGGCGGCAACCTCGCGACCAACGCCGGCGGACTGAACGCCCTCCGCTACGGCGTGGCACGCGACCTGGTGCTCGGGCTCGAGGTCGTGCTCGCCGACGGCCGCGTGATCGACGGGCTGTCGAGCCTGCGCAAGGACAACACCGGCTACGACCTGCGCAACCTGTTCATCGGCGCCGAGGGCACGCTCGGCGTGATCACGGCCGCGAGCCTCAAGCTCTTTCCGAGGCCACGGACGGTCGAGCCCGCCTTCGTCGCCGTGCCCGACATGGGCGCCGCCGTGCAGCTGCTGGCACGAACGCGTGCCGCGACGGGCGATGCGGTGACGAGCTTCGAGTTCCTGCCACGCATCGCTGTCGAACTCACCACCCGGCACGTACCGGGCGTGGCCGATCCGCTCGACCGGCCATACGAGGCGTACGTGCTGTGCGAAGTCTCGACGGCCCGGGACGATCCCGCCCTGCGCAGCCTGCTCGAAGGCACGCTCGAACAGGCAATCCACGACGGTCTCGCGCTCGACGCGGTGCTGGCCGAATCGCTCGCCCAGCGCGCCGCGCTGTGGAGAATGCGCGAGTCGGTGCCCGAGGGACAGCGCGCCGAGGGCGCGAGCATCAAGCACGACGTGTCGGTGCCGGTCGCCGCACTGCCCCGCTTCGTGGCGGAAGCGACGGCCGCGGTGCTAGCCATCGTGCCGGCGGGCCGCCTGGTGGCTTATGGACACGTTGGCGACGGCAACCTGCACTTCAACGTGAGCGTGCCGCTCGGCGAGGATGGTACGGCCTTCCTCGCCCACGCCGAAGCGATGCACGAGGCGGTGCACGGCATCGTGCGCCGCTACCGCGGCAGCATCAGCGCCGAGCACGGCATCGGCCGCCTGAAGCGCGAGGCCCTCGCCCGCCACAAGGGCCACGTCGAACTCGAGGTCATGCGCGCCATCAAGCAGGCCCTCGACCCGAAAGGCATCCTGAATCCCGGTAAAGTACTGCCGGAGCCGGACGCCGGCCGCTAGAACGACCTGGAACTGCAGGGGGAGAGATGAGCGAGACCGCACGCAATCCGTTTGCGCCGACCACCGTGGCCGTGTACTGCCTCGATGGCCCTGACTCGCTGCCCAAGCGCAAGGCAGCGGCCCAGGCACACCTGCGCTGGATCGAGTCGATGCTCGAGCACATCGCGGTGGCGGGCCCGCTCTATTCGGAAGACGGCGGCCGCATGACCGGCAGCCTGTACGTGTTCAAGACGACCAGCCTCGAGCAGGCGCGGGCGTGGCTCGAGTCCGACCCTTACTTCGCCCAGCAGTTCTGGTCGTCGATCGACTATCGTCCCTTCCTGCCCGCCGCCGGCGGGCTCGTCGGTGGCACGGTGTGGTGAAGAGGCGCGCATGACCCAGACGACTCCCGGCAACGCGAAAGCCCGCCCGTCCTGCGTCGGCGGACTCTACGAGATCTGCGTCGGCGTGCCCGACCTCGCGGCATCGATCGCCTACTACGAGCGATTCGGCTGCCGCGCCGGCCGTTTCGGCACGCTCGACGCCGCGTCGGCTCGCGCCCTGTACGGCGTGGACGCGGCCGTGCGGTCCGTGCGCCTGTACCATCAGGACGCCGACCACGGCCTGATCCGCCTGATGCAGTGGGATCGCCCCGTCAACGACGGCCTCGGCCTCGACGACAACCTGCGTTGCCTCGGCAGCCGCTGGGGCGTGCGCCTCACCGCGAGCGTGCTGAACGTCGCCAACCACGCGATCACCGCGCGCGACCTCGGCGAGCCGATCCGGCTGATCGAACCCATCCTCGCCGTGATCGGCGAGGTCACGGGTGAGCGCGCGCCGCGGCCGTTCGCCGACCCGATCGTCGGCGTGCGCGAAATGGTCGTGATCCAGCCACTGTACCGCCAGGTGTTCTTCGAACGGTTCGGTTACGAGAGCCCGCACTACGGCTGCATCTGCCCGCACGCGATGTTCCGCACCAGCCAGCACACGCACGCCGGCATGATGATCTGCACCGACGACCACCAGGTGTTGCGGTTCTATGACGAGGTGCTGGGCCTCAAGCGCTGGTTCGACGGCGAGCGCCCCTACGGCCAGGCCACGGGATCGCGACAGATCTTCGGGCTCCAGGACGGCGAGACCCACTGGATGGTGGACTTCGACGACCCGCGCTCGGGCCACGCGCTCGACGAGCGGCGCTCCGGCAAGCTCAAGATCGTTCGCTTCGCAGCTTCCAGCCGCCTGGCCGACAAGCGCGACCGCTCGCGGCCGGGTTGCCTCGGCTACTCGCAGTACACCTGGCGGACGAGCGACGTCGAGGGCCTGTGGAAACTGGTGCAGGCCGGCGGCGCCACGCAGGTCACCGACGTGCTGCCGGACGAGTTCGGCGAGCGAGCATTCTCGTTCGTCGCGCCCGACGGGTACACCTGGACGCTGCTGCAGGCCTGAACGCGAAATTCCTTGTCGGCGGGACCGCTGCGCAGCTAGATTTGCGGCGGGGTGGGTACGGATCGCCAATCAACAACATGCAGGGGAACCCGGATGCCCATGTCCAAGAAACTCGCGGCTGAGTTCATCGGTACGTTCTGGCTGGTGCTCGGAGGGTGCGGCAGCGCCGTACTCGCCGGTGTCTTCCTGAAGGACGGGGTCCCGGTCGGGATCGGTTTGGCCGGCGTCTCACTGGCGTTCGGGTTGACCGTGCTGACCATGGCTTATGCGATCGGCCACATTTCCGGTTGCCACTTGAATCCTGCCGTGACGGTGGGCTTGTGGGCCGGTGGCAGGCACCCGGCGGCCGAGGTCCTGCCCTACGTCGTGGCGCAGGTGCTCGGGGCCATCGCCGGAGCATTCACGTTGCTCGTGATCGCCTCAGGGCAGCCCGGATTCGAGGTCGCGTCCGGGCTCGGAGCGAACGGGTTCGGCGCGCATTCGCCGGGCGGCTACTCGCTCGCCGCAGGGTTCCTCATCGAAGTCGTGATGACCCTGATGTTCCTGGTCATCATCCTCGGCGCCACCGACCGCCGCGCACCCGCCGGATTTGCGCCGCTCGCCATCGGCCTCGGCCTGACGCTGATCCACCTGGTCACCATACCGGTCACCGGAACGTCGGTGAACCCGGCCCGCAGCACTGGTCCGGCGCTGATGGTCGGCGACTGGGCGCTCGGGCAGTTGTGGCTCTTCTGGGTCGCGCCGATCATCGGCGCATTGATCGCGGGCTACGCTTACCGCTGGCTGGGCGACGAAAAGTGATGTGACCTCGCCCGTTGCCGGCGTCGCGGTCCGCGTGGCGCCGGCGGCGGGCCTGTTGTGGCGGCGAGTTGCCGCCCGGGTGCAACGTGCCGAATCTCCTGAAGTCGAAACTGTTCTGGGCCACCGCGATCCCGGTGGCGCTCGTGGGGCTGTACGCGCTGTTCGGGTTCAAGGTCGCGCCATCCATCGCGCGCGACCAGGCGCAGGCGTTCGTGCGCGAACACTATCAGCGCGAACTCGCCATCGGATCGATCGCCATCCATCCGTTCAAGCTGCAGGCCGAAGTTCGCGACCTTGCGCTGCCGGACGCCGACGGCCGCCCGATGCTCGGCTTCCAGCGGCTGTTCGTGGACTTCGAGATCGCCTCGCTGTGGAACCGGGCCTTTACGTTCAAGGACGTCACGATCGAGGCACCGCAGATCCGCGCGGTGGTGCGCCCGGACGGATCGTTGAACCTGGCCGACCTTGCGTTGCCCGAGGAAGAACCGGAGGAACCGACGCCGAGCGTCTGGGTCCAGCACCTCGGGGTCGAGCGCGGCGCGATCGAATTCACGGACGAATCACGACCGACGCCGCTCTCGCGCAGCTTCCGCGCCGTGGGCTTCGCCCTCGAGGATTTTCGCACCACGCCCGAGGGTGGCGATTTCAGCTTCAGCGCACGCAGCCCGCAGGACGAGACCTTCGACTGGAAGGGCCGCTTCGCGCTCGAGCCAGTGATCTCCTCGCAGGGCGAATTCCGGATCGGCGCGCTGCACGCACCTGGCCTGCTCGACTTCCTCGGTGACACACGTCCGTTCACCCTGACCCAGGGCAGGATCGACCTGAATGGCACCTACCGCGTGTCACTGGGCGACGAGATCGAACTCGGCGTCGACCTGCCTTCGATCGCGCTCACGGACCTGAGCCTTCGCGCGCGGGACGCCGAAAGCGACTGGGTACTGATTCCGTCGCTGGTCGTCTCCGGGACGAGCCTCGCGTTGCCGGCACAGACAGTGGCCGTGCAGAAAGTGACGCTGGACGGGCTCGAGGCCGATGCATGGATGTCGGCCGACGGATCGATCAACCTCGAGCAATTGTTGGCGTTCGAAACGGCGGCCGAACCGCAGGACGCCGCGCCTCCCGCGGCACCGGCAAAACCCTGGACGGTCACGGTGGGCGGTATCGAACTCACCAATGCGGCAGTCGCGTTCGAGGACCGCACGCTCACGCCTGCGAGCAAGTTCGACCTCAAGCCGGTGAACCTGCGCGTATCCGACGTCAGCCTGGACCTTTCACGACCGCTGCCCGTGCAGCTCGACGCTGTCATCAACGGGCACGCACGCTTCGATGCCAGTGGCACATTGACCCCGGAACCGCTCGCGGCCGAACTCGACGTCAAGCTCGCAAAGGCGCGCATGCAGATCCTGCAGCCGTACGTGCTGCCCGTCGCCGACCTGACGATCACGGGTGGCGAACTCGACGTCCAAGGCAAGGCGACACTGGCACCTCCCGGGGGCGACGCTCCGGAAATGGCCTTCGCCGGCGATGTGGCGATCGACGGCTTCCGCTCCATCGACAACGCACTCGACCAGGATCTCGTCAGCTTCAAGCGGCTCGAGTTGTCCAAGCTGCGGTTCGCGATGGCGCCGGACTCGCTCACCATCGACCGGGTGCTGGTGCACCAGCCCTATGCGCGCGTCATCATCAGTCCGGAGCAGGTGATCAACATCGCTGCGGTGCTGGACCCGAAGGGCACGGCGGAAGCGCTTGCCCAGCGGCGTGCGGAGGCCGCAGCCGAATCAGCCCGCTCGCCCGCCGAGCGCCGCCGGCTCGAGAAGGAGCGCGCCGCCGCAGAGAGGGCCGCCGCCAAGGCACGCAAGGACGGCACCGCACCTCCGCCGGTACAGGAGCCCGCGCCTGCCGACACCTTCCCGATCCGCATCCGCGAGATTCGCGTGGACGGCGGACGCATGAACTTCTCCGACTTCTTCGTGAAGCCGAATTTCTCGGCCGACGTGCAGCAATTGAGCGGCACGATCACCGGCGCATCGAGCGCCTACGACTCGCGCGCCAAGGTCAGCCTCACGGGCAAGCTCGACGAGTTCTCGCCGGTCTCGATCCAGGGCGAGTTGCAGCCGTTCGCGTTCGACCGTTACACCGACGTGGGCCTCAAGTTCGAGAACATCTCGCTGCCGATCTTCAACCCCTACTCGACGCCGCTCGCCGGCTACAACATCGCCAAGGGCAAGCTCACCACCGACCTGCACTACACCATCGTCGACCGCAAGCTCGACGCACAGCACAAGATCCGCATCGACCAGCTCGAGTGGGGCGAGGCCACGGCCACGCAGGGCGAGGCCACGCTGCCGGTGAAGTTCGCCACGTCGCTGCTCAAGGACAAGGACGGGGTGATCAACCTCGACGTGCCGGTCGGCGGAACGCTCGACGATCCGTCCTTCCGCATCGGCCCGATCATCTGGCAGGTCATCAAGAACATCATCGTGAAGGCGGTCACTGCGCCGTTTTCGCTGCTCGGCTCGCTGTTCGCCGGCGCCGAGGACGCGCAGTACATCGACTTCGCGCCCGGCGAGGCGACGCTCGATGCGGCCACGGCCGAGAGGCTCGGCGCGCTCGCGAAGAGCCTCGCCGAGAAGCCCGAGCTCAAGCTCGACGTGCCGATCGGCGCGTTGGCCGAGCTCGACCAGCCAGCGCTGAAGGAGCGGGCGTACCTCGCCGCCCTGGAGGGCGCGGTCGCCGCGCACTTCGCGAAGAAGGTGAAACAAGGCGAGCCAGTCCCGTCGTATGCCACCCTCGAGGCGGACAAGAAGATCGACGTGCTGACCGAACTGGTGAAGCAGCAGACCGGCGCAATTCCGCAGGTGCCCGAATCACCGGAACCGCCGGAAGGCACGCCGCGTGCCGAGGCAAAGGCCCAGCGTCAGGCCGCGGCCGTCGAGTACCTCGAGACGGCGGCGCGCAGCGGCGTGTCCGTGCCCGACACGGAGCTGGCGAACCTGGCGGAGGAGCGAGCAGCCGCGGTCGAACGCGCCCTGCTCGGCGGTGGCGCACTCGATCCGACGCGCGTCTTCAAGGTGCGCG